>CAYZQA010000008.1:0-58550 GCA_964480745.1 uncultured Sangeribacter sp. | reverse complement strand
GCGGCGCCCGACAACAGGAGCGCGGCGGCGAGTAGTTTTTTCATCAATTATTCTTCTTGTTTATTTTTAAGTCTATTTTTAAGTCTATTGTGGAGGAGGTTGACGAACTGATAATTCTTCAATCCCCATTTGGGACTGACCACCATCTCCGGAGGCGCGGAAGCCAGGAAGCGCTCAATGGCTATCCTGCGCGGCACAACATCAACGATCCGGCAGCAGAGGTCGAGATAGCGATCAACGCTGAACTCAGGAACTGTCAATTCCCCCGCCTGAATCATCCGGAGAAGTGGCGTCGAACGGAGCACCTGCAGATGATGGATCTTCAGCGACTCCACCGGCAGCTGACATACAGCCTCGACCGAGCGAATTGCATCTTCCTCATCTTCACCGGGCAAACCGGCAATCAGATGAACCCCGACATGAAGGCCGGCCTCTGCGAGACGCTTGACTGCATCAACGGTCTGAGCGGAAGTATGCCCACGGTTTATGACCTTCAAAGTCGCATCTGACATCGTCTCCACACCAAGTTCAACAAACACAGGGGCCTCTTTGTTGATTCCGGCCAATTCATCAACCACCTCCGGCGGCAGGCAATCGGGTCGCGTACCGACCGCGAGCGCCACGACATCCTCCTCCCCTATCGCGTTGCGCCACAACTCGCCAAGTTCTCGGACGGAGCGGCCGTAAGTATTGGTGTACGACTGGAAATAGGCCATATATTGCATCCGAGGGTATTTACGGGAGAAAAACTCTTTCCCGGCACGGATCTGGTCGGCCACGGACTCGGCATTGAAACAATAGGCGGGCGTAAAAGACGTGTTGGCGCAATAGATGCAGCCTCCACGGCCTATCGAGCCGTCCCGGTTGGGGCAGCTGAACCCGGCGTTGACAGAAAGTTTCTGAATTTTACGCCCCGGAAAGAATTGGCCGATATATTCGGAATAATCGGTATAGTAGGGATTCATCGTGACGGGTGAAGAAGGAGGTCGCCGAGGACCAGGGCAGTCATGGCTTCCACAATAGGGGCCACGCGGAGCGCCACGCAGGCATCATGCCGCCCCCGGGGAGGGATACGGCAGGGATTGCCGTTGATATCCACAGTCTCCACTTCGCGCATGATCGTCGGCGTAGGCTTGATCCAGACCCGGAAGACAATCGGCATACCGTTGGAAATCCCTCCCTGGACGCCCCCGGAATGGTTCGTCAGACATGGCTCATCGGCCGGCAAACCGGGCTTGAACAAGTCAGCCGACTCCGACCCGCGCATCGAAGCGGCGGCCATCCCGTCGCCATACTCAAAGGCCTTGGCGGCATTGATCGACATCATGGCCGCCGCCAACCGCGCATGAAGTTTGTCGCCGACGGGTTCCCCTACTCCGGCGGGCAGACCGGTTACGACACACCGGGCCACTCCTCCGACAGAATCCCCGTCGGCCATCGCCGCCAACACATCTCCGCAAGGTTGCGCCTCGGCCGAGATTGTAATGCCCCGCTGAGACAGCCATGAGATCACCAATCCTCCGGCTGCAACCCAGGAAACAGTCTCCCGCGCGCTCGCGCGTCCCCCACCACGGAAATCATGGATTCCATATTTCTTCATATATGTATAATCGGCATGATTCGGGCGTAGCGGAAAATTGTCCGTGTCGTAATCTCCCGGACGGGCATCGCGGTTACGGATAATGAAACCGATCGGCGAACCGAGGGTCAGTCCGTCGGGCGAAAAACCGGAGAGCCATTCGACCTCATCCGGCTCGCGCCGTTGGGACGTGCCGGGGAGGGAGCCCGTCTGCCGACGCTTCAGCAAGCTGTCGACAACGCCGAGGTCAAGACGCAAGCCGGGAGGCATACCGTCGAGTATGCCTCCCATTGCCGGACCGTGGCTTTCCCCGAATGTGGAAAGCCGCAGTAGAGTTCCAAAACTATTCATTCTCAGCGTTCCATTGTGACGAGAAGTTCCTCGTTGCTGCGCGTAAGTTCCATTCTCTTCTTGATGAACTCCATGGCCTCGACTGAATTCATATCCGCGAGATAATTGCGGAGAATCCACATCCTGTTGAGTGTCTCCTGGGGCAGGAGCAGGTCGTCGCGACGGGTTGACGAAGAGATGATATCGACAGCCGGGAAAATACGCTTGTTCGAGAGCTTGCGGTCAAGCTGGAGCTCCATGTTGCCCGTTCCCTTGAATTCCTCGAAGATAACCTCGTCCATCTTGGAGCTTGTCTCAGTCAGAGCAGTGGCTATAATCGTCAGCGAACCGCCATTCTCGATATTTCGGGCCGCGCCGAAGAAGCGCTTCGGGCGCTGGAGGGCGTTGGCATCCACACCGCCGGAAAGAATCTTGCCCGATGCGGGGGAGACAGTATTGTAAGCGCGAGCAAGTCGCGTGATTGAATCGAGCATGATGACGACATCATGGCCGCTCTCCACGAGGCGCTTCGCCTTTTCAAGCACGAGCCCTGCGATCTTCACATGACGCTCGGCCGGCTCGTCGAACGTCGAGGCAATCACCTCGGCATTGACACTGCGGCTCATATCCGTAACCTCCTCGGGACGTTCATCGATAAGGAGCATGATGATATACGTGTCGGGATGGTTCTCGGCTATTGAATTGGCTATATCCTTGAGAAGAATAGTCTTACCGGTTTTCGGCGGAGCGACAATCAGTGCACGCTGGCCTTTGCCGATCGGGGCGAACATATCGACAACGCGGGTGGAGATTCCTCCCTGCTTTCCGCCGGTCAGATTGAACTTCTCCTCCGGGAAGAGGGGAACAAGATGCTCAAACGGTACGCGGTCGCGTGCCTTTTCCGGCGGAAGGCCGTTGATTGAGATCACGCGGCAAAGCGGGAAATACTTCTCGCCGGGGCGCGGAGGACGGATACCTCCCTCGACCACATCGCCCGTCTTAAGACCGAATTCGCGGATCTGGTCGCGGCTAACGAGCACATCGTCGGGGCTCCCGAGATAGTTATAATCGCTCGAACGGAGGAAGCCGTGGCCTTCGGGCATGACTTCAAGGACACCGTAATTCGTGATGATACCTTCAAAATCGTAGATAGTTTCCTGACGCTGTTGTTGCTGGCGTTGCTGCTGACGCTGCTGCATACGCTGCTTCTTTGTCAGGTGCTTATTCTGCTGCTTCTGGACTTTCTGTTCGACGCCCGGTTCGGCGATGATGATCGGCGCCTGGGCAGCGGCGATGGCGGCCTCCTGAATCTCCTGCTGGGAGCGGGGCACGAATGTGCGTCGCTTGGAAGCGTTCCCGAAGAAAGAATCAAGAGAGGGACGGTTGGCCGGACGGACAGCCATTTCCCTATCCTGGGGAGCCTGCGGCTGAACAGGGGCGGTTTCCTTGGCCGGCGAAGGGGCCGCGGCGGGAGCGGCAGCCGGCTGAGCGGGGGCAGGCGTGGCGGGAGCCTCCGGGTGGAAATCTGGAATTGCGAGGGGCATTTCCTGTTCCAACGGACTGGCGGCATCGGCCTCAGCCTCCGCGGCTTTCTTTGCCCGGGCCTTTCCGGGCTTCGGGCCCGGCTTCTTGCGGGTCTTGACGGCCGGGGCTTCCTCGGCCTCTGCGGCAGCCGGAGAAGCCTCTGCGGAAGCCTCGGCTGCAGCTTCTTTCAGCGCCTTCGGTTTGCGTCCCCTCTTCTTGGGGGCTTCGGCGGGAGCCTCAGCAGGAGCGGCAACTTCAGCGGGCTGATCGGCGGGGGCGTCGGCCTTCACGGCGCGCTTCGCGCGGGGTTTGCGCGCGCGGCCCGTCTTGGGATCGAGCTTCGCAGCCTCCTCACGGGCCACCTGCACGGAATCTAAATCGATAATATCATAAACGAGCGACTGCTTGTCGGCAGGGAGCTTCTTCATCCCCATCGACTCGGCGAGTCCGCGCAAGGCGGCATCATCCATCGCCATTAAATCTTCATAACTTTGCATAACGGAATATTGACTCTCTACTTTCTTTTATCGGCGGGGATTTATATATCAGCGGGGATTTAAAAACCTGCAAATCAATCCGCGCAGCGAACAGACAGAGAAAAAATGTTATAGGGAAAAAATTCAGACAGTGTCAGACGGGTCTTAACCCACGATAGGCAACAAATATCCAACGATCCCTGAGCAAGGTTAAGCTATATGGATAGGGGGAATTGTTGCGATGACGAAAATCTCTCTCGTCTTAATGGAAAACAAAAGAAATGGCGGACTGGTTCGCCGGACGCGCCGCAACAAACCGGCACGCGGGCCGTCATCTCTTTGACCCTGCAAATTTAATAAGAATATTTGAATTCTAAAAGGGTTGTCAACTTTATTTCTTTATTGTCGTTTTTTAAATTAGATAAGAGTCCTCACTTCGTTCGGACCACAATCACGCTACGCAACTTCCACAAATTTCATATTGCTTAAATTTGACTTATATATGAAAAAGATTCCATTGGCCGTCATCGGCGGACTGCTTGTGGCGACCGCAGCCACAGCCGAATGGCATTTCCCGGAGAAATACACCGGACCCAAGACACCGACCACCGACACGACATGGCACGCCGACATCCTGCCGGGATATGAAGCCCGATATGTCAACCAGGGAGAGGCGTTCGACGGGCCGTGCCGCTCGACGATCGTGCGCAAGATGGCGCCCGGCAATTCGCGCCGTGCCTTCTTATATATTCATGGCTTCAACGACTATTTCTTCCAGAAAGAAATGGGGAATCAATTCGTCGACTCCGGATTTAATTTCTATGCTGTCGATCTTCGGCGTTACGGACGGAGTTGGGAACCATGGCAATATCCCTTCAATATCCGCGACCAGAAAGAATATTTCGCCGACATCGACTCGGCCTTGGCCCAGATGAGGCGCGACGGCAACCTCGACATAACTCTCGGAGGGCATTCCACGGGAGGGTTGACCGTTGCCTACTTCGCCGCCATGCGCGGCTATAACGTCGGCGTCCAGCGCGTGGTCACCGACTCCCCTTTCCTTGAATGGAACTTCAACGCCTTCATGCGGAATGTGGCCGCGCCCGTGATAGGCTGGCTCGGAAAAGCCTTCCCCAACGGCAAGGTCAAGCAGGGGCATTGCGACGGATATGCCTACAGCCTGCTTAAACAGTTCCACGGCGAATGGGAATATAACACGGATTGGAAGATGATATATTCGCCGCCCGTGACCTACAGTTGGGTCGGCGCGATCAACACCGCGCAGTCGCAGCTGATGAAGAATGCGAAGAATATCGTGGTGCCGATCCTCGTGATGCACAGCAGCCGGAAGATCGACGGATGCAACTGGGATCCCTCCTTCCAGACAGGGGACGCCGTGCTCGATCCGGCTATGCTCCAGGCGCGGGGCGAGAAATTGGGTCATGTCCGCGAAGTCTGCACAATCGATAGCGGCCTGCATGACCTGATCCTGTCGGAAATGCCACATCGACAGGCTGCCTACGACTCTATCTTCTCCTTTATCCGACGACACTGACATAGTCGATTAGACCAACAGCGACTGTAGGCATAAAAATTAAGATATGCAAAGCTACGCAAAAGTGAAATTTTTTGCGTAGCTTTGCATATCAATCGTATTGAGTATCGAATTATAGTAGAATTATAGTATTAAGGTCATACAGATGTATGGTCACATATCAAAATTAATGAATATGGAAACCATCACGCCGGACACACTTACCCTGTCGGAGAGACGCGAGATGCTCGGTCTCTTCGGGAAATTATGCGAAGCCTTATCCCCCAACCTTAGCCCGGAAGAATACGGGACACTCACCACAACCCTGCGGAAATCAATCGAATCAGACCATGCGGCCCACGACTCCTACGGGCTGCCGCAGGCCGTCATGACCCTCCGCGCCGCGTGCGGATTCGCGGAGATGGTTGATCCTGACCGGAACATACAGATTGCCTTCCTTCTGGATGGCGTGCTCCGCAACGGGCTGATTTCCCGGGAGGAGATTCTCTCAACCTGGGGGGAAGACATCACCTCGCTCATCGACGGATTGGAATCCGTTAGGAAATATTCCAACCGCAACTCGGCGACAAACCAGGAAAATTTCAGGGGCCTCATCCTCTCGCTGGCCCATGACATCCGGGTCATCATAATGATGATAGTCGAAAACCTCATCCTGATGCGCTCGATCAACCATCATCCCGATGAGGACTGGGTGAGGAATGTGGCTTTCGAGGCCAATTGCCTCTATGCGCAGCTGGCCCACCGACTCGGTCTCTACAAGATAAAGGGGGAACTTGAGGATCTCTCCTTAAAATATACCAACCGGGAAATCTACACCCAGATTGCCCACAAGCTGAACGAAACCAAGCGCTCCCGCGACGCATATATCAAGGAATTCATCGAGCCCCTGAAAAAACGTCTGGAGGATGCCGGCCTGAAATTCACGATCAAGGGGCGAACCAAATCGATTTCCTCGATCTGGAACAAGATGAAGAAGCAGAAAGTGGATCTCCCCGGAATCTACGACCTGTTTGCGATCCGCGTCATCCTCGACACGCCGAGGGAGAAAGAGAAAGCCGACTGCTGGACGGCCTATTCGATCCTTGCGGATATGTACACGGCCAATCCTTCGAGAATGAAAGACTGGATCTCGCTTCCGAAGAGCAATGGCTACGAATCGCTTCATGCCACCGTTATGGGTCCCGGCAACAAGTGGGTTGAGGTTCAATTCCGTTCGGAACGCATGGACCTTGTGGCTGAGAAGGGTCTCGCGGCCCATTGGCGATACAAAGGGGTCAAATCGGATTCGACCGACCAATGGATGAACAATATCCGCGACATCCTGGAGACGGCCGAGGGAGGACCGATGCAGCTGATGAAGAATATTCATCTCGATCCTTTCGGGAAAGAAGTGTTCGCCTTCACGCCCAAGGGGGACCTTTTCAGGCTGTCGGCCGGAGCGACCGTTCTCGACTTCGCTTTCCATATCCATTCCAATGTCGGGGCGAAATGCACGGGGGCGATCGTCAACGGTACGCATAAGAAGATAAACTACCGGATCCAGAACGGCGACACGGTGGAGATCGTCACGGCTGCCAACCAGACGCCGCGTCCGGAATGGCTCAACATTGTTATCTCCTCCAAGGCCCGCAACAAGATCAAGCAAAGTCTCAACGAAGAGAAGCAGCGTCTTGCGGAAGTCGGGAAAGAGGCGCTCGGACGCAGGGCCAAGAACCGGAAGATGGAGCTTTCGGAGGCCGAGCTTATGAAGCTCATCAAGAAGCAGGGCTACAAATATGCTCTCGACTTCTATGCCGACCTCGGGAGCAACAAACTCGATGCCGGGAGAGTGCTGAATCAATACGCCGAATTCACGGCCCGCGAAGAGGGGGAAACGGAGAAAGTCTCGGCAGAGGAATTCCAGCTTCACACTGACCAGGGAGAGGAACAGTCGAAGAGCGACGTCCTGACGATCGGGGCGCAATCTATCGATGGCCTCAGCTATAAATTCGCACGCTGTTGCAACCCTATATATGGAGACCCCGTGTTCGGCTTCATATCGAGCGACGGGGTTGTGAAGATTCATAAGACTGACTGCCCGAACGCGCGGAACATTCGGGAGCGGTATCCTTACCGCGTCATCCGGGCCAACTGGAGCGGCAAAAGCGGTTCGATGCTTCCGGTCACGCTGCGCGTTGTCGGGCATGACGACATCGGAATCGTCACCAACATCACCTCCATCATATTCCACGAAGCGAATGTCGCGCTGCGCAACATCTCGATCGATGCGAACGACGGTATCTTCCAGGGGTATCTTGTGATCGGAATCACGGATCAGCGCCAGCTGACCACATTAATAAAGAAAATAAAAACCGTCAAGGGGGTCAAAGACGTTGAAAGAATATAGGAGAAACCGACATACTCCTTTAACGGAAAACCATCAAGAGAAAGAAAACGAAAGGATATGAAAAAACTGGTGATAGCCGCCATAGCGCTGACAATGCTTGCCGGCTGCGGAGGAAAGAAAAATAACAAGGCTGAGCGGGAAGCTGCTTATGCGGAAGTGCTCAACGACTCGATTGAGGCTGTGAACCGCGAGATCGATTCCTGCGAAAGCAGGCTGAAGGTTGTCCATGATGAAATCGGAGGCTGGCTGCATGACTTTACAAATGTTGCCAATCCCCGGGAAGCGGGAGCCTACACCATCTTCACGGATTTCAAAGACAAGTATCCTCTGACGAACACCGGGCTGGCGGCGAGAATCAATTCCAACGGTCAGCTGGAACTCATCGCGGCCTTGAAAGGGAGCCGGTTCAACCGGATTGCTGCCATGGTTCCGGAGCAGACCGCCGAGTCAGACACCGTCCTCCCCGACCAGGCTCTCAATTATACGGCCGACGGGCTGACGACTGTGCTCTTCACGGGTCCGAAGGCTGTGGCCGTGGCCAAGCTGATCTCTGACAACCAGCTTAACCGTCCTCGCCTCAACTTCATCAACAACGGACCGATCCTGACATGGAACATTCCAAACGAGACGGCCAAGATGGTGATGGCGACTTACCTTCTTTATGAGCGCCAGCAGGAAGCGGCCCGACTGGAACTCCGCATCCCGATGCTGCATGAGAAGATCAATCTTCTCCGCGCACATCGCGACAACCGGCAGCCGAAGTCCGAGGCGACACAGACAGAATAAAACCTTAAAATAAAACCTATCTTAACGCAAATTGCTATGAAATTAGAAAACACCGACCTTGAATTTCTGAAAGAGAAAGGAATCACCCCCGAGCAGCTTGAGGAACAATTGCAGATGCTTGCAACAGGTTTTCCTTACCTGAAGATCGAAGCACCGGCCACGCTCGGGCATGGCATTTCGGAAATGACTCCGGAAATGGAACTCGGGGCCATAACATGCTGGGACGAATTCCTGGCAAAGGGTGGAAAAGTGACTAAGATGGTGCCGGCGAGCGGTGCGGCTTCCCGCATGTTCAAGGACCTCTACACTTTCCTGAACGGGAAAAGCGACACGCCCGACAACGACTTCATGCGCAAGTTTTTCGATTATATCGATGATTTCGCATTTTTCCCGCGCCTCAACTTCATGACCCTCTCCCTGTATGAGAAAAGCGTCCTGACTCTCCTGCGCGAGAAAAAATTCAAGGAGGTTGTCAAGACATTGATCGAAAAGGAAGGACTCGGATACGGTTCGCTCCCCAAGGCTCTTCTGCAGTTCCACAAGATCATGGGAGGCAGCCGCACCCCGATCGAGGAACATCTCGTTGAAGGAGCGCAATATGCCATGGGTAAGGATGGCAAGGTCAGGGTTCATTTCACTGTCTCCGAAGATCATCTCCCCTTGGTCAAGATGAAAGTCGAGGAAGCTTCGGAAGCCCTCGGTCGAGAGTATGGCGTCAAATTTGATGTCAGCTACAGCGTCCAGAAGCCCTCTACCGACACCATCGCCGCCAATCTCGACGGCACGCCTTACCGCGAGAACGGGAAACTCTTCTTCCGTCCCGGCGGCCATGGAGCTTTGATTGAAAACCTCAATGATCTGGACGCCGATGTCATCTTCATCAAGAATATAGACAACCTGACAACGGATGAGCGTCGCTCTACGACGATCCATCATAAGAAGGTGTTGGGAGGTACGCTGGTCGCTGTCAAGCAGCGCATCAACGAGTTCTGCCGCAAATTGGCATCCGGCACTCCCTCAGAGGAGGAACTTGCCGATATGCTCCACTTCCTGCGCAATGTCCTCAATATCCGCCATGACAAGGCAGACGAGATGGACGCAAAGGAGAAGGCAGCCTACATTTTCTCTAAACTCAACCGGCCGTTGCGTGTCTGCGGAATGGTCAAGAATGAAGGAGAACCGGGCGGAGGTCCCTTCATCGTTTACAATCCTGACGGGACGACCTCGCCACAGATTCTTGAATCCTCCCAGATCAATCCCAACGACAAGGAGGCAATGAAGATGATGAAGGAGTCGACCCATTTCAACCCTGTCGACCTTGCGGTTGCCACGAGAGATTATCGCGGCGAGAAATTCAATCTTCCGGAATATGTGGACCGCGCAACTTGCTTCATATCGAGCAAGAGCCGCGAAGGGGTCGAGATCAAGGCCCTTGAGTTGCCGGGTCTCTGGAACGGGGCGATGTCAGACTGGAACACTATTTTCCTTGAAGTTCCGGCCGATACGTTCAGCCCGGTAAAGACGGTCAACGACCTGCTACGTCCTGCTCACCAACCCGTAAGGAAATAGTGACAAGTTATTAGTGACAAGTTATTAGTGACAAGTTATTAGTGACAAGTGACTAGTGACAAGTTATGAGTTACTAATTGGAAACCATTAGATATTGGGAAAGACTCTCTTCGAAGGGTCTTTCTTTTTTCTATTAGGGTGGTTTTGACAGGCATTTTAAGGGAGGATTCTTCCTATCAGGGAATTTTGCTAAATTTGCAGAATGTTTTGCAACAAATCAGAAATTTCCGGATGGTTGACGGTCATGGCTTTGCTGGGAACTGCTTTCTCAACGGCTGCCGCTTCTCCAACCGAAGAAGCAACTCCCGAACTACCCTCCGACACAACGGCCACACGACTTGAAGATGTGGTGGTGACGGCAACTTCCGCCCGGCAGAGACTCGGGGCCCGCACCATGGGAATGGAACGGCTCGAACTCACTCAAATGGCAAAGACTCCGGCACTGTTCGGGGAAAATGACATAATCAAATCGATCTCCTTGCTGCCCGGCGTGCAGAGCGAGGGGGAAGGCTCCGGAGGTTTCGGGGTCAGAGGTGGGAGGGCCTCCCAGAACCTGATCCAGATGGACGGCATAACGCTTTACAATCCATCGCATGTGATGGGAATTTTTTCCACATTCAACGATGATGCGCTCTCAGCCGTCACGCTTTATAAAGGACCTGTGCCTCCTGCATACGGCGGGGCAACTTCCTCCACTTTGCAAACTTCCCATATCAGCGGATCGCGAAATGCGTGGCACGCCTCCGGCACAATCGGACTTTTGGCTGCAAAGGCTTACGTCGCCGGACCGATTGTCAAGGACAAGCTGACATTTGCCGTGGCGGCACGCAGGTCATACCTGGATATGTTCATCCATATCGTGCCGGAATACCGAAGCACGATAATGAACTTCTACGACGTCTCGGCAAAAGTTAGTTTCACTCCCAATCACGCCCACCGTCTGGATGCAACGTTCTTCTACAGCCATGACAATCTGGCGATAAAGAACACGATGGGCATGTATTGGGGGAATTTGGGAGCATCCCTCAACTGGCTCGCACACGCCGGGGAGGCATCTTTCCTGACCACGGCGGCATTCACCGACTACGCCCCGGACATGCGGATGAGCATCGGCGGAATTGACCAGGTGATGACTGAATATACCCGCGACTGGGCCCTTAATGAAAAGGTAAATATTCCGTTTTCGGACGCACACCGACTCGAATTGGGCTTGCGGTCGCAGATACTGAAAGTGAACTCCGGCGACATGAAAGTCAACGATCTCCGGATGTATGAGACGCGCTCAGGTTGGGAGAATGCAGCCTGGGCAGATTATGAAGGGGATTTTTCGGAACATTTCTCTGTAACCGCCGGCGCCCGGCTCTCCCTCTTCTCGGCGCTCTCCGGAAAAGGCTGGACCTCCTTCTTTGCGCCCGACGAAGCCTCGCCTGAATATTGCCGAAAGACCTACGTCAATGCGGAGCCGAGGGTCAGCCTCAAATGGAACATCAACGAGACCAATAACATCAAGGCCGGGTTCGGCATGGCTACGCAGAATCTTCACACGCTCCGCTCGACAACGACCACCTTCCCCTTCGACAGGACGATGCTCAGTTCGGCGACCATCCGACCGGAAAAGTCCCTGCAAGCGGGCCTCGGCTACAGCGGGATGACAGAGGAGGGGGACTTCGACTGGCAGGCGGAAGTCTACTACAAGAAGATGAACAATGTCTATGATTATCTCGATGGGGTCAATATGTTTTCAGCTGTCAACCCGGAAACGTTGGTGGGCCGTGGAGAAGGACGTAGTTACGGAGCGGAACTGATGTTCCGGAAGAACAATGGGCCCGTGACGGGCTGGATTTCCTACACCATATCCAAAACCCAGACCCGCATCCCGGAAATAAATGGCGGGGAATGGTATGACGCTTCGAACGACCGCCGTCACGACTTCTCGATAACAGCCATCTGGACGATAAACAAGGCCTGGACACTATCGGGTACCTGGATAGCCACTTCGGGGACGCCTCTTACTGCCCCGGACGTCAAATATGTCATGGACGACATAACATATTACTATTACTCGGGACGCAACCGATACAGGACTCCGCCGACCCATCGACTTGACATCTCCGCAACGTGGACGCGTCAATACCGACACTTCAAAGGAGAACTATCTTTCGGGTTTTACAATGCCTATTGTCAATATAACCCATATGTCATCTACTTTGAAGCTGACCCGACGAAACCATCCGGTACGCGGGCTGTCCAGATGTCGCTTTTCGGAATCGTGCCATCCATCTCCTATACTATCTCATTATGAAACTGATCAGGTCCATACATAAAACTATTTTGCGGCTTGGATGCCTTCTAACCCTTTGCGTCATGCTGCTCTCATGCGAAAAGGAACTTGATTTCCATTACCATGACATACCGGCTCTTCCGGTTGCCGAAGTGTTTCTGACCCAGGATGGGGCATACTCCAAGCTGACACATACCACCCCCATGGGAGAGCCTCTCGACACTGTCCCTCAGACGGACGGCTCAATCACGCTTAATGATCTCACAAGCGGCGAAATGTTTCCTCTCCTTCCTGACCAAGAAGGGATCTACCGGTCGGCCACGCCCGGAGTTCCCGGCCATGAGTATCAAATCATTATCGAGCGGGAGGGAAAACGATTTGAAGCGACGGGAAGGATGACTCCGGAGGTTCCGATCACCGGCCTATCTTTCACTTCCTACAAAATGCCATACGGCGACTCGGGATTGCTCGATGTAAAGCTCAAGGATATTGATCCGGAAATCGGAACGGCTTATTGGATACGCCTGATGCGCAACGGGAAAATTTGGAAATGGTCAATGGCAACAGATTATGGAGCGCAGGATGGAATCGTCACATGCTTCTTCACGTTGGGCAAGATCAACGAGCAACCGGAAGATGAGGATGACCTTGAGGACGGGGAGGTGATCACGGCCCTCGTAACGGCCATTTCCCGCGACTTTCTGAATTACCTTCAGGCCGTGTCGAGCGATGCGAGCGGCAATATCATGTTTGAAGGAGGGAAATGCCTCGGCTTCTTTCTCCCGGCGTATGTTAGCGAGGCGAGCGTCACATATCGGCTGGAAGACTTGATAAGTAATTGACACTCATTGAAAATTGACAGCATTTGCGGAGATACGCAGTTTTTTGTAAATTTGTAGTTCTTCGATCATCAAGAAATGCCGAAAAATAACATAAGACTTCTGAAACTTCTGTTGCTGACAATTTTAATTCTGCTGCCATCAGCGGCGGTTAAAATTTGGGCTGCCGAAACAGACGAAGCCGCCGACAAGACCAAGAAGACTTATCCTCCCGGAACCGCATGGACATTGACGTTTCCGTTGGGTCAGCATGTCGAATCGACAATCGACACGCTGCTTTATAACTATCAGCGTCAGTTTATCACGGTCATGCAGACCGATGCCTGGGCCTCTACGGGACAGTTCAACGGCCCCGGCATTGACATGCTCTATTTCGACAGGACCGCTCCCTCCTACTTCTACTTCAACGATGCGATCGAACGTTGGATTCCCTCGGCGCGTAAGACCAAATTCTACGATGTCCATATCCCGATGACGCTCCTTTCCTATAACCTTACGTTCGGGAAAGTGGCGAAGACCGACTGGCTGAAAGCCGTCTTCGCGGGCAACATCAACAAGCGGGCCGGCTTTGGAGGCTGGGTGGATTATCCCTATACGAAGGGAATGTATGAGGCGCAGGCAACGAAGATGCTTGCCTTCGGATTCACGGCCTACTATACGGGAGACCATTACGAAACGCAGGCCTTTTTCAACCGATACAATCACCTGAACAAGGAATCGGGAGGAATAACAGACGACCTCTACATTACGAACCCTTCGGAGGTCCAGGGCGGAGTCAATTCCATCGATGAAAAAAGCATTCCGGTCAATCTTACGGCTGCCCATAACCGCGTGATAGGCTCAGAATTCTATATGACCCATGCCTACAAATTGGGTTTCCACCGCGACATCACGCAGGAGGGCGACTCGATCGAGAGGACGGAGTTTGTGCCGGTGACAAAATTTATCTATTCCTTCAACTACCGGGACAATGAACGGTTCTTCATCAACACTGCTGCCCCGCGTATCGAAGGCTATTGGCCCACGACCTATTTTGACCTTGCCTCGACCCGCGATGACTCCCGCTATTGGAGCGTCGGGAACACGTTGGGAGTGGAACTCGTGGAAGGTTTCCAGAAATGGGCCAAATTCGGACTCTCGGCTTACGCCACGTATGAAATTGACCGATATTGGTATGATGTGGCCGGAGCGTCGGAGCTTGAGGAAGCGGGACTGACCGATGCCGAACTGATCGATGCGGGCCTCTCCCCGCTGCCGGAGGGAGTAAACCCTAACTTCAGGAAAACGCGCAACCGCCTATGGGTCGGAGGCCATATCGAGAAGACAAAAGGAACTACCATCCGCTATAGCGCGGATGCCAAATTCGGCCTCTTGGGGGATGCGATAGGAGAGATTGATGTCCACGGACAACTTGAAACGAGATTCCGGCTCGGAAAGGACACTGTCAGGCTGGCTGCCCAGGGATATTTCAAGAATCTTGAACCGAACTATATGCTTCGCGATTATGTCGGCAATCATTTCGCATGGCATAACTCATTCGGGAAAACCCGCAGCTTCCGGGCAGAAGGAAACCTTTATATTCCCTGGACGAAGACAACACTGAAAGCGGCAGTTGAGAACACCCAGAACATGATCTACTTCAACTCCGAGGGATTGCCGGTCCAATACGGAGGTCATGTTCAGGTCGTATCGGCAGCCATCGACCAGAAGCTGCGCTTCGGGATATGGAACTGGGATAACCGGCTGACTTGGCAGAGCTCTTCACGAAAGGATATGCTTCCCCTTCCGGCCCTGACGCTTTACAGCAACATGTATCTTTACTTCCATGCCTTCCGGGCTCTGACGGTTCAGGTTGGTGTCGACTGCGATTATTACACTGCCTACAAAGCCTACAACTATCAGCCGGCCACAATGAGTTTCTGCCAGCAGGGGGAGAATGCGGTCGAGATCGGTAATTATCCCCTGCTGAACGTCTATCTGACCTGCAAACTTTACAAGACACGCTTCTTTGTGATGGCCAGTCATGTCAACGAGGGATGGTTTTCCAAAAGATATTTCGCCCTCCCCCATTATCCCATCGACCCGATTCAGTTCCGCTGCGGATTGTCGATCGATTTTGCCAATTAAACGGAATGCTATTACGAAAAAAATTCGCGCCCTTCTAAAAAGAGGGGCGCGATATTTTTTATGTTGGGAAATGTTATCAGGCGGGGACAAGGAGTTTCTTGCGGAGATTGACAAGCATATCCTTTGTCATTTCCTCCAGACCGAACTCGGGCTTCCAGTCCCATTCTTCGCGGGCACAGGTATCATCGAGCGAATCGGGCCATGAATCGGCGATCGACTGACGGAGGGGATCCAGCACATATTCCATCTTGAAATCGGGCACATGCTCCTTGATCTTGTTGAAGATGATCTCAGGATCAAAGCTCATGGAGGCGATATTGAAGGAATTGCGATGAACAAGACGGGAGGGATCGGCCTCCATAATCTCCACGGCAGCACGAAGGGCATCAGGCATATACATCATATCCATGAACGTGCCGGGCTTGAGGGGACATTTGAACGTCTCACCCTTGACGGCAGCATAATAGATATCGACTGCATAGTCTGTCGTTCCTCCGCCGGGGAGAGTCGTATAGGAGATCAAGCCGGGGAAACGGACCGAACGCGTATCGACGCCGAACCGACGGGCATAATAATCGGAAAGGAGTTCGCCGCTTACCTTCGTAACACCATAAATCGTTTCGGGGCGCTGGACCGTGTCCTGCGGAGTCTTCACATGGGGAGTGGTCGGGCCGAAGGAGCCGATGGAACTGGGGGTAAACACTGCGCAACCCTTCTCGCGGGCAACTTCGAGAGTGTTGTAAAGTCCGCCGACCCCGATTTGCCATGCAAGCTGGGGACGCGCTTCGGCCACGGCCGATAGAAGGGCGGCAAGGTTATAGATAGTATCGATTTTGTATTTGTCGACCGTTTCCGCAATCTGGGTGGCATTCGTGATGTCAACGACTTCGGCCGGTCCGCTTTCAAGAAGTTCCCCTTTAGGAGCAGCGCTCGGGATATACCCGCAGACGACATCGCCATTCGGATAAAGGCCGCGGAGCTTCATGATCAATTCGGATCCAATCTGACCCGTCCCTCCGATCACAAGAATATTTTTCATTTTTGTCAGGTATGTTTTTTGTCTGGTAAGTTTAAGGTCTGACACGAGTAAGACTCTGTCTAAAAACTCTGCTGTCATTGAGCGCAAAATTAAAAAAAATTCCTAAATTTGCCGATGGAGAACAAAATAAAATTTGCCTCCCCCCGAGGGCAATTGGGAAATGCCCTAATCCCCTTGTCGGGGAGGAATGGAAGAAACACCTTATCAAACGACTAATATCATGTATAACAACTTCAAGAAACATCTCGAAGAGGAGCTCCAGGACATCAAAGACGCCGGACTCTACAAGAATGAACGCATCATCGTGACGCCTCAGAGCAGCGACATCGAAGTCGAAGGCTCGAAAGGGGAAGTGCTTAACTTCTGCGCCAACAACTATCTCGGACTCGCCGACAACACGCGGCTTATCGAGGCTGCGAAGAAAGCTATGGACAACCGTGGCTACGGAATGTCGTCCGTAAGATTCATCTGCGGCACCCAGGATCTCCACAAGGAACTTGAAAAAGCAATCTCGGATTATTTCAAGACGGAGGATACGATTCTCTATGCTGCCTGCTTCGACGCGAACGGCGGATTGTTCGAGCCTCTCTTCACTGAGGAAGACGCCATCATCAGCGACTCGCTGAACCATGCCTCGATCATCGACGGCGTGCGTCTTTGCAAGGCAAAACGTTTTCGTTACAAGAATGCCGACATGGAAGACCTCGAACGTTGTCTCCAGGAGGCAAAGGATTGCCGTTATCGCATCATTGCCACAGACGGCGTCTTCTCCATGGACGGCAATGTCGCTCCGATGGACAAGATCTGCGAACTGGCAGAGAAATATGACGCGCTTGTGATGGTCGATGAAAGCCATTCAGCAGGAGTTGTCGGCCCGACCGGCCACGGCGTAGCCGAGCAATTTGACTGCTACGGAAAGATTGACATCTTCACCGGCACCCTCGGCAAAGCTTTCGGAGGCGCTATGGGCGGCTTCACAACCGGTCCAAAGGAAGTCATCGAGATGCTTCGTCAGCGTTCGCGCCCCTATCTCTTCTCCAACTCGGTTGCCCCCTCGATTGTCGGCGCATCGATCGAGATGTTCAAGATGCTCAAGGAGAATGACGACCTTCACACGAAGCTGATGGATAATGTCAATTATTTCCGCGACAAGATGCTTGAAGCCGGTTTTGACATCAAGCCGACGCAGAGCGCAATCTGCGCAGTCATGCTTTATGACGCAAAGCTTTCCCAGGATTTTGCAGCAGAAATGCAGAAAGAGGGCATCTATGTGACCGGATTCTACTACCCCGTCGTTCCGAAAGGCCAGGCCCGCATCCGCGTGCAGCTCTCCGCCGCGCATACGCGCGAACAGCTTGACAAGGCAATCGCAGCCTTCATCAAAGTCGGCAAGAAGATGGGAGTCCTTAAAAGTGAGTAGTTATTAGTGACAAGTTATTAGTGATAAGTTATTAGTGACAAGTTATAAGTTGGGTCTATAAGGCTCATATATAGGGCTTAGAACCCTAAAATACGCAATGGAGGTAAAAAAATTTGAAATTTTTTACCTCCATTTAAACTTTTTTGTGCGGACATTGTTAAAGATATGTAAGAGTCAAACCTGAAGGGGCTTGAGGCTTACGAAGAAAATTGAAAACGCAACATTCAGAACGGAGGATGAATATGGAAACAGCTCAGGTAATCTCGATCAATCCGGGCATAAAGACAGCCGGCGCGCTTCACGAAGAAGCGTTGGCAGCGAGCAGCCTCAGCAGACGATTGCTGGCAACTGCAGCCCAGACTCCCCAACTCTCTGAAACATTCAATTTCATCACGGGCGTCGATGACAAGACGGAAGTCTCCTATAAATTGACCTCGGCCCGCGTTCTTGGAGGCCTCGCATTGACTGCAATGTCATTGTCGTTCTTCATTCAGGATGGCATTTCGGCTTTAGGAATTGTCCAGTTTGCGTTAGGACTTTCAATGATTGCCGGATTGTTTACCCGCATGATGGGCGTAGCGGTAGCAATTTGGGGCATCGTTACCTCCCTGTCAATGGGACTGGCCGACCAGCCAATTCTCTTCACGGCCCTTGCAGGAGCAGTGGCTGCGATTTTCGGCCCCGGTCGTCTGAGCCTTGATTTCGCTTTGCGCCGCAGACTTCTCCGCCTGAAACACCGCGCCGCCGACCGTCGTGCACGCCGCGTATCGGCCGATTCTTACAAGGCATTCCATTACGCCGGATAAATCAAAACACAATCATATTAAATCGCGATTCATTTTGAGTCGCGATTTTTTTGCACTATGCGGAAAACTCAAAACTATTTTGCAGTTTTCGGTTTTTTACTTAATTTTGCGGGGCTTTTGGAAAGGCGAGAATATGATCCCGTCCTAACCAAGGCTACTGTTGAATTTTATGGAAACTAACCGCATCAGCGAACCGCAAATGGATAAGCTGCTCTCGGACATCACCCCCATCTTGCTGGAGAAAGGGCCGAAAGCAACGACGATGGACCTTGTGGCTCATCGGTTATCCATATCCAAACGGACTCTCTATGAGATATTCGGATCAAAAGACGGCATGATGACCAATGTCATCGCCCGAATGAAATCCGTCCATCAGAAACATGTTGAATCGATCTTCCAGAAAAAGGGTCTGAACATGATGGAAGCTTTGATCCAGGCCCTGGAGTATCATCAGAAGGTGTTGGAGAAAGCAAGCGTCAATTTTTTCATCGACATGGAGGAGAAATATCCCCTTCTCCGATCCAACTATTATGCCCGCGAGCAATGGAACAACGCAGTTCTGAACTTGATAGAACGAGGCGTCGAACAGGGGGTGTTCCTTCCAGACATCGACCATCGGCTTCATATCCAGATGCTGCGCGTCCAGATGGAGTCGATAAAAAGGATGGAGAACTCGCTTCCTTCCGGGCTGACGATATTGGAAGCCATCAACGCCATCACTCTGGGATTTCTCAGGAGCATAGCGACGGAGAAGGGTCATGAAGTGCTCCGCGCCCATAATTTCCAAAGCAAAGGACTAACCTCACCCCGCACATCCGGCGGGGCCAATACTATAGAAAAATGAAAATGCTGAAGACCTTACCCATGGTCTGCGGGTTGCTGCTAACAGCCTTGCCGATGCGTGGGGCCGCACAGGATTCTTTGATTCTGTCGCGGCAAAAATGCGTCGAGATCGCCCTTTCGGAGAATCCAACCATCCGGGTGGCGGATCTGGAAGTGAAACGCCTCGATTACTCCAAGAAGGAGACGCTTGCCTCGCTTTTCCCGTCGATTGATTTTTCCGGCTCCTATCAAAGGGCCATCGAGCTGCAGACCATCTCAATGAATATGGGAGGTCAGAGCCAGCAATTCAAGATGGGAACTGACAATGTCTGGAACCTTGGCTTCAACGCTTCGATGCCGCTTGTCAATGCAAGTCTCTGGAAAGCCATCAAGATCAGCGACACGCAGATTCTTGCAGCCCTTGAGGATGCAAGGGCTTCGCGACTGGATCTGGTGAACAATGTCAACAAGGCGTATTACGCGCTGTTGCTTGCCCACGCCTCACGGGCCGTGATCCAGCAAAATTATGATGTGGCTGTCGAGAATGCCAATGTCTACGCAAAGCA
This sequence comes from uncultured Sangeribacter sp., assembly GCA_964480745.1. Taxonomy (GTDB): domain Bacteria; phylum Bacteroidota; class Bacteroidia; order Bacteroidales; family Muribaculaceae; genus Lepagella. The sequence goes on along the minus strand of CAYZQA010000008.1, from coordinate 38,445 downwards.
GTTCGAGCAGGGAACGGCATCGGAATATGATGTGCTCCGTTCGTCGGTCCAGGTGACAAATATAGAGCCGGAGCTTCTCCAAGCCGACATAGCAATCAAGCAATGCGAATTGCAGCTGAAGGTCCTCATGGGGATGGATGCGGCTGTAAAGATCGGGCCGGACGTGACGTTGCGCGATATGCAAAGAGAGATGTATGGCTATCAGCTTGAAAACGGAATGGATCTCAGCCAAAACACGACCATGCGGAGCTTGGCCATCCAGTCGGATCTTCTGAAGCAGAACGTAACGCTCAAGAAATTCGCATGGATTCCCACTCTCGGGGCTTCCTACGGATTGTCATGGACAGCGATGAGCAGCGGGAATGCCTTCAAAAATCAGAAGTTCAATCCCTACTCCACGGTTTCCTTAGGTCTGTCGGTCCCTATCTTCAACGGTTTGGGCCGTCTCAATGGTCTCAGACAGGCTCAGGTTCAGCTTAAGGAATTGGAATTCAACCGGGAGTATGCCGAGAGTTCGCTGCAAATGCAGGTAGACCTTGCCCTTGACAACATCAACCGTCAGATAAAGCAGATTTCCTCTTCGGAAGAGGGCGTCCGTCAGGCTGACAAGGCGCGCGAAATTATGCAGAAGAGTTTTGAAATCGGCGCCGCATCCTATCTGAACCTGCGCGACTCGGAACTGGCCGCAACTTCGGCCCACTTGGCTTACTACCAATCTATTTACAATTATCTCATATCCGTCTCTGAGCTCGACACCCTTTTGGGAAGGGAAGAGGCATTGGGGATACCCTCCTCAGCACAGAGCGGCAAATAACCAATTCTAATGAAAATAAGATTCAAAATGAGAACATACCGTCTAATTCCGGCAGTGTTGTTGATCCTTGCTGCCGGCTGCTCCGGATCTTCCGACAAGGAGGCCAAGGAGGAAGGAAGTCAGGAAAAGCTTCCTGTCGTGAAGATTGCCACCGTGAGCGAAGAGAATGTCCCCCAAACGGGGTCCTACACGGCAACAGTCGAACCTGAGCTGCTCAACAACATCACATCGCAGGCCCCGGGACGAATCAAGCAGATTCTTGTCGACGAAGGGGTCCGCGTATCGGCAGGCCAAAAGTTGGTGATTCTTGACGATGTCAACACATTCACCTACGAGACGCAGGTTGACAACGCAAAGGCAAACCTTAAGAATGTGCAGCTCAACTATGACCGCGCCGTTGTACTTCTGAAAATCGGAGGGGGCACGAAGCAGCAGGTTGACCAGATGGAGATTCAGCTTATCAACGCGAAGAATCAGCTGGCCACAGCTGAGCGCACATTGCGCAATGTCCGGGAAAACACGGTGCTGACCTCCCCTATCTCGGGAATTGTCACCGCCCGCAACTATGATCCGGGCGACATGCCCGGGGCTCTCCCGATTCTTACCGTAGCAAAGGTCAATCCCTTGAAGGTTGTCATCAATGTGACTGAATCGGAGCTCCCGAAGGTCCACAAGGGAATGCCGGCCGAAATCACATTCGACACATACGGGGATGAGAAATTCCAGGGCACGGTCTCCATGGTCATGCCGACCGTTGATGCACAGAGCCGCACATTCGGCGTCGAGGTGACCCTTCCGAATGCCGACGGACGCATTCTCCCGGGGATGTTCGGGCGTGTGAACCTCAACCTTGGCGAGGCGCGCCGTGTGGTTGTCCCTGACAAGGCCGTCGTCAAGCAGCAGGGCTCGGGAGTCCATTACGTATATGTCTACAACCCGGACGGGACGGTTACTTTCTCGAAAGTGGAACTCGGGCAGCGCATGGGCGACCGCTACGAGCTGATTTCGGGAGTCGAGGATGGCGCCAGCGTTGTCATCTCGGGCCAATCCAAACTCAGCAACGGAATAAAAGTTGAACTTAACAAGTAATAACGGATGAGTCTTTACGGTTCAGCAGTAAAACGGCCGATCACAACGCTGCTATGCTTTGTGACAGTGATTGTGCTCGGTCTATTTTCGCTCGCGAAACTGCCTATCGACCTTTACCCGGATATCGACACGAACACCATCATGGTGATCACGATGTATCCGGGAGCAAGCGCGAAGGATATAGAGCAGAATGTGACGAAACCTTTGGAGAATGCGCTCAATGCTGTGGAGCACCTCAAGCATATCTCCTCGACCTCCCGCGAGAACACTTCGGTCATAACGCTCGAATTTGAATATGGCTACGACATTGACGTGCTGACAAATTCGGTCCGCGATAAGATAGACATGGTGAAGTCGATGCTTCCTGACGATTCGGAAAACCCGATTATCTTCAAGTTCTCAACCGACATGATTCCTATCTGCATCCTCTCTGTCCAGGCCAAAGAGAGCATGACCGGTCTTTACAAGATATTGGATGAGAATGTGGCCAATCCTCTGGCCCGCATCGACGGGGTCGGAACGGTTTCAATCGCCGGCGCGCCAAAGCGGGAGATTCACGTCTATGTCGATCCTAACCGTCTTGAGGCCTACAATCTTTCAGTCGAGCAGATTGCGTCCGTTATCGGCGCGGAAAACACAAATATCCCCGGCGGTTCGTTCGACATCGGGTCGAACACATACGCGCTCCGCGTCCAGGGCGAATTTGAGGATGCGCGTCAGCTTGACGATATTCCCGTCGGGTCTTATCAGGGACGTGTGATATATCTTCACGATGTAGCCCGCGTGGAGGATGGTCTGGAGGAACGGACCCAGCAATCCTATATCAACGGGATTGAAGGAGCGACCATCGTCATCCAGAAGCAGAGCGGCGCCAACTCGGTCCAGATTTCCGACAAGGTGAAACAAATGCTGCCCAAACTGGAGAAGAACCTTCCTTCAGACATCAAGATAGGAGTCGTTGTCGACACGTCTGACAATATCCGCAACACGATTGCCTCGCTTGTCGAGACTGTGCTATACGCACTGTTGTTCGTCATGATCGTCGTCCTTCTCTTCCTCGGACGATGGAGAGCAACGATGATTATTGTGATTACGATTCCGGTTTCGTTGATTGCGTCTTTCATTTATCTTTACGCTACGGGCAACACCCTCAACATCATTTCGCTTTCGGCGCTTTCGATTTCAATCGGTATGGTGGTCGACGACGCGATTGTGGTGCTTGAGAACGTGACGACCCATATCGAGCGAGGGGCAAGGCCGAAACAGGCGGCCATCCACGGCACAAATGAGGTTGCCGTCTCCGTTATCGCCTCCACGCTGACGCTTATTGCCGTGTTCTTCCCGCTGACGCTTGTGACGGGTATGACAGGCGTAATGTTCCGCCAGCTTGGTTGGATGGTGACGATCATGATGATAATCTCGACAACCTGCGCCCTTTCGCTGACGCCAATGCTCTGCTCCCAGTGGCTGCGCCTGCGTCCAAAGGCTGAGAGAGAAAAGAAGACATGGTTCACCCCCATCGAACGCGCGCTCGACCGCTTCGACAATGCCTATGCCGGATTGCTTCATAAGGTTGTTGCCCATCGCGGGGTCACGATCGTGGTCTGTCTCGGTATCTTTGTCGGATCCGTGTTCCTCATGCGTTTTGTCGGCACTGAGTTCTTCCCGACGCAGGACAACGGACGCCTTGGCGTCAGCCTCGAGCTGCCGATCGGGTCGCGTGTCGAATATGCGAAAGAGGTTACTTCGAGTCTTGACAGCCTCTGGAGGAAAAAGTATCCGGAGATCGAGGTTCTTTCCTATACAGTCGGTCCCGCAAGCTCGGACAACACGTTCGCCTCTCTTTCTGACAACGGACCTCACATCATATCGATGAACATCCGCCTCTCCTCCCCGACCGAACGCAAACGCTACATTGTTGACATAGCGGCCGATATGCGCCAGGATCTCGCCGAGCGTTACCCTGACTTCCGCAAGGTCCAAGTGAATGTCGGTGGAGGTATGGGCAATATGGGCGGCCAGTCATCGCTTGACTTCGAGATTTATGGATATGACTTCGAGGAAACCGACACTGTGGCCAATCAGCTTCGCCAGATTCTTCTCGGCATAGAAGGAACGGCCGACGTCCGTATCTCCCGCTCCGACTATCAGCCGGAGTATCAGGTTGACTTCGACCGGGAGAAGCTGTCGATGTATGGGCTGAATCTTCAGACGGCGGCGATGTATCTGAGAAACCGTATCAACGGAGCGACCGCCTCGCAGTATCGCGAGGACGGCGAGGAATATGACATCAAGGTCATGTATTCTCCGGAACACCGCACCCAGATTTCCGACATCGAGAACATCCTCATCTATACTCCCTCGGGTCAGGGAATCCGCCTGAAAGAATTGGGAACGGTTGTTGAACGTTTCACGCCTCCGACAATCGAGCGTAAGGACCGCGAGCGACTCGTGACCGTATCGGCCGTTGTCGACGGAGTGCCGATGAGCCAGGTCGTGACTGCGGCTGAGGCTGAGATTGACGGGCTGCATCTGCCGCCGGGTATCTCCATCGAGATTGCCGGATCGTATGAAGACCAGCAGGATTCTTTCGGCGACCTGATGATGCTCGGATTGCTTATCATCCTTCTCGTCTACATCGTCATGGCGGCTCAGTTTGAATCTTTCACTTACCCGGGTATCATCATGACGTCGCTTCTGTTCGCATTCTCGGGAGTGTTCCTGATTCTGTGGCTTACGGGGCATTCGCTCAACATGATGTCGATGATCGGAGCGATTATGCTTATCGGTATTGTAGTGAAGAACGGTATCGTGCTTATCGACTATATCTCTCTTAACCGTGAGAGGGGAATGTCGATTCGCCGGGCTGTCATCGACGGAGGCCGTTCGCGTCTGCGTCCTGTCATCATGACGACCTTGACCACAATCCTCGGTATGGTCCCGATGGCTCTCGGCACGGGCGAAGGCTCCGAACTCTGGCGTCCGATGGGCGTGGCCGTGATCGGCGGTTTGACCTTCTCCACGATTCTGACGCTGCTGTTTGTGCCTGTGCTTTACTGCGTGTTTGCGGGCAATGGCGTGAAGAATTTCCGCAAGAAATTCAAGAAGAATCTCGTTAAGAAAGAAACGAAATGATAATGTCGGGGAACCGTAACGGTTTCCCGACAAATATTCCTTAAATATGACAGCAGTATTCATAGCATACGATCAGGCCCATCATGAGGCTGTGATCGACATTCTGGACCATCTGTCGTGCCGTGGCTTTACGGCCTTCAGCGGAGTGACCGGGCGTGGAAGCCACACCGGCGATCCGCATTACGGCAGCCATGCATGGCCCTCGTTAGGCGCGGCAATGATGACCATAGTGGAGGATTCCCGCCTGGACACTCTGCTTAGCCAGCTTCAGGAGCTGGACGTTACGAACCCGCTCCTTGGATTGCGGGCATTCGCCTGGCATGTGGAAAAATCTATCTGATACCCGGCATGGAGGATGAACTTTTCCATTCGCTGTTGAAGCTATATTTCAAGAGTCTCGGAATCCGGCAATCGGAGATGGCGCGGCGCCTCGACGTGACGCCCGGGCTGGTGAACGCCCTTATGCTCGGCAGAAAGAGCTTCGGCCGGAAGACTGCCGAAGAATGGGAGGAGCAGTTCGGGCTCTCACGCAATTGGCTTCTGACAGGAGGAATGGGGGCGATGCTGACGCCTGAGCGGCAGACTGAGCTTATGGAGTCGGATCCGTCGGTGTTGGATGTGCTTCGCATGGCTTCCGAGTCTGACCAGCTTATTCCTGCGACTTCGGCCTCAGAGGAAGAAAACAATGTCCGCTTTGTCGGAAAAGCTTATGGAGTCGGATATGCGGATCCGGAGGTTATTATGGTTGATTTCATTCCGGTCAGCGCGACCGCTTCGTTCCTTGACGGCCTTGACAATTCCTACGGCGAGATTGAGCAGATTCCGATAGTTCCTACGCGTGAGGAGCGGCAGGATGCATCTTCAATCAAGGTATTCGAAGTGGACGGAGAGTCCATGTTACCTACAATTACGGACAAGTCGCTTATCCTGACCCATGAACTCCCGCCGGAGAAATGGCATAACGCCCAGGGAATCGTCGTGGCTGTGTTTTCGGACATGGTGGTTGTGAAGCGCGTGGCCAAGAACGCATTGTCAAGCGACAATTATCTTTTGCTGAGTTCTGACAATCCGGGCTACGGGAAGATGAAAGTGCCGCTGTCAAAGCTACGCGGCTTGTACAAGGCGACCCGCATCATCTCTTCGCGGTTGTAAGAATATCTAAAACAAAATCCTCCCCGGAAGCCCTTCTGGCATTCCGGGGAGGATTTATTTTGAAAGTGCGCACGAAAGGACTCGAACCTTCACGTCGCAAGACACCAGATCCTAAGTCTGGCGCGGCTACCAATTACGCCACGTGCGCCTATTACCCTGCAAAGTTAAAAATTCTTCCTGAATTATCAAAATCAAATTTTATGAGAGCTTGATATTTGACAATTATGAGAATCCTGCTGATAAAGACTACTGGTAGGTGTAATCGATCTTGGGAGCCGCTTTGTCATAGATGGGCATTACCATCCCTGTCTTTGAGCCAATGAATGTCGGGTCAGAGATATAGAATTTCTGACCGTTGTAGTCATAGGCTGTTCCTTCGACGGGATTGTCGAGCAGAACAGTGGCGGCCTCATGGCCCGGGAAAGAAATTAATTGCGCTTCCTTACCGAGGGCATTCCAGAGGAAATAGGTGTAAAAGATGGCGCGGTCTTCACAATCATTCTTGGGATAGAACAGCGTTTCTTCAAGAAAATAGGGCTTCTCAAAACCATGCTGCTCTTCATCCGTGGCATACTCGAAGACATTGTGCATGAAGGAGAGCAACTCCCCTACTGCCTGGTCTGAGTCCATCCCTTTGAGCTGACCCTTGACTTGGGAGACGAGGTTGCGTCGGAGAGCCGGATCAACCTCCGATATGGCATAATCGCCAATCGGCATCTGGGGATACCGATAAAGAATCGGCATCAGATTTTCATTCACCTCGCCGGAAATATGGATTGGTCCATAATTAAAATCAAAGGGACGCGCCTTCATGGGAATCTTCAATTCCCCTAAAACGAGGTCAAATTTCTTTCCCTTGGGAGCGTCTCCTGGAAGCGTGCAGGTCCGGACTCCATCGGCCGCCATCCTTGACATATCGAATCCCTCCGGGGCGAATATATAATATTTTCCGTCGGGCATCATCATATAGTTCCGCGCATAGATTGTTTGCTTGAAAGGAAGCAACAGGAGGGGAACGCCACGGCCTGTCATGGCTATACGCGCATCATATCCGAGGTTGGCCAAGAAATAATGAATGGCCGACATTCGCGATGACTCGTCTGCCTGAGGAAAACGGGAGTCGACATACGACTTGACGAGCTGGAACGTCAGATAATCATTCAATCCCAGTTGAGAGGCATTATCCTTGAAGGCTTCTACGAGGCGAGGAGAAACTGAGCGGGCGAGATCTTTCCACTGGCCCGCATAGTCGGAAGTGGAAGAGAGCCGGTGGGCGATGTTGAAATCTATTTTTGGGAATGCGACAGGAAGATTGAAGAAGTATATTTCCTCGACATCCCGTTGCGCTCCGGATGCCGCAGGAGTCGCGGTGGATGAAGGCTTCCCGGACTCTCCTGCATTCTGACCCTGTTCTCCCCGGGAGGGCTGGGAAGGAACTGCCGGAGAGGACTGGGAAGGCACTGCTGGAGAGGGCTTGGAAGAGGGTCGTCTGACCTTTTCGGGAGATACCGAGGGGACGACTAAAGGCTTCGGAGAGGCGTCCCTGCGCTCTCCATTGAGGCTTTCATATTCGTGCCACTCCCCGTTCAGGAAATCCGCATAGTGGTCAAGGATAGTCTTGCGGAAATCCTGATAGCCGGAGAGAATCCCCTTTCGGAATTCGTCGAACGACTGCCTGTTCCGACTGCCTTGCGCCGTGGCATCCACAACGCAAAGCAAAGTCAGAATCAAGACCGGCAGCAGACGGGCTGCGGCCGATTTATGCAGTTTGGCAGAAATAATCATTCAAACCCTTCTTTAACGAACGAAGAAATCTTATCGCCATACTTCTGGGCCAACTCAGAACCCTTCATGGCCTCCTCCAGAGCACGCATACGGGCTTTGCTGGCAGCGCTCTCGGAGATGATGAAATATGTGCGAATCTCATAAGTCCCGTCAGGATTGTTGCGGATGATGGTGTAGGAAGGTTCCATCTCGCCGCGAATTTCCTTTTCCACGAGACGCTCGTAAGCAGCATAGAAATTGTCGAACTCTCCGTCGACATTCGAGCCATTGGCATTCATATCGCTCACCACGCGACCCTGAAGAGTCGAACCGGCTTCCTGAGCGTAAGTGATAACGGCGTTATTGATGGCAGCCTGTTTGCCGACATTCTTTGACTTTGACTTGGTGGAGATTCCTTCCACTTCATGCCCATCCTCGCCGAGAGTGTTCAGCTTGTCATAATGTGCGGCCAGGGAATAATCAAGGGTGCGGCTTCCGAGAATCTCCCATTTGCCTTTCTTATATTCCTTGAGTTTCTGGCTCAGTTCTTTCTTACGCGCCTTTTCAAGCTGTTTGTTTGCAGCATCCGCATATGCGGGAACCATAAGAAGCATTGCCACGAGGGCCACGATGATTTTTTTCATAATTGAATGTGTTAGGTTTAATATTTTATTTTGGAGAAATTCTGAGATTCATTGTCCGGACACCCATCTTCGGGTCATTTCTGCGCGCCTTGACGAGCCATCGATTGAACTCTTCGCTGCCTACAGCAGGAAGTTCTCCAGCTTTCGACATTGCCGGGCGCGAGAAAGAATCAGGGGAATAAACGACGAAGAGACGATTGAACTCGGCTCTGTCCGGAGCGGTCAGCACCAACTCCTCCACTGTCGATTCCGTACCGGGGAGGGCGTGGCGGGGATCAAAGAAAATATACTCCTTGTCGGCTGCCACCGGGAAAGAGGTCTTGGAGTCTTTCGGATAAGGAAGCAAAAGATAGACCTGACGCGACTCATCTTCGAGAAACAACGCCACGTGGCCGTTAGCGGCCCCTTTGAAGTAAAGGAACATGTCATCGCCATCTCTGAAAAGATTGTCAGCGTTCTTAAGGTCTGTCCCGTTACGAAGCACCATAGCGTCAAACAGAACGCAATTGTTGGAGATTTCGCGGGCCTTTCCTTTGAGACGGCATGTGACAATCATGTTCCCCGCCTTATCATGGGAAAACTCATAGACAGGCTCACCATCGTCAGCTATCCATTCCCCCTTTACCTCAGACGAAGAAAGCGAGAGGAAATCGTTATGCTCCCGGCCATCCGTCAGACGGTCGGACTGGAGAATGTCCTGCGATACGACTGTCCCGAAGCGACGGGCGAGGGCATCAATGCGGGCTTGCTCTGCAGCGAGACGCATGCACTCGACTTTCGATTTAGTCCCGTCGTCGTAATAAACCGACTCGCCTGAGACGGAAACAATGTCGGCGCCATAGGAAAGAAAGCCTGTGAAGAAAAGGAGTAATGTCAAGAGGAAACCTTTCATCACTTTAACTTTTTGGAGGTCCAGACATCCTTCATGTTCCCGGAAAGAGTTGTGCGCGGAGTCTGAAGTTTGCTGTTGACTGTGATGGAATTTTTCTTCACATTTTCCTCCACATACTTACTGAGATCATAAAGGGTCACGTTGCCCTTCGACTCTTGAAGTTTCTTAAGCAGGAAATATGTGAATAGTCCATGGTTTTTCTCGCGGTATGGAAGCGCTGTCTCCTGATCGCTGGCGGCGGAAAGGATAAACATATTCCCTTCGGGAGCGATATCCTTCGGCTTGAGGGCAACTCCACGGGCCTTATTCAGCATCTCTCCGTCGCGGGCCGCTCCGCTGAAGCAGGCGTCCAGGAAGACCATTACATTCTCAGCCCCCATAGAGGAAAGATCTGAATATAGTTTCTTCAGAGGATAGGAAGTCGCCGTCGTGAATCCATCTCCGTCAACGGGGAGAAGATAGGCGTCCTTATCCTTTTCATCCGGGAATCCATGGCCGGCATAGTAGACAATGACATCCACGCCGTCGCCCAAGGCATCCGTCAGCTGACGGAGCTTGCGGAGGGCTCCGATCATCTCTGCATAAGTCACATTGCGGTTCAGCATGACGTGACTTTCCGGAATGCCAAGGGTCATCGTGCAATACTTGGCGAAAGTTTCCGCATCATTCAGTGCGGATTCAACCTTGGAGACCTGTTTATAATCTTCATTTGCGATTATCAAAGCGACTGTCTTTTCGGCCTTGCGGTTTGTGACAGGAATGTTGCGGTCGACATCGCTTCCTGCCCGGAGCACAGTCGAAGAGGCCGACTGATCACGTCCGGAGCCTTGATTCCTACGCGAATTTCCCTGGGCAATGAAAGACTGGACATCCACCTGCACATCCGTGAAATCATAATTGGCGGCCTGCTCTGCATTATATTTATAGGTTTTCCCTGCAGATGTGACAAGATCAACGGATGCAATCGCAACATGATTATCCTTGATAAAGAACTTCGGATTCTGGACCTTGATTGAATTCCAGCCTGACTTGAAGGTTTCGGCCTCCTTGTTCTTAAGAGGGACCTTGACAACGATCGGGCCCATCTCGGATTCAATCAGGTAGCTCTCATTGTCAACGTCATAAGGCTGGAGGGAAAGATCAGAAATGCGGAGGCGCGAAGAATATTTAGTCAGGTAGTCGCTTTCAGCCTTACGACAGGCAGCGACATATTGCTGATAGACATTCTCTTTTGAAACTCGCTTTTCGTAATCCTCGAGTTTTTCAAATTCCCCGCGTTTGGTGAACTCCGCAAGCCGTTTCTCCACATACCCACGGGCAAACTCCTGATAATCGGGAACCGCGCCTGAAGATTTAGCCGCCGAGGAATTATCAGCAAAAGCAATCGATTCCGGCATACCGTTCATTTTAATTTCCGGAATGCCGAGGGCCTGGAGGCGAATGTTGGTTGACGCAAGACGCTCCTTTTCTCCCAGACATGCATAGGTAGAAGCGAGGGCCTTCAGATATTTTGCATTCGTCGGGTCGTTCTCGACAACTGTCTCAAGCTTGTTCTGGGCGCTCCGGAAATAAGCCTGCGACTGGCGGGAATATCTTTTGGAGTTCTTCTCCTCGCTCTCCATGATGGCCTTGTTGTAATAATCCGCGCCCAGATTATAATAGCAGAGGGCCATGTGCTGATTGACCGGGAGACTGTTGGGCTTCATGTCGTAAAGACGCTGGAAGATGTCGATAGCCGATGCAAAATTCCCTTCATTCTCAAACATACGTCCCTGGACATTTAGCAACATCTCATCATCGGGACGCATTGCCAGGGCCTTCGTGAGGAGCGGCTGCATCCTGTCGGTCTTTCCGGAATCAAGGCAAGCCTGAAGGGCAATCATCAGAAGATTGAAATTCGCAGGATAGAGATCGACGGCATCAATCAATCTATCCACCGCCCTTTCGGGACAGCCGGCATTGATGCAAGCCTGACCGAGGAAAAGGGAAACCTGTTCGCGGCGGGAAGTGTCTCCCGTGGCCAGATAAGCCTCCAGATAATCGGCAGCCTTGGCATACTCACCATGATTGTAGGCATTGGATGCAGCGGTGTAGATCAACGCCGGGTAAAGGTCGCCGTCAGAGCCTCCAAAGCTGAGACCCTGCATGGAGGGATCAAGCCGGAGGTCGACATAGGCCGTCGAAAACTCAGCCATCTTTTCCGAATCTCCGAGGGAGGAATAAAAGATAGCCCCGCGCTTCAAAAGGTCGGCTATGTCAAGAAGGATTCCGCGAAAGCGAGTTCGGTCGCCATCGGAAAGACCGTTGTCGGCAAGGGCCGTCTGGACCTTCCCGTAAACATCCATGACGGTCGGATAGAGTTCCGTCTCGACAATGCCGTCATACTGGACAAATTTCAGATTCTTGTAAGCCGAAGAGGCCTCTTCCGAACGCCTCATGGTCTCGGCCATTGCGATGGAATCTGCCGAGAGCATCTCAGAATCGGCAAAACCGGGAACCACGGATTGTTCATCCGGCGTTGCATTCGCAACAAAGATGGAAAGGAGGGCCGGGAGAATGAGACATCCTCCCGGAAGAAAATATAATAACTTATCTTTAAAACTCATTATCTACAAAAGTGAGAATTGACAAAATCAACAAGCGTTGATTAATCAATATAAGAATAGACCTAATCAATGAGCACTGACTAATCAATTTGAGAATTGACAAAATCAACAAGCGTTGATTAATCAATAAGCGTTAATGAAGGTCAGTTCAAGCGTGATCCGGCGATGTTCGCTGCCCTTGTCCTTGCTGACATTGACTTCATGGCGATAATCGCTTTTCATATCGGCAAAACCCTTGACGTTCTTTTCCAGAAAATCCTTAACTCCGAGAGCGCGAAGGAATGCAAGCTGTTCGTTCTGCTTGATTCCATCCTTCTGATTGACCGAGATTGTCTGAAGCTGGCCGTCGATATAAACGGGCTCTTCCTCAAATTCGCCGTAGGACCCATCGTAAGGAATTCCGCGGACGATCGGGGTTGCATCGGCTGTCCCGAGCAAACGGACGCGGACGCGTTTTCCGGGTCCGACATACTGACTGAAATCTCCTTCAAAGGCTTCCTTGACGATATTGAGCATGGAAGAAGCCGCTCCGGATTCCTCGACATGATATTTTCCGGGAGCAAAATCTTCCTGAGCCGAAAACTCGGGATCTACCGTGTAAGTGACTCCGACCTGATAATTCAGGATCTTGTTTCCGTCGGCATCATATTCGGGGAGAAGTCGGGATTCGACAGAAATATGAGTCTTGTCGGAAATGACGTTCATATTCTTGGCCTCGCGCAAGACCTGTTCGCGAAGTTCCTGCAGGCGCAGTTCCTCCATCTGTTGCTGCTGAAGAGCCTCAAGAGAAATGGCATCATCTGCGGCCATAAACTTCATGTCGGCACGCATGAGATTGTCGTAGACATAGCTTTTTCCATCAACAATATTGGTCACCTTCGCGTAGACAATCTCAAACGAATCGTCAGGCATGACCCCATACATTACCTCGGAGAGCCTCAGATCGTCGGCACTTCGGATCGCCGTCACATCATTTTCCGGAACGGGGAGATAGATAGTCGGCATCGCGTCGAAATTCAAGGCGAGGACATTGTTGGCACGGTCGTAGGAACCGAGGCTCATTGTTGCGCCCGCGAGAAGATCGCCGGCGAGGTTGGTGGCAATCTCATCCTCGAAGAGACGGCGCTGACGCTGACGGGTTTCATCCGTGACACGGGCGCGATACTGCTCCATAGTCTCCCCCGGCATCATCTTCAACCATTCTTCCATCTTGCGATCCACCTCTTCGGAAATCAGCTTGTTATAGAAAGGCTTCAGATGAGGGAGCTTAACGGCGTTAAGGCCGGTCAGCATCGGATAAACGAGGACAGTGTTGTCATAGCTGTCGCTGATGAATTCAACGTCGGTCACTTCCGGCAGTTCGGCATTGTAATACTCGCGTTCCGTGTCGCGCAGCAGATTGACAACAGCAACGGTTTCGGGGGCTGTGACGACGGCCATATATTTCCCATCGAGGTTATAGGCGCAAGCGCGCGCTTCGCCTAAATTGTCGATGATTTTACGCATCTCAAAATTCCGCGTATTATAGAGGGTCAGCAGACCGTCATCGGTCAGAACGGCGAAATCACTGTTATCGGGGCTGAATCGGACATCGTTGACCTTTTCATCGAGTTCCATCTCCTTCCGGATTCTCTTTTCTTCCATGTTATAAATGAGGATCCGGTTGCCGTTGACAACGGCCAGATAATAGCCGTTAGGACTGACAACCAGCTTCTCTGCGCGGACCGGTACGTTCTGGATTTTGGCGACAGGCAGGAACTTGCGTGGCTCCAAAAAATAAATGCCATCTCCGGCAGCAAGGATGATGTTTCTTGCGTCAGGGGTATAGGTTATCGCTGACGGCTCGCCAAACCGTTTGGAATCGAAATGACCGATATGCTTGTCAACGGTCATGGCGTGATAAATATCTGCCTTCCTCTCCCCTTTCTTGTTTCGCGTAATGACCCCGAAATTGACTCCCGAGGGATTGACATCGAAATATTTGATCGTGTCCTTCCCCGTGAAGAGGGCATCTCCCCTCATTGTCAAAACCGAATGAGGGTCGGAACTGAAGACTGTGTTCGAATAGGGGCTTAAGGACTGCGTCTGCACCTTTCTTTTGAACAGATAGGGCTTCTGGGAAGCGCTCTCCCCTTCCGACTGAGCGAAGAGGGGGAATGACGAGCCGATTGAAAGTGAGGCCACAGTGAGCGCAAATGTCAGGGATAGTTTTTTCATATATGGATGTTTAAAGTATTCGGATGGATACGGGAAGAGCCCCATTATCATTAATTGCCGTTGGAGAGGAAAGGGCCTTTGAGATTTCATCAATCACTTCGTCAATGTCATACTGGCAATTTGTGATGATCACAAGATGACGGTCAGTTGAGGGCAATTCCGGCAAATGTTCCCTTGAAAGGGATTGCATCGGCAGAACAACGTAGCTGCCGGCAGGCTGTCCCAAGGGAGAAATCTCGACCCCTCCATTATCGACCGAAAACTTAATGACGTTGAAATAGACCGGGAATCCTAACTGGTTTTCCAGCCGGAAGCCGAGGCCTCCGGCAGAGAGATGGTTCGATTGCAGGTCTATCCCTTCTATGACATCGGGATTGCCACCATTGGAGAGCCAACGGGCCACGTATGCTCCGAGAGTCGAGGGGTTCATTTCCATCTGATCCCCTTCCGGGTCATAGACGGCCAGGGAACGGCGGACCATCCCTTTCTCGACGTAGACCTTCTGGTCGGCCGAAGATTCCTTTTTTCCGAATCTCATCTTTGACGCAACATTGGAGGCATTGTCCGACGCGACGCCTTTAGCTTCGATCATCAGGCGGGTCACCGTGATTTTTCCCGGCTTGATTGAAGAATAAAGACGCTTGTCAATGTCGTTTTTGATTTCCACCTTCCCTCCCTGTGGAATAATTACGTAATCGGATGCCTTGACAGACATTCCGGGAGTGGCGGGGACACTCTTTCCCTGGCTCTCAATTTTCACATCTCCACTTACTGCATGGAGCGTATAGTGAGCCATCGCCGAGAGCGAATTAAGGAGGAGGGTCAGTAAAATGGTCAGAAGTAATATGGTTCGTTTCATGTCGTTGATTATTCAATTATTAGGTTAATTCCCTCCGGTTCGCTATTCGGAGAAGGAGTTTACGAATATTATTGGCCAGCCATTTCCACAGAGCCACCGAGCCATTCCAAAGGTCGACCGCAAACAATCCGAAGGCGACCATCAGGAGAGAATAGGAGAAGTCGGCGACTGTGGCGTGGTCAACGAGAAGGGAATATCCTATCCGTACCAGGAGATAGAGGGCCAGAAGTTGGGCAAATCTTATGACCAGGCCACGGATTCCCGATTTTATGGAGATGTTGGCAAAGACCATCAGAAAGCATATTGCAATCCCTATCAGACGGTCGGCCAGGGAGGGCATTTGTCTGAGTGGCGCTCCATCAAGGAGAGAGCTCAAGGCATAGGCGTGTATTTCCAGACCGGACATCCGGTTGCGGATAGGCGTCGGGAAGAGATCGGCGGCCTCGCCGGTCGAGCCTACCAACACAATCTTGTCGGCAAACAACTCGGCCTTGTCGATCAGTTCTGATTGGTCGACAATGGGAATTTCTTTGGAGAAATAGGAAATGATCCCGGGAGTTGAGTTATCGGTCAAAGAAGCTGTTAACTTGGGATCAGCAATTCCGGCAACGGCCATGGGAAGGGAGGGCAAATGGCTTCCGTCGGCCATTTTGAATGTCCTGGCGAACTCGCGGACTGTTCCTCCCGGTTGACGGGTTGGGAAATTGACAACTCCCAAAGCGGCGTAAGGCACGCTATCCAGAAAAAACGCCTTGTCGGTAATGACAAAACCATTTGCCTCTTCCCCGACACCAACGGGGAGAACCAAATTAGGGAGCGATCGTAGAGCATC
Source organism: uncultured Sangeribacter sp. (assembly GCA_964480745.1). Lineage (GTDB taxonomy): Bacteria > Bacteroidota > Bacteroidia > Bacteroidales > Muribaculaceae > Lepagella. The sequence goes on along the minus strand of CAYZQA010000008.1, from coordinate 22,441 downwards.
TATCAGTTGGGAGTCATCTTCTCCGGGCAATTCAAAATTGACGTCAAGGGCGACTGCGGAAGGCCCGCACAAGGCCAATGTGGAGAGAATGTCGGCAATCTCATATCGGTTGCTGTTGCCGATGTTTAGGACAACCATCCTGTCTTCCAGCTGCCGGACGGGACGACCGTCAGCCACTTCAAAGAAAAGATCCGACATGGAAAAATCGGCTTTATCTCCGGAGGCAAAAAGAGAAGAAATGGAAGCAGAAAAGGGGGAGGTAAGGACAAGGGAAAGGACGTATGCGATAGCCGTTATGCCAACAGCCTTAGCCAGGAGTCTTATTCGTTCGTCGGGGCGCATAAATCCGTTTCATGAAAATGCCGGAATCTCCGGCATCCTATCGTAAGAAATCAAAACGGGCCGCGGTCTTCTTCTCGTTGGCCAAAAGGGGAAAAATAAAGAAGCGTGAGAATCTGTATCTGTCACCGTCCTTCTTGTCGAGGCTTCTCGCATTGCCCTACTATGATCGGACGGCAACTGCAGAAGCCCACGCAAGTATATGTAATCAAGCTTCGGGAATGTTTCTCACGAGACATTCCGGAAGCGTGCTAATCACACATCCAAGGGCATCTACCGTTGCTTAATCCTTGATCATAGTAGGAAACTTTGCGAGAATTTCGACAAGTCAAGAACCAGCGCGGATAAACGCTAATTACCAAAAAGTTACAGCCATCCTCCGATAGCTGGCGGACGAAAAAACGTCCTGCAGTCCCACCCGCTCGGCCCATTGCGTGGCTTCTGCACGGCAGTATGCACCTGCAAATATATAACAAATTTCCAAATCTTCCTAATTCAGCGGAAGATAGGAGGGAAAATTAGGGTCCAATCGCTTTATTTCCGTCCTTTAGGCTTGCGCTCGGGGACGAAAAAAAGCGGCTGGTTTCACAACCTGCCGCTTTCATGTTTTCCATAATACTTTTGAACTAACCTAACATCATGAAACGATTTCTGATTATATAACATCGGGGATGTTCAGTTGGTTCGCCGATTATGATATTTTTTCAAAAGAATTTTTGACGTCTTCGGACGATATGGTCATTTCTTGGGAATCCCTAACCATATGATGGATTATGGTTGATAGAGGAAGCGCTTGATCGAACGCTTGGGAGTCTTTTCAAACTCCTCTTCCATCAGCTTATAGCGTTTGACTTTGCTATAGGCCGGGATATCCTCGTTGAGCGCCACAAGATTCTGATCCATGATTTTCTGCAATCCCTCAGAGTCCACGCCGGCAAGCCGGGCGGCCTCGTAATCGGGGACAATAAGGGCGACGAGAGTTCCTCCGTCGTCTATCACGAGGGATTCTGCCACGTAGGGAAGATTATTGAGTTTCTGCTCAATCTCTTCCGGATAGATATTCTGTCCGGACGGCCCAAGAATCATAGTCTTGGAGCGCCCCATGATGGAGATGTAGCCTTCCGGGTCAATCAGACCCATGTCGCCAGTGTTCATCCAGCCGGAATCGTCGGGCATGACCTCTTCCGTGGCTTTCTCATTTTTATAATAGCCCTTCATGACATTGGCACCACGGACCCACAGATTCCCGGGAATCGACTCAGGATCCGCAGAATCGACACGGACTTCCATGCGTTCCACGCATTTCCCGACCGTGCCGGGCTTGGCTTCTGCGGCGGAGGCATACGTGATCAGCGGGCCGCATTCGGTCATGCCGTAGCCAACTGTCAGAGGGAAGCCTATGCGATGAAGGAATGCCTCCACCTCTTTATTGAGCGGAGCGCCACCGACGATGATCTCTTCCAGATTTCCTCCGAACGCCTGGATGAGATTTTCTTTGATTTTTGCGAGCAGACGGTCGTCAAGGAACGGAACCTTCAGCATTACCTTCATCAGAGGCTTATCAAGCAAGGGGAACACCTTGTTGCGGATAATTTTTTCAAGGATAAGGGGGACAGTGATGATCAGCTTTGGCTTGACCTCCGCGAATGCCCCGAGGATAATCTTGGGAGAAGGAACGCGGGTAAGGAACCAGCAGTGGCAACCGCGACAGAAGGGATGGAGCATCTCGATCACCATGCCGTAGAGATGGGCCAGCGGAAGCATATTGACAATTCCATCGCCGGGCTTGAAGAAGCCGAGATGATCAAGACAGTAGCGGACATTGCTCCAAAGGCTTCTGTAAGGGAGCATGACGCCCTTGGACATACCGGTCGAACCGCTCGTGTAATTGATAACGGCTATTTCCTCCGGATCCTCAATATGATAGCTAATATCGTCTTTTGAGAAACTGTAAGGATATTTGCGGCCAAAGAGTTCATTTATATTGTTACGGGCCTCGGTCAGCTCCTCGCTACGGGATAAAGGCATCCCGAACTCGGAAATATAAATCGCCCCGACAAGACCGGGAAGCTGGGATTCATTGAGATGATCCCAGATAGCGGAATCGACAAAAAGGAGCTTTGCGCCTGAATGGTCGATCAGATGATGGATAGTCTCGGGCTTGAATTCATGCAGAATGGGGACTGCGACGACCCCCGCGGTCAGACAGGCGATGAAGGTCACGGCCCAGTTGGCAGAGTTTTTTCCGCAAATTGCCACCTTATCGCCCTTCTGAAGGCCGGCAGCCTCAAAGAGGATGTGCAGCTTGGCAATCCATTCCGCCACATCCTTATACTGGTAATTGATGCCGCCCATGTCAGAAAGCGACATACGGTCCCAATTATGGGTTATAGCCTTCGCCAAGAGTTCATTCAGCGAACCATACTCGATCTTATCCAAATTTTCCATAGCCTTTAAATTTCAGGGTTATCAAGAGCCTCTCCAAGTCGGGCATCTATCGAAGCGACGGATTCTCCACGCGAAATTATCTTTCCGTCAGGACCGATAAGCATCAGATGGGGAATGCCAGAGAATCCATAGATATCGTAAGGAGTCCGGCCCGTTTCATACATTATTTTCCAGGGAATCTGTTTTTTCTCAACCATTGCGCGCGTGTCTTCCGGAAGGTCACGCACTGCGACCCCCACTATCTCCACTCCCAGCGCCTGCCGGCGGGCATACAGATCGGCGAGGTCGGGAAGTTCCTTGATGCAATACGGACACCAGCTCGCCCAGAAATCGACAATCGTATATTTGCCGGGAACGACATAGGAAGAAAACTTCCGGGAACGACCTTTCTCATCCTTGCCTGCGAAGTCAACATAGACTGAGCCGGGAGCCGTGGACGCCCGCAACTGGGCAAAACGCTCGTAGTACTTCACCTTGGCTGACTCGCGGAACTCGCGCGGGGCGAGTTTCAACATTGAGTCGACAGCTGCGGGATCAGCATATTTTATCCATTCCACACCAAACCATTCCGAAAGAACGTTATCGCGGTTGTCATTATACATCCGCTCGACCTCGGCAAGATAGATGGGCATATCATTGAGATTCTCCAAAGAATCGAGACGTTGCATAAGGGAAGCGAACCGGTCGTTCAGCCTGGTCCCCGTAGCCACGCCAAGGGAATCCGACACCTCCGCCTTGCCCGGCTCCGAAATATAGTAGGCGCGGACGCGGCCATCCACCATAACCTGGAGCAAGCGAGGATTGTCAAGCAACGAATCCGGGATAATTAAATCCACCTTCCCTTTCTCCACATCGCCGGAACAGACAATGGCGGAGTCGGCGAATGTGATTAATTCAACCGTCTTGCCTTCAAACTTGTCGGGGAGGTTCATGGAGACTCGCCCCTCGCGTTTTGAGCAAGCAGGGAGAATCATGGCTGCGGCCACGGCCAATATGGATAGAGCGGTAAGTCTGAGCTTAGACATGGGATGCCATTTATAAAACGGACTCTATAGGAATAACAAAATATTAACTGCATTTGTTGAGAAACAATACAGTCAACGCCCTTTGTTGTGCACTATTACGGTCAACAGCCTTTGTTGACCATAATGTTAAGAACGAGCGTATCGGTCTGAGTCATCGCATCCTTGCCGATAGAGGTCAGGTTGCGAATCGTCTGGTCAATACTGTCGCATACAATACCTTCTGCTGAGGAGACACAGCGGTCGTTCATAGCCAACATGGCCGACATCAGGGCTGTGGAAACTCCCGAGGTCACTTTCATCGAGCAGGCCGGCTTCGCGCCGTCGCAAATCATGCCCGTCAAATTTGCGACCATGTTCTTGATTGCTGAGCAGACTTCCTGAAATCCTCCACCCATAAGATGGACAATACCGGCGGCGCCCCCTGTCGAAGCGACGACGCAGCCGCAAAGGCCAGAAAGGCGTCCGAGGCTTTGCTTGATGTAGATGCTGGTCAAGTGGCTCAGGATTAGTGCACGGATAAGGTCTTCGCGTGAGGAATTGACCTCCCGGGCATAACATACGACGGGGAGAGTCGTAGTGATTCCTTGGTTGCCGCTTCCCGAATTGGACATGACCGCCACGGGGGCCCCGCCCATTCGGGCATCACAAGCTGCGGAAGTTGTGGAAAGAATGCGTTCGAGTGGAGAACCTCCAAACAAATGAGAACCCTTATGGCGGATCACGGACCCGAGACCATGTCCATAATCCCCGTTGAGAGCAACCTCGGCGGCAGCCAGGTTCATGTCGGCAGCTGCAAGGATAAACTCCAGACGCTCGACAGGAGTTTCCATGGCGAAGTCATAAACTGTCCGTTCGTCAAGCTCGATGTCGGAAGATGGGCCATTGTCTCCTGAGACTTCGGCGTGAAAAATCACTTCCCCATCCTTTTCGAGATGAATGAAATTCTGGTGAGATTCGGATATGATGGCTTGGCTACGATGACCATCCCCTTCAGCCACAACCTCAATATGGAGAATTGAAGGGGGGTTGGGATGATGGTGGATCGCAATCCTTTGCTCGGAGATATACTTTTTCCCTTCTTCCAAAGACTCGGGAGTGATGTCGCGCAGGACCTCAAGCCCATATTCCGATTTGCCGATCAAGGCGCCGAGGGCTACGGCAATCGGCAAGCCGATCATGCCTGTACCGGGGATGCCGACTCCCATGGCATTCTTGATGATATTGCCGCTGAGAGTTAGGGTCAGTTTTTCAGGCAAAGAACCGAGAAGTTCCGTAGCCTTTGCGACACAGAGGGACACGGCTGCAGGTTCGGTGCAACCGATTGCCGGGACAACCTCCCGGTTTATAAGGTCAATTATTTTCTGAGTTTTCTGTTCGGTCATGATAGTAGGTTAAGGTTTTCAAGAGATTATTTATGCAAAAAATGGAGCTTAAAGAGGGAGTCTTCCTTTCTGACTCTGTTCGATTTTCTTATTTCTCCAGCAACGTCGGCAGACGGCAATATAGCGTTCGTTGCCTCCGATTTCCACGACTTCCCCTTCGGTTATGATTTCCCCTTGGGAATTGACGCGGGCGTTGACAATGGTCTTTCTACCGCAGGAGCAGGTCGATTTCACCTCATCAATAGAATCAGCGACTTCGAGAAGGCGTTTTGAACCTTCAAAGAGTTTGGTCCGGAAGTCTGTGCGGAGTCCATAGCAAATGACGTTTATTCCGAAATCATCGACGACCTGAGCCAACTGGTCGACCTGGTCGGCAGAAAGGAACTGTGCCTCGTCGACGAGCACCCACAAGGGGCCACCCGCAGGGTCCTCCATCATGTCGGAAATCATGGAATATAAATTGGAGTCTGGATATATCCATGAACACTCCCGCTCAATCCCGATCCTTGAGCGAATCACATTCTTGTTATCGCGAGTATCGACCACGGGTTTGAAACAACGGTAAGCCATTCCACGCTCTTCGAAATTGTAAGCAGTGGTAAGCAAAAGGGCTGTCTTGGCGGAGCCCATCGTTCCATACCGGAAATATAGTTTGCCGATTCTTTTCATCTGTCAGGTTAGGAGGCCTCTTAGATTGAGGCTTTCATTTATCAAATGCGAATATACTCCATTCGCATGATTTATCCAAATCGCTTATTGACGAGATTTTTTAGTTGCCGAAATCCAGGAAGCGCACCAATCGCGTATCAGGCACTCCTGACACTCGGGACGCCGGGCCTTGCATACGTATCGTCCATGGAGAATAAGCCAATGATGCGCCCTGGCAATATCTTCCTCCGGGATATGTTTGACAAGCACTCGCTCGGTCGATTCCGGAGTTTTGGAGTTTTTTGTCAGCCCGATTCTGTTGCTGACTCGGAAGACATGGGTATCGACAGCCATGGCGGCCTTGTTCCAGACAACAGAGAGCATCACATTGGCTGTCTTGCGCCCTACCCCGGGCAGTTTCACAAGCGAATCAAGATCTGAAGGAACTTCCCCGCCAAAATCCTCGACAAGCATTCTGGCCGCCTTCAACAGATTCCGCGTCTTGTTGTTAGGGAATGTGACGCTTTTTATATATTCATATACCTCTTCCTCGGTCGAGGATGCAAGCGAGGCGGGGTCAGGGAAGCGTTCAAAGAGCGCGGGAGTGACGAGATTGATTCTCTTGTCCGTGCATTGGGCAGAAAGGATAACGGCCAATAAAAGATGAAACGGAGTGTCGTAATGCAACTCCGTTTTGGGATCAGGCATGTTCTCACGGAAAACTGAGAGCACGCCTTCATATCTTTGTTTTATCGTCACTTCTTCGTCATTTAGCGGATTCGAACTGGCGGAGGAAGCGGACATCGTTTTCGGAGAACATCCGGAGGTCTTTTACCCGATACTTAAGGTTTGTGATTCTTTCAATGCCCATACCGAATGCGTAGCCGGTATATTCCTTTGAATCGATTCCACATGCCTCAAGCACATTGGGGTCGACCATGCCGCATCCCAAGATTTCGACCCAACCGGTCCATTTGCAGAAGGCGCATCCTTTGCCGCCGCAGATGTCGCAGCTGATGTCCATCTCGGCGGAGGGTTCAGTGAAGGGGAAGTAGCTCGGGCGAAGGCGGATCTGGGTTTCGGGGCCGAACATGCGGCGGGCAAACCCGAGAAGGACCTGCTTGAGATCAGCAAACGAGACGTTCTTGTCGATGTAGAGCCCTTCAACCTGATGAAAGAAGCAGTGGGCGCGGGCCGAGATCGCTTCGTTACGATATACTCGACCGGGGCAAACTATACGGATGGGTGGTTTGACGCTTTCCATCACGCGCGTCTGGACGGAGGAAGTATGCGTGCGGAGGAGAATATCTTTAGGGTCGCGGGAGATAAAGAATGTGTCCTGCATATCCCGGGCGGGGTGATCAGGTGGGAAGTTGAGGCTTTCAAATACGTGCCAGTCGTCTTCAATTTCGGGGCCTTCGGCAATTGTGAAGCCCATGTCGGCGAAGATGCGGAGCATTTCTTCGCGAACAACTGAAAGAGGATGACGCGTGCCGAGTTCAGCGGGGGTGGCAGTGCGGGTAAGGTCGATTTCCTCAATTTCAACGTTATCCGAAGCTGCGTATGCATCTTTGAGCTGATTTATGCGGTCGGTGGCGTATTCTTTAAGTTCGTTGATTTTCTGTCCGATTTCGCGTTTCATGTCTGCGGGCACTTGGCGGAAATCGGCCATAAGGGCGGACAAGGCTCCTTTTTTGCTAAGATATTTTATGCGGAGCTTCTCCACGTCTTCCGGTTTGGCGGCCACAGCAGCCTCAATCTCAGCGCGGAGAGAGTTGATCTTATCGAGCATCATGAGTATATGCGGTTTGTGTCATTCAGCCACAAAATTAAGAAAAATACCCGAAAAATAAAAGTCATGACGAAAATGAGGGTGTGACCGGGGAAAATGGTCACACCCTCGTTTGGATTAATTTATCGCGGGTGGCGGGGATCAGTCGTTTTTACGGAGTTTGATTTCTTCTTCTGTCAGCTCGGGATCCATGCCCCAGTTCTGGGCTGCGAGACGCTTGTAGTTGTTATAGCGCCATTTTGCGTTATCCTTGGCTGCCTTGAAGAGTTCGTCAGCATCCTTGGGGAACATCTTGTAGAGCGATGCGAAACGCACCTCACCCTTGAGGAAGTCCTCAAACTTGTCCCAATCAGGCTCCTTGCTGTCGAGGGAGAAAGGATTCTGTCCTTCTGCCTCAAGAGCGGGATTGTAACGCCAGAGCTGCCAGTAACCGCAATCAACTGCCTGCTTCTCTTCTTCCTGGCTGTGACCCATGCCTTTCTTGATACCATGGTTGATACAGGGAGCGTAAGCAATAATCAGCGACGGACCGTCGTAAGCCTCGGCCTCGCGGATAGCCTTCAGAGTCTGGGCATTGTCTGCACCCATTGCCACCTGAGCGACATATACGTAACCGTAAGTCGTTGCGATGAGACCGAGATCCTTCTTGCGGATACGCTTTCCGGCAGCAGCGAACTTGGCGATAGCGCCGATCGGGGTGGATTTCGATGACTGACCGCCAGTGTTGGAGTAAACCTCCGTGTCAAGGACGAGAATATTGACATTCTTGCCGGAAGCGATGACGTGGTCGAGACCGCCGAAGCCGATATCGTAGCTTGCGCCGTCACCACCGACTATCCACTGGCTTCTCTTTGTCAGATAGCCAGAGAGATTGACAACCGTGGCGCAATCCTCGCAACCTTTTTCCGCGCCAGCCTTGCAAAGAGCGACCAGTTCCATTCCGGCGAGATGACTCTCGCGGGCATCATTACGAACATCGAGCCACTTCTGGGCAGCCTTGCGGAGATCCTCCGGAGCAGCCTCATTGGCCGCAATGCGTTCTGCAGTCTCCTTCACGCGGTCGCGAAGTTTTTCGTATGCGATATACATTCCGAGGCCATACTCACAGAAATCCTCGAAGAGGGAGTTGGCCCATGCCGGACCATGACCATGCTCATTGACGGTATAAGGCGTCGAAGGAACCGAACCGGAATAGATGGATGAACAACCAGTGGCATTGGCGACAACCTCGCGAGAGCCAAAGAGCTGGGTGATGAGCTTCAGATAGGGTGTTTCGCCGCAACCTGAGCAAGCGCCGGAGAACTCAAACAGAGGCTGAGCAAACTGGCTGTTCTTAACGTTGAGGGAGATGTCAACAAGGTCAGCCTTGTTCTTGACATTCTTAACGAGCCATTCCCAATTCTTATCCTGATCAAGCTGAGTTTCGAGAGGCTGCATCGAGAGAGCCTTCTCGCCCTTCTTGCCGGGGCAGACATCGACACAGTTGCCACATCCGAGGCAGTCGAGGACATCAACCTGCTGAACGAAGCGCATGCCGGCCATTGTTTTGCCGATTGCGGGGATGCTGTGGTCCTCACCGAAGGGAGCCTTAGCAGCCTCCTCGGGAGTAAGGACGAAGGGACGGATTGAAGCGTGAGGACAAACGTAGGAACATTTGTTACACTGGATACAATTCTGGGGATTCCATTCGGGGACGAAGGCAGCCACACCGCGCTTCTCATAAGCGGCAGTGCCCTGTTCCCAAGTGCCGTCAGCATTGTGCTTGAAGGTAGAAACGGGCAGAAGGTCGCCATCCTGCGCATTGATCGGGCGGACAACTTTCTCAATGAACTCGGGAGCCGGAGCAGCCTTGGGAGCATCATCCTCAAGATTAGCCCAGGCTGGATCAACCTCAAGCTTATGATATTCGCCTCCACGGTCGACGGCCTGATTGTTCATATTGACGATATTCTCGCCCTTCTTGCCATAGCTCTTGACGATGAACTTCTTCATCTGCTCGATAGCCAGGTCAACGGGGATCACCTCCGTGATACGGAAGAAAGCGCTCTGGAGGATGGTATTCGTGCGGTTGCCAAGACCGATTTCCTGGGCTATCTTCGTCGCATTGATATAGTAGACGGTGATGTTATTCTTGGCGAAATAGCGCTTAACCTTGTTGGGGAGGTTCTTTGCGAGCTCCTCGCCTTCCCAGATTGTGTTGAGAAGGAAAGTTCCGCCGGGAAGGAGACCGCGCGTAACGTCATACATGTGGAGATAAGCCTGAACGTGGCAAGCCACGAAGTTAGGCGTATTCACAAGATACGTCGAACGGATAGGCTCGTCGCCGAAGCGAAGGTGGGAGCAAGTGAAACCGCCGGACTTCTTGGAGTCGTATGAGAAATAAGCCTGGCAATATTTGTCGGTGTTATCGCCGATAATCTTGACCGAATTCTTGTTAGCGCCGACCGTACCGTCTGCACCGAGGCCATAGAACTTAGCCTGGAACATGCCTTTGCCGCCGACATTGATTTCGGGGGAAACGGGGAGGGAAGTGAAAGTCAGGTCATCCTCGATACCGATAGTGAAGCCATTCTTAGGTTCGGCAGCCTTGAGGTTTTCGTAGACCTCGACAATCTGTGCGGGGGTCGTATCCTTTGAAGAGAGTCCGTAGCGACCGCCAACAACGAGCGGGGCATTCTCCTTGCCATAGTAGCAGTCCTTGACGTCGAGATAGAGGGGTTCGCCGAGGGCGCCGGGCTCTTTCGTACGGTCGAGGACAGCGATTCTCTTTGCCGTTGCAGGAACGGCAGCGAGGAAATGCTTTGCAGAGAAAGGACGGTAGAGATGGACAGAAACGAGACCGACCTTCTCGCCCTTATCGCGGAGATAATCGATGGTTTCCTTGATGGCCTGCGTCACAGAACCCATGGCGATGATCACATGCTCAGCCTCGGGATCCCCGTAATAATCAAAGAGTCCATAGTTACGCCCTGTGAGGCGGTTCATCTCCTTGATATAGCCTTCGACGATTTCGGGAATAGCCTCATAGTAAGAATTGGAAGCCTCACGATGCTGGAAGAAGACATCGGGGTTTTCAGCCATACCGCGAGCGACGGGCTTATCGGGATTGAGTGCGCGGGCGCGGAACTCAGCGAGGGCCTCACGGTCGACGAGGGGGGCGAGGTCGGAATCCTCCAGCATCTCGATCTTCTGGATTTCATGGGATGTGCGGAAACCATCGAAGAAATTGATGAAGGGGACGCGGCCTTTAATGGCAGAAAGGTGAGCGACGGCAGAAAGATCCATCACCTCCTGCACCGACCCTTCGCAGAACATAGCGAAACCGGTCTGGCGAGCAGACATAACATCCTGATGGTCGCCGAAAATGCTGAGGGCGTGGGATGCGAGCGTACGAGCGGAAACATGGAAAACACAGGGGAGCAATTCGCCGGCGATCTTATACATGTTGGGGATCATCAGCAGAAGACCCTGCGAAGCGGTGTAGGTCGTGGTGAGAGCACCGGCCTGCAGCGAACCGTGGACGGCGCCGGCAGCGCCGGCTTCGCTCTGCATTTCCTGGACGAGGACAGTCTCGCCAAAGATGTTCTTCCTTCCGGCAGCCGACCAGTCATCGACATATTCCGCCATTGTGGATGACGGGGTGATCGGATAGATCGCTGCGACTTCGCTAAACATGTAGCTGATATGCGCGGCAGCCTGGTTGCCGTCGCATGTCAGGAATTTTTTTTCTTTGCCCATAGTTTAGTTTTAGCAAATTTATATTAGTGTGATGTGTTTCTCAATAATTCGCAAATTTACAAATTTTAATCCGTTCGGCGGCAATGTTTAACAAAAAAAGTGCCGTCCCGCATTCCGGAACAGCACCCTTTTTATGTTATTTTTTCTATCTCCTCCTTCAGGTTCGCTAAGACTTCGGATGAGTAATTCTTTATCAAACTTATTACAGCAGACTTATCAATCTGCGTTCTCCCTTTATTTTCTTTCCGGCAGCTTCCTTGACTGCCTTCCGGGCCTCATTGGAATTGACAGCCGCAAGGGCATAATGATCATAGACATCGATGCGCCCGATTGCAGAGCCGTCGACTCCAAGTTCCTTCGTCAGGAAGCCAAGAATGTCGCCTTTTGACAGTTTCTCTTTCTTGCCGGCAGAAAAATAGATTGTTTCTTTGCCGGAACTTATCCTCACATCCTTGTCGGACTCAGGATAACGCGTGTCGTCAAACTCGATATACTCCTTTACATCCTCGTTGGGCCCGACCAGCACCCAAACATCCCCGTCATTGTCTACACGGGCAGTGCGGCCATTGCGGTGGGTATATGTCTCAGGAGTAAGGGGTTGATGGTAATGGACAATATTCCGGACTTCCTCAATATCGAGGCCTCGGGCAGCGAGGTCAGTAGCGACCAGGACAGGACGGCTGCCATTGTTGAACCGCGCGACAGCTTGCTCGCGCTCGCGCTGGTCTATGGCACCGTGATACAAGACAGCCGGGACACCTTTTTTCATTAGAAAATCAGCGACTCGTTCTGCACTTTCGCGATGATTGACGAAAATGATGGTCCTTTCCAATTCCCCCTTATCATCAGCAAAAGATTCGAGGAGTTTCAAGAGGGAATCCAGCTTGTCGTTGACGTCGGAGTCGACGCGATGGACCCTCATGCGCTTGCGCAAATTGCTATTTCCTTCGAGGAAATCGATTGTCAGTGGATCATTGAGCTTTAGGAAGGGAGGAAGAACCTCGCTCCGGGTAGCGGAGGTAAGGATTATACGGCTCACATTCTTCAAGCGTTCAACAATCTTCTTCATCTCCTTCTCGAATCCGAGTTCAAGCGATTTGTCAAACTCATCGAGGACGAGCATCCGCGTAGGGAGAAGGTCGATATTCCGGCGGTTGATATGATCAAGAAGCCGGCCTGGAGTGGCAACAATGATATCTGTCCCCGCAGCAAGGGAGTTAACTTCGTCTTCCACCTTATGGCCTCCATAAAGGGGAGTGACCTTAAAACCGGCAGCAATCTTGGCGAGGATGCCGGAGATCTGGATCACGAGCTCCCGGGAAGGGGCAATGACAACGGCTTGAACTCTTCCTGTCGAGGGCTTTAGATATTTGAGCATGGGAAGAATGAAAGCCAAGGTTTTGCCCGAACCTGTCGGGGAAAGCAATATGACATCGCGGGATTCAGAAGCCGTCTGCATCATGCGTTCCTGCATGGAGTTGAGGGCCTCTATCCCGAGTTTTTCTTTTACTAACGGAAGGAATTCTTTTTCTCTCATTGTGTTTTTCATTTTTGACAGTCGGAGGCACTTCTCAAGTAAGCCTGGATAATGGTCAGGACTAAGAAATCAGCGACCAATCGACTGTCTTTGCAAATCTATAACGCAATTCTTGCCTCAAAGTATCGGCCGAGGCATCGGAAATAGCAATTGCCTCGCCGCTTTCCGGATCGCGCCCGGGGGTTGCAACGAGATCCGGTCGACCGTTCAGCACGAGGGTTGCCGCCTGACGGGCGATGTTGAGGATCTGACCATCCGTGGCGAGATTGGCAACGGTCAGGCTGAAAGCGATTCCGCTCTGTTGGGTCCCTTCCATGTCGCCAGGGCCGCGGAGCTTCATATCGGCTTCCGAAACGAGGAATCCATCATTTGTTTCGGTCATTATCCCGAGACGCTTGCGTGTGTCGGCACCGATCTGTCGTTTGGTGACGAGAACGCAATAGCTCTGATCAGAACCACGCCCTACACGGCCACGCAGCTGGTGAAGCTGCGAGAGTCCGAACCGTTCTGCGTTCTCTATGACCATCACGGACGCGTTCGGGACGTTGACCCCGACTTCGATCACAGTCGTGGCAACCAATATGCGGCATTCCCCGCTTACGAAGCGTTGCATCTGATGATCCTTGACATCCGGCTTCATCCTTCCATGAACGCAACTGACCTTATAGCCCGGGAAGAGTCCGCAGATTCTTTCATATCCCATCTCGACGCTTTTCAATTCAAGTTTGGGATTGTCATTTATCAGCGGATATACGATATAGATCTGCCGCCCGGCCTCCAGCTCGCGGGTAAGCAGCCGATTGATTTCCATTCTGTTGTCGTCATAGCGGAGGAGCGTTGTAATCGGTTTCCGACCCGGGGGAAGCTCATCGATTACAGAAACGTCAAGGTCTCCATAGACGGTCATGGCCAATGTCCGAGGGATTGGCGTGGCGGTCATCACCAGAACATGAGGAGCCACTTCGCTTTTACCCCACATCCGGGCTCGCTGGGCGACTCCGAACCGATGCTGCTCATCTATGACGGCAATACCGAGATTACGGAACTGAACGGTATCTTCAATCAATGCGTGCGTACCGATGAGGATATTTATATCTCCGTTTAGCAGACCTTCATGGATTTCGCGTCGTTTTGCCGCACGGGTTGAGCCCGTCAGGAGCTCGACCCGCAATCCTATCTTCCGGCCCCATTCGGAGATTGTCTCGAAATGTTGGGTTGCAAGGATCTCGGTCGGGGCCATCAGTGCACCCTGACAACCATTGTCGACCGCCATGAGGATCGACATGAAAGCCACCATCGTCTTTCCCGAACCGACATCTCCCTGAAGGAGACGATTCATCTGCCTCCCCGTCCGCATATCCTCGCGTATCTCGCGGAGGACGCGTTTTTGAGCTCCGGTCAGTTCAAAGGGGATGCAATTTGAATAAAAATCATTGAACTTCGGTCCGATACGGGACATGACCAGGCCCTTGATCCGTCGGCTACGCTCGCGGGAAAAGCGGAGGATATGGAGCTGGAGATAGAAGAGTTCCTCAAACTTCATCCTTTCGCGCGCTTTCTGCAGTTCGGCGGGAGTCTGGGGAAGGTGAAGGGCCTTCAGGGCTTGCCGAAGAGGCATGAGTTTGTAAGCCTCGATGATTTCAGCAGGCAAGGTTTCCTTCACTTCCACGAAGCGAGGATGCGCAAAAAGAGCCTTGGCCAACTTTCCGAGTGACTTGGCTCCGAATCCCTTCTTTCGGGCAGTCTCAGTCAGATTGTAGATTCCCTCGAAACCGGAGGGGGGCTTTGTCGGATCATAAACCGAAACCTCCGGATGGGAAATGGATATGGCATTGCGAAACTCCGTCGGTTTGCCGCAGATGACATATTCGACCCCCGGTTTGTAAAGATTCTGGAAGGTTGAAATTTTGGAGAACCATATTGTCTCCATCATTCGCTGGCCGTCGGTGAAGACACCGACCAGGCGACGTTTCGCACCCTCCCCTTCGACATCGAATCGGATAAAACGTCCCTTGATCTGGACGAAAGGCATATCTCCGTTCAATTCGGCTATGGAATAGAATCGGCTGCGATCGACATGGCGGAACGGGAAACAATATGCGAGGTCGCGGAAAGTATGGATGTCAAAATCTGAAGCCAAGGACTTGGCCCTGGTCTCCCCCACTCCTTTGAGGAACTTTATGTCGATATCAAAAAAGTTTTCCATACTTTTCCATTGGAATTGCGTTTGCTATTTCCTTCGCTCTTATCTACTGCGGTTTTCCAGAAGAAGGGCGGCAATCTTAAAGTCAATAGGATTGGTGACCTTTATGTTAGCCGGATCGCCTTCGAAAAGCGCGACTGAGTAACCGGCAGCTTCTGCAACGGAGGCATCGTCGGTCATGCAGGATCGGAGGTCGCCTATCTTGGAATATGCATCCACGAGGAGCGAGCTACGGAACACCTGCGGCGTCTGGACGGCGCGGAATGCAGATCGGTCGACGGCATGAGAGCTTGTAGCGTCCACTTGACGTAAGGAGTCGGTGACGGGGACGACAGGAACAGAGGCTCCTGCGGAGAGACCTTTTTCCCATGCGCGGCCTACCATGGATGTCGAAAGCATCGGTCGGGCGGCATCATGGACCGCGACAAGGGACTCCGATCTCTCTTCTAAAGGAATCGAGGCGAGTCCATTGGCCACAGATTCAAGACGGTCTCGGCCGCCTGCGACCAGTTTAAAGGGGATTTTCCGATCGGCTTCGGGAAGATGAGCCAAAACCAGAGTTTCGAAATCCTGTATGAAATCGGGATGCAGGACGATGATTATGCCGGTTTCGGGGTCATAATCATGGAAGGCACGTACGGACCACCATAACATAGGAATCCCAAGCAGTCGGACAAACTGCTTGGGTAATTCCGAACCGGCGCGGCGTCCAACGCCTCCGGCGACTATTATTGCGTAGCGCTTCATTACATGTTCATACCGCCATCGACCTGGATAACCTGGCCTGTGACGTAGCCTGCCATATCAGAGGCGAGGAACGTGGCGACGTTGGCAATATCCTCAACCTTACCTCCGCGACGGAGTGGAATTTTGGCTGTCCATTCTTTACGCACTTCTTCGGGGAGGGCCTCAGTCATTGCGGTCTCAATGAAGCCGGGGGCAATTGCGTTTGCACGGATGCCGCGCGAGCCGACTTCCTGGGCGATACTCTTTGCGAGGGCGATGAGGCCGGCCTTGGAGGCGGCGTAGTTAGACTGCCCGGCGTTGCCGTGGACACCGACGACGGAGGCCATGTTGATGATGGAGCCACTCTTCTGGCGCATCATGATCGGCAGAACGGCGTGGATATAGTTGAATGCAGATTTGAGGTTGACTGCGATGACGGCGTCCCACTGCTGCTCGGTCATGCGAAGCATGAGGCCATCCTTCGTGATTCCGGCGTTGTTGACGAGGATGTCGATGCGGCCGAAGTCAGCCTTGATTTCCTCGACAGTCTTTTCGGTTGCTGCAAAGTCGGCTGCATTAGAAGCATAGCCTTTGCATTTGACGCCGTAAGCTGCAATCTCTTCTTCGGTCTTTTTTCCGTTTTCGTCGATGACGAGGTCAGTGAATGCGATGTCGCAACCTTCGGAAGCGAATTTGAGTGCAATTTCTTTACCGATACCTCGGGCCGCGCCAGTGATGACGGCCACTTTTCCTTCCAATAATTTCATGACGTTTTTTATGTTTTCAGTTTTTAGTTTTTTCTTGGGTTGAATGGACGCGATATATCGCGTCCCTACTGGTTCATGGGACGCGATTTATCGCGTCCCATCTGAAGACGGGTTATTCGTTGCGGGAACGGAGTCCGTCGAGGAGCATGTGGGTCATCATGGAATGGATTCTTCCTTTGTCGATTCCATATTCGATGAGGGAGTTCCGGATATATGGGACATCCATGCCATGGAGTGCGTTGGTTATCATTATCGCCCATTCCTTGATGTTTGGGATGGTGAAGTCGCCGGAGTCGACGCCTTCGGCGAGGATTCGCATGAGCAGTGCGATTTCTTTTTTGGAAATGACTGATCGAGCGCGTTCCACTTTCCTGACATCGCGGAAGAATCCGGCGCGGAGCGAGCCGTTTCGGGAGACGATTTCGGACATCTTTTCGAGGCGGGCGCCGATATATTCGTAGAGTTTCTCCTCGGGCGACATCGGCTGGGCGACGATGTGGCGCAAGCGTGTGATTAGGTCGTCGCTTTCATTCTCGATTACGGCGTTGAAGATTTCGCGTTTGCTTTTGAAGTAGGTGTAGATAGTGCGTCGCCCCTTGTCGGAGGCGGTGGCGATATCGTTCATGGTTGTGTTTTCCACTCCTTTTCTTGCGAACAGGGAGCGGGCCACTTCAATAAATCTATCGCGCGTCTTCTTGACCATAGAGAGAAGGAGATGAGGATAAAGGAGAGGGTGAATAAACGAAAGTCATCGAGGGCTGCAAAGCGCGAACCCCTCTTGAAAATGCAAAATTACAAAAATTTTTCAAAACCAGGCTTCGCGTCTCCCCTATTCTTGTGGTTTTAACCATTGAGGGGTAGTTACCCAATGCTGTCATCGTTTTCTTTCGTAGACAGTTTTTCCGCACATTGTTACTTTGGTTAAATCGCTCCAGTATCCTCCGAGGGTATTTGAGTAGAAATTGGTCACAGGAGAGTCTATGGAACCAATTCCGGTCAGCCACTCATCAGGATATGTTGAATCAAAAGGTGGTGTATTTATTTTCATCAAGAAAACACCTTGAAACTTGGTGGGTACAAGTTCCGTTACCCTGATTTGGACAGTCCGAGGATCGGGATAATAGAACGAGCATACTATATGTTGAACCGAGATTGTGTCACCGACCTGAGCTGCAAAATCGAAAATCAACAATTCCTCTTCGAGATAAGGGTTCTTATAATAGACCCTACCATCCTCAGTGCGCACGCCCCCATAATAGAGGGTTTCCGTATTAATCTCTGGCAACCCGCCGCCCCATTTCAGATTGCTCTTAAGTTCTTCTAAGAACTCCAGAGAAGTATACTGGCGGTATAACTTCAGATAGGTTTTATCATCCTGAGTAAATTTACCGTTGAGATACCACGTTTGCTTCCCCTTTCTATCAGTTCGGAAATCACTACTATAACCCACAGCGTATTCCCATACCGTACCAGGAACATAGGCGTTCAGCAGAGGAGCTGCATGCCGTGGACAACGACAAGAGGCAAACGTTATGGTCACCAACATCCAAATGAAGGAGTTCATGTATTGGATATGTATGTTACTAACCTTTCTGCTGTTATCGTTCATTTGGAGTAACGGTTCAAGTTTCAAACTAATTTATGAAATCTCCAAAATTTATGTATTTTCAAACATGCGAAAAGTATTCCATTAAATGTAAAGCTTACTTTTCAAAGAAAGAAATCTTCTATCCTAGTTCAACTCTATCGACGTTCAACTCTATCGACGCCGTTTACTTTCGTAGACAGTTTTTCCGCACATTGTCACTTTTACCAATTTACTACCAGACCCGCCGAACCAGCCGCCATTAATATTATCCAAGGGACCGATGGTAGAACCTATCCCAGATAGCCATTCTTCAGCATCACTGCTTCCATTGGGGGATAAAGTATATAATAGCATATTGTCGATACCGTCAAATTTGGTCGGAGACTTTCTTAAGACAGTTATGCGAGTTTCCTGGCAACCATGATTGGCAGCGAACACTTCTAATGTATCGCCAGGATTAGCTGCAAAGTCATAAATAAGATACTCCCTGCACGCGTCTGAGGGGAAGTAGAAGACTTTTCCCCCTTCAGTCCTTATCCCACCATAGTACTTCGTAAAAGCTTTTACATCCGGAACTTCTTTTCCGTTTCGAATACTTTGTTTTAAGTATGCTAAATAAGATTGAGATGTCATTTGGCAATACAGTCTTAGATACTCGCGTCCATCCACTTCTTCCTTCCCAGAGACATACCACACCTCTTTAAGATGTTCATTGGCTCTCGGATCAGTGCCATAGACGACCGAACATTCCCAAACTGTCCCGCTGGAATAGGCGTTCCCGATAACGTAGTCTCTGGGATATGTTTGTCGGGAACAACTGAACAACATCCAGATAAGTAACCAACATACCATATTCAGCGTGATTCTCATATTAAACATATTAATCGAAAAGGAGTTTTAAAACCTTATTGCTGCCATAAATAGCAACCGATCTCATTCTAAGATTTGATTCCAACCTTACCTAACCCCTCGAGATTTTATTCTATTGTGCCGACTAATGGTCCTATTTGAACAGACACATAGTCATAGGCGTAATAGGTATCCCCCGGGCTATAAGCAAATACCGGACCATAGTAATAGCCATTAGGATAATCTCGCCAACCCCAATGACAAAAAAAGTAGCACTCTTGAGAATTTTCGATATTGAAATCATAATATCTAAAGCCATCCATCACCCAAAAATGACCTTTTTTAAAATCATCAATTTCACGCCCAGACTGGATCACAATATGTTTCGTTTCAATTTGTTCTCTAATCTTTTTAGCATCATAAATATTCCTTTCCGAAATAGAATAGCCCGCGTTTTTTATGGTTTTTACTAAACTATCAATATGAGTACTAGTCTCACCATCTAAATATTCACTATGCATGCTTTTTCCTAAATCATAAAGAAGCTGATTGAATGCCGCTAACGTTCCATCATACGTTAGCATAAAACGTATTGGAGGATTAAAGGGGATAATATTAGGATTATCCGCGCTATCATAAAAAGCTCCACCTGGACCCATATTTAAAAGTTCAATCATTGACTTAAAATCATACTCATACCCTTGCCATATTAAGCCAGATTTACAGTATACCATCGTCATAGCCGCTGATACTGGCCCACACCCAGCCTTAATATTTTTCACATTGGGGTACTCTTTTTGCAATTTTACATTGAAGGGCGCCTCTTGCCACAGATTAATTTTAATGGTGGGAGGATATTCGATCCATCCTCCTGAAAATGAATTTAAATCATAGTCTCTTTCTGGTCTTCCAGTTTCATTAAAATCCATTTCTTTAGCTAAAGTATAATTCTTAATATTGTTGACAAAATACAACATCGCGGGCTCATTCTCCGTGGAGAAACTTCCTTCCTCAGAGAATGCCAGGATTGGAGTGACGGCTCTGCTCGTACTTACTATATCAAAGCCTTGGCCATTTGCGTAGTTGAAAATGTATGCACATGGTTCCTCCCCGTCCGACACTTCGTTGATTTCACTGATCAAAAGGTTTGCACGGGTCGCTCCATGAGCTTTTCTTGCCAAATCAATGGCTTCCAGCATGCTTCTTCTGTTGCTTTCTTTTACAATCTCATTTGTGGGTTGCTCAAGTTGGATATCTGGAATATCGGAAGAGCAACCAACCAGGATAATAGTTTGAGTCAGTAATGTCACCAACAAATTTAGAGATAGTTTAATCGTCCGTTTCATAGCTTCAGGATTTTAGTTAGTAGTTGTGTGTCGCATTTTTCGCAAATGAAATCCCCGCATATCTTTAAAAAGTTGCAAGAATTTCTAAATTTCCATAAAGTTAGCATATTTCTTTCGACTTCGCAAGAAAAATCCGGAAATAAATATTCTACTTCCCACTTTTTAGTTCAGAACCGAGCAAGAAAGCAGTTAGGTTCCTTTTACACATAATCCCTGATATCCAATTGGAAGGTCTATTGACGCCGTTTACTTTCGTAGACAGTTTTTCCGCACATTGTCACTTTCACCAATTTGCTACCGCCGTTTCCAATATAATTTGCATAAATGCTACTTACAGGACTTTCAGGGGAACCAATCCCTCGAAACCAACATTCAGAATATGTGTTGTCAAATGGAGGTGTGTTAACTTTCATTATTTCAACTCCGTTGAACCCTGAGGGAGAAATTTCTTTAACCCATACCGGCACCTCCTTTGTCCATGGCTGGTAGAAAGTTCCAGAAATGTCTGTCACAACGATCGTATCGCCCTGATGAGCTGAAAAATCAAACATTAACAATTCATTAGGGTAATGGGGACTTTTGTAGTATAACTTACCATTTTCATTCCGCACACCACCATAATAAAGTGTCGAGGCACTAAGATAATCGATAGGTTTTCCACTTCGCACACTTCCTTTGACTTCATTTAAGAAATCTAAGGTCGTTGTCTGTTGATATAGTTTCATGTACGTTTTCCCTTCTTCGGAGAAGGAACCGCTAATATACCAAATTTCTTTACGCTTAATCGTAATAAACGGAGGTTGGTCAATTTCCACAGCGTACTCCCAGACTGTCCCAGGAACATAGGCGTTCAGCATGTTATGGCCGCACTGATTGACATTTCTTGAACATCCAACCGAAAACATTGCAATCATTCCGAAGAAGACCATCAATGCCAAATGAGGATTAAAGAGTTTTTTTGTCTTCATAGCTAACTATTTATATCAATTATTTTCATAGATAGTTTTTCCGCACATTGTCACTTTGGTTAATTCGCTCCAGTGTCCTCCCAGGGAATTTGAGTAGAAATTGGTCACAGGAGAGTCTATGGAACCAATTCCGGTCAGCCACTCATCAGGATATGTTGAATCAAAAGGTGGTGTATTTATTTTCATCAAGAAAACACCTTGAAACTTGGTGGGTACAAGTTCCGTTACCCTGATTTGGACAGTCCGAGGATCGGGATAATAGAACGAGCATACTATATGTTGAACCGAGATTGTGTCACCGACCTGAGCTGCAAAATCGAAAATCAACAATTCCTCTTCGAGATAAGGGTTCTTATAATAGACCCTACCATCCTCAGTGCGCACGCCCCCATAATAGAGGGTTTCCGTATTAATCTCTGGCAACCCGCCGCCCCATTTCAGATTGCTCTTAAGTTCTTCTAAGAACTCCAGAGAAGTATACTGGCGGTATAACTTCAGATAGGTTTTATCATCCTGAGTAAATTTACCGTTGAGATACCACGTTTGCTTCCCCTTTCTATCAGTTCGGAAATCACTACTATAACCCACAGCGTATTCCCATACCGTACCAGGAACATAGGCGTTCAGAATGTTATGGCCGTCGGGGAAAGATTGTTTGGAACAGCTCAGGGATAGACACAGAAGCATTCCTAATGTGCAGATCCTAATGAGCGTGATATATTTTCTTCTGTTTAAAGCCATCCTGCAATAAATTTTTATCGGACAGAAAGTTAATTTGATTGTGTAAAGATATATAAATCCCAGAAAATATTCGGTCTACACCAAAAAATTCTCATCACACCTGTTCCGACGGTTAATAATTTTCCCATTTAAACCCCGCATTCAGCACCAGTACAACCTATACAAAAAGACAATTACGATTTCTGTAATTGTTGGAATATGTTTAAATTCAAGCAATTGCGAGTCGGATAATAATCTTATACAAAATTTAACGTTGAAAAATTTGGAGATTCGGGATAAAAGCTATAACTTTGCACTCGAAAATAACACCGCGGGGTGGAGCAGTGGTAGCTCGTTGGGCTCAT
>CAYZQA010000007.1:64231-67816 GCA_964480745.1 uncultured Sangeribacter sp. | reverse complement strand
CCGGTGCTATAGGCGAGGTGCTCAGCACGCCGGTAATCGGCGTGCCGGTAATCGGTCATACTTTAACATTCCTCAGCATAGGGTGCTTTGAAGAAGCACCCCATGCCGAGGCCTGTTTAAAATATGTTAGAACCCGATTCGCACGATTATTACTGGGGACATTAAAAGTTACTCAAGATAATCCCAAAGATACTTGGTCAAACGTTCCGATGCAGGACTTCACTGAGAATAGTGACATTGATTGGAGTAAGTCAGTTGAAGAGATAGATCAGCAACTCTTCCGGAAATACAATCTTTCCGAGAAGGAGATTGCCTTCATCGAATCAATGATCAAACCGATGTAATTTCCGATTTCCGTGTGCGAGCTTAGCCGAAAGCCATGGAGACAGAACTGGTGTTGACCATCAGGTCTATTTGATTCTGCTGAAGCTGGAGTTGGATTTAAGCGGACAGTTTCAATCTTTCCTGCCCATGGGCGGCAATAAGCTCAACCACCCTCGAAAATTTAATAGAACAGGGGGCGCTGTTAGAGCGCTCCCTGTTCTATTAGCGTGGCTATGCGTTCGATCATTGCGTCGTCTTTGTTCTTTTCCGGATGAAAGCCCGCTTTCATGTTCATCCCAAAGAATCGCCCGAAGGTCTGCCAGAACCCAGCCCGGAATGACCCTAAAAAGGCTTTGACTATGTTGAACGAAGTCTGGTCGGTCTCCCTGTTGATTAGTTTCAACAGTACTTTCCCCTGACTTTTCGTCATGTTTTTGACGACAGGTTTGTATTGCTCGAAGATGTCTTTTTCCAGCGTCTTCAGGTGCTGCTCGCGGACTTTCTTGTCGGGTATCGTCTGGATGTATTCGTAGGTTTCACAGAGCGTGGCGAATGCCAGTTTGGCGTATGGCAGCGTCTTCCGGACGTCGCGGACCGTGCGCCAGTAGAATTCCTCCTGCTTCTTGTTCTTGAATTTCAATGGAGGATAGACCACGAGGTCGCGGATATACGTAAGCCGGCATGTGTCGCCATATTCGTCGACAATGCGGGTGTAGCCGAGGTAGGCCTTTACCTTCAGCTCCGGATCCTGCGCCCTCCCCGCGAGTGCGGCGAACAGGGCTGTAATGACGATTATTATTGCTGCTATCCCCTTTTTCATCTCTTTCCCGCAGGGTTTCAGCGACCGGCTTTCTCAGCGCAGTCCGAACCCTGCTTCTTTTCCAAAACGGAAAAGCGCTTCAAAAATTGAAACCGCTCCGTTAACTTTTGTTGAAAGCTCCCGGCAAAGACCTTCCGCACCTTCCGGCAACGCAGCGCTGGCCGCCGGCTCGAGCCAGCGGACCGCCAGGCGATGGAAGTCGCGGTTGAATTCCTCAAGCGGCGAGCCATCGCCATGCTTTTCATATATCCGCTCTATTTCCGGCATGAGATGCTGGAAATAGGGAGTCTTTCCATAGGCGGCTGTCCAGGCGCCGATATGCTCCCGCCGCCATTTTCCATGACCCGATAGGAACGGATAGGGATTGTCGCGTTTCAGGACGGCCGACCCTCCCTCCAACGGGATGGTCAGTACCCTCAGCTCGGGCCCTGCGCCGATCAGCGTCCGCGCCATGTCGCGCTTGTCGAACGGCGGCATTGCCGCAAATCCGTTGCGGATCGCCTCGAAGTAGGTCGCATACCATGCCGTTGAAGCCGCCCACGGCAATACGGGTCTTATTCCTCCTGCCATTTCTTCTTGTCCGGGTTAGGATTGGCCAATATGCGGTTCCAGCGGATCTTGCCGTCGGTCAGGCCGCGCTCGCCGTCAAGCGAGATTATGATGAAGACGGGACTGCCGACGATATGGTCTTCCGGCACAAAGCCCCAGAAGCGGCTGTCGGCCGAACGGTCGCGGTTGTCGCCCATCATCCAGTAATAGTCAAGCTTGAACGTATAATATTCCGTTTGCTCGCCGTTGATATATATCTTTCCGTCGACGAGTTTAAGATCGTTCCCTTCATACGTTCGGATCGCACGCTCATAGATCGGATAGTTCTCCGGGGTCAGATGAAGCGTGACGCCACGTTTCGGAATCCAGAATTCACCCATGTTGGGACGCGTCCAGCCGTAGTCGGCTCCGAGCGGGAACATCCCCGACATGTCGAGGAAGTCGGTCGACGATTCGCGCTGCAACGGACCGATGACCTCCGGCCAGCGCTGAATTTCTTCGACCATCGCTTTTGTCAGCGGCACGTCATAGAAGGAGAAGCCGGCGGCTTCATGGCGGATCGGGCCCATCAGGTCGTCAAGGCGGACGCCCAATGCCTGCCATTTCTCGGCCGGGACCTGTCCGCTGATCGGGACGATATAGTTATATTGGACATTCTCCGGCTCGGCAATTGCCTTGCCGTTGATATAGATCGTATCGCCGGAGATGCGTAGCCGCTCCCCGGGAAGGCCGATGGCACGCTTGACATAGTTCTCCCGCCGGTCGACAGGGCGCACCAACAGCTTGCCGAACATCTGCGGATTCTGTTCGATATAGGATTTCGGGTCGGCTATCCCTTTCTGACGGAGGTCATGGGTGATCTGGTAATAATCGGGATTGGGCACTTTCTCCGCCACCGTGTCGCCCTGCGGATAGTTGAAGACGACGATGTCGCCGCGCTCTATCTGGCGGATGCCGGGGAGACGGTGATAGTCAAGCTGGGGATTCTCGATGTAGCTCTTGCCGCCGATGAGGGGCATCGTGTGTTGAGCCAGCGGGAAATGAAGCGGCGTCTGCGGCACGCGGGCCCCATAGACCGTCTTGTCCACCCATAGCCGGTCGCCGACGAGCAACGATTTCTCCAGCGAGCTCGAAGGAATCTCATATTGCTGGCCGACAAAGGCGAATATGAAGTAGATGAGTATCAAGGCGTAGACAATCGCGTCTACCCAGGCCATGACTGTCCGGGTCGGGCCTTTCTTGGACTTCCACCAATTCCAGGGAATGAACTGCGTCAGATAGATGTCGATCAGCAGCAGCCATATCAGCGCAAGCCAGGGATTCCCCATCAGGATAACCCAGACAAAGAAGATGATGGATACGATTGTGAAGCGGATCCAGCGCGATTTCGTCACGCTGCTTAGCCGCTCTTTCAATGTCCGGGATTTATTGTTATTTTGTTCCATTGATGTCGATTTTTCGTCTTGTTTGGGACGCGATTTATCGCGTCCCTACTGGGTCGGCCGGGGGCCTGAGTTCCGTTCGTCTTGATTTGGACGCGATGTAACGCGTTGTGGTGGACGCGATGTATCGCGTCCCTACTCCAGGTTTAGGGCTTCTGCAACTGTGTGCCAGCCGGGATGGTCTGCGAGGTATTCAGCGGCGAGGACTGCGCCCAGGGCGAATCCGCGGCGCGATTTTGCGTCATGGGTGATCGTGATTGAGTCAACATCCGATTCCCAGCGAATCGAATGGATTCCCGGGACCTCCCCACGCCGCTCGCAGGAAATAGGAAGCACGCCCCCTTCGTCACTCGTAACTCGTAACCCGTCACTCGTAACTGGTAACTTGTCACTCGTAACTCGTAACTTGTCACTTGTCACTCCCCCTTCCTCCCATCTGGAATAACGGGA
>CAYZQA010000007.1:49664-64131 GCA_964480745.1 uncultured Sangeribacter sp. | reverse complement strand
TAACTCGTAACTTGTCACTTGTCACTCCCCCTTCCTCCCATCTGGAATAACGGGAATTTTCCTCGATAATTTCCTCGGCGAGTGTGATGGCGGTTCCGGAAGGATGGTCAAGCTTATGGATATGGTGGATTTCCTCCATGGATGCTTTATATTGCGGGAAGCGCGCCATGATATGCGCAAGGCGTCGGTTGATCTCCATGAAGATGTTGACCCCCACAGAGAAGTTGGACGCCGCAATCAGCGAGCCGCGGCCCTCCTCGCAGAGTTTGCGGAAGCGCGGAAGTTCGGCATACCATCCGGTCGTGCCGCACACGACCGGTACGCCGGCCGCAAATGCACGTTCCAGGTTCCCCACGGCTGCCACCGGAACCGTGAACTCGATCGCCACATCCGAGTCGCGGAAGGCCTCCGAGTCAAATGCTTCCTGATTCTCCGCGTCTATGCGGACGCTTATCTCATGGCCGCGCGAGAGGGCTATCTCCTCTATCATCCGCCCCATTTTCCCATATCCTATTATCGCTATCTTCATTTTATTTGTCAGTTAACTTTCTTAAAATCCGAAAGCCACGTTGTCGATATACATTACAATTCCTTCCGTACCGACAAACGGCTCGCCGCAGGTCGTGCTGGCCATCACCAGGACATGCGTCGGAGTCTCGTTCTCATCAGCCCATCCAATCTCATGGACCGGCACGAGCTTCCCTTTCGAGTTGTAAGCGGAATAGGCCTTAGCCCCGTCAAGAAGCCCCATGTAGGATTTGTAGAAAGGTTTCCCGGTTATGTCGCCGTAATGAATTGGCAGCTGATGGCCGGTCGTCCATGGGATAGACTTGGAGAAGCGTTCCCGGCCCGTGCCAACGCGCTTGGCGTAAATGTTTCCTTTCTCATCTTCCCAGCGTTTCTGAAGCAATACGTAGACTTCAGGCTGGTCGCGCCCCTGAAGGGTCTTTTTCGAGCCGAAGCCTGTCGATTTGACCCGCGTGTTGACGTTCGGCATGTCGAGTCGGAAGTCATAGACCAACGCTTTCGGCCGCTTCGTATAGGGCATCCCCATTTCCATTTTGGAGAATGCGTTCTTTGTCGACGATATAGGCTCTATGATTTTCCCGAGAAAGAGCGTCCCCGTCACCATCACATCCATGTTGATCAGGCCGAGCACCTTCACATGTTCCATCTTCGTCTCCAGCTTGGCGACGCGGTTGCCGTTCAATGTCGCCGGGCTCACCGTGTTGGACGCCTTCACTATCCCCGATACTTTCGCATAGACATTGCTGGATGCCCAGGGAGAGCCTCCGCTGT
The DNA here is from genome assembly GCA_964480745.1 of uncultured Sangeribacter sp. Taxonomy (GTDB): domain Bacteria; phylum Bacteroidota; class Bacteroidia; order Bacteroidales; family Muribaculaceae; genus Lepagella. Next base: position 62,832 of record CAYZQA010000007.1, on the reverse strand, counting down.
TGGTGTAGGCGACATTCCCACGGATCGTCTTCTCCGGACCGACGGCATAGACCGTCTTCTTGCTTCCTCCCAAGACTTTCGATTCCGTGAGCTCGCGCGTGACCCATTGGGAAAAGTCGCCGTATTTGATCTTTTCGAGGGTCAGCGCCCCCGCAGGAAGAGCCATTCCCATTATGATGAGGGAGGCCATCAGTCTGCGCAGCAGACCGACAGCCACTTTCTTATGAGTATTCTTTTCCATCAGCTTGATATCCGTCTCGTTCATCGACCTGACATCCGTCTGCTTATCGGGTTATCGACTGGCGGAAGTGGTCGGCCCAGGCCTGGCGGTTGGGCGTTGCCATCATCACCATCGTCGTTTCCTGACCGCTCACGGGCAGGATTATCACAGTGACATCGCGGTCTTCAAGGCGCCCCTTGGCCACTGCTCCGTCAACTCCACCGATTGTTTCCTTGCGGACGCTCGCATCCTCCAGCTTCAGCTGCGTGGCCAGACGCCGGCAGGTCAGGAAGGCTGCCTGCTGGCCCCCTCCTTCGGATTCGACATTCGAGATCGACAACCCAAACGAACCGTCGGGATATTTGACGAGGATCGTGCTCCCCTTCTCCACTATCGAACCCGCCGGGATGTCAAAATTGAAACCATTATAGCTCAAAGGGATATACCACGGCATTTCTGCGCTCGTTCCCTCGGCCGACTGAGCCGGCTGCTGCGCGAAAGCCGGAACGCCTGCAAAAAGAGCAACGGCCATCGCAATCCCGGCAAAAATCTTCTTTATCTTCATATCCTTTTATTTTCTTAGTTTCTTTTTTAGACTCTTCTTTATTCTATCGGTTTATCTGCGTCCTTCTGACTCTCTCCGAGTCCGAGGAACCGCGCCGAGTTGGCGACTATCTCTTCCATCATTGGCCATCCTGCCGCCCGGGAGATCCGGATGATGATCTCCTCGATCGGCATTTCCGATTCGTCGGTCTCGGCAAGAAGTCTCTCCCGTGGGCAAGCCTTGACGGTCTCTTCGTTGAACATCTCGCCGAACGATAGCCAGCAGCCGGCCCGGAGCAATGTCCCCGCAACTTCCGGTTTCTGACGGAAGCCATGGACCAGCCAGTTCTGCGCCGGCTTGAGGTCGCGCCGCAAGCCGACGATAATGTCATGCGCTTTGACGGCGTGGATGACGAGCGGCTTCCCGAGCCGCTCCGAGAGCTCGACATGGCGTTTGAACACCTCCAGCTGACGGAACAGCGGCGATGCGTTGCGCGACAGGTCGATCCCGCATTCGCCGATTGCCACAACCTCCGGCCTGGCTGCATATTCCTCAAGGCGCTCCCACGCCTCTTCCTTTATCGACTCCCAGGGAACCCAGGGATGGATTCCGACGCTGTAAGCCTGATCCGGAAGCAGCTCCGGAACGCTTTCCTGCGTAAGGTCGATCGTTACGACTGCCTCCGGACGCGGGGCCCGGTGATGAGTATGTATATCAAGTATCTTCACGACAATATGGACAATTTTAATAAAACAACAATTTCAATTTTATAAACAACAATTTATACAACAAACAGGATATTCCTCACGGCACAGGGTCATATCCGGACCCTCCCCAGGGATGACAGCGGAGGATCCTCCGCGCCGCGAGGAGCGTCCCTTTCCCGACGCCATATTTGTCTATGGCTTCCAGTGCATACTGGCTGCAGGTCGGGACGTAGCGGCATGCCGCCGGGGACAGCGGGGAGATCGCTCCCCGGTAGAAGATAATCGGGGCCTTGACAAGGCGGCGGACAAGATGATTCATTCCTTTTTCAGCCATTCTTCTCGCCATTGTCGTCCGCACTCCTCTCCTCTATTCTCTCCTCTCTCCTATCCTCTCTCCTCTCTTCTCTCCTTTTCCTCTGTTTCTTTACAAGCAATCCGAGGAGGATCTTCATCTTCTTCTCTATCTCCGCGTAATCGGCATTCTCCGAATGGAGATAGATAAAAGCCAGTTCGAGCATGCTCCCTTCGGGGAGATGGACCGCTTCAGCCATCAAGCCGGCGCGGTTCAGCCGGTAGGCTTCCCGGATTCTCCGCCGGAGAAGGACCCTGTCGACAGCGTGGCGACGCTTCTTTTTGGGAACCGTCACCATCATCTGGACCTTCCCGAAGCGAGGGGGAAGGCCTTGGCGGAACACCTCCGAGAGCCGTTCCCGTGGGACAACGCGCCATTGGAGACGGAGCGGGTATTCATACAGCGAGCGCCCCTCGGCGAAGAGTTCCTCGACGAGGCTACGATGACGGAGCCGGTCGCGCTTCGGGAAGCGCAGACTCCCCGCAGCAGGAGTTTCCGCATAATTCATCCTGCAAAAATACAAATTCCCCGCCATCCCGCAAAATCATAATTTTCACGGTCAACAAAATCCTAAAGACAAATGCAAAAATCCGGAAAGATGGCTAAGAGCATCTTTCCGGATATTTTATTATCTTTCGATTTATATCTTCTTAATACTGGGGCGGAACCGAGTTGAACGGCGCGTTCGAGTCAAGCTGCTCTTGATCCGCCATGTTCTTAACTTCCGTGCAGAGCGTCTCCTTGATCTGGGCCACTGCCTCCGCATTCAGCTCCGGATAGTCGGTATATTTCTCTGCCTCATCCGCCGGAACATCCACAACATGCGGCTCGCGATAATATTTCAAACCGCCATCCGACGGAAATTCTTCCTTAAGGAACTTCTCAATCTCGTCCCGGACTTCGTTGATCTTCGCATAAGACCCGTCCGGAGTTTCCACTTTATATTTCCGGGAGTTTCCAAAACTCACCAGATACAACCTTGACTTGTTTTCCATAACAGGGAAATTTTGTTTATCAAAGTTTGAACATATCTCCCCCCAATAATGTTCATTCTCCAGATGAAATATATTCTTCCTCAAAAAAGATAACACCTTTAACCATGTCAGATACAGCCTCTAACCCCCGCAAACCGATCCTTGTAGTCTCCACAGGCGCCGGAATCAGCGCCGAAAGCGGTATTTCCACCTTCCGCGACGCCGGAGGCCTATGGGAAAACTATCCGGTCATGGATGTCGCCTCGGCAGACGGCTTCCGCCGAAACCCGGAGCTCGTCCACAGATTCTACAACGAACGCCGCCGCGCTCTCCTTGACGCTCTCCCCAATGACGCCCACCGCGCCCTCGTCGAACTCGAAAAAGATTATGACGTCTACATCATCACCCAGAACGTCGATGACCTCCACGAACGGGCAGGCTCTTCGAATGTGCTCCATCTTCACGGCGAACTGATGAAAATCCGCTCCGTGGCGGATCCCGACTATATCGAGCAGCTTGACATTGACCATCTGGAAACCACCCCTGAGACACGCGGTCGCCGTGGCGACCTGATGCGCCCGCACATCGTTTTCTTCCAGGAGCCTGTGCCGAACATCGAACGCGCCGCCGAACTCGTGGCCCGCGCCGACATATTCGTCGTCATCGGTACGTCCCTCGTTGTCTACCCCGCCGCCGGGCTGATCTCCTGCGTCCGCCCCGGAACACCGATCTACTACATCGACCCGAACCCCGCCTCCACGGCCGGCATCCCCAACGTAACCGTCATCCGCGAGAAAGCCACCGCCGGAATGCGGACCCTCGCCAACCTCCTCGAAAAGAAATAACCCTCTGCCACGGCTCGGGGGTTGCCCCCCCCCCGAGCCTCCTCAATCCTGCATTCGGGATTCCTATTTGTGTATCTGACGTTTTTTTGCTAACTTTGCAAATTGAAAACGCCTACATGATGGAACCCCTAAAACATGAATGCGGCGTCGCAATGGTCAGACTCCGCAAACCTCTGGGCCACTACCAGGATAAATACGGCACGTGGATGTATGGGCTCAACAAACTCTATCTCATGATGGAGAAGCAGCACAACCGCGGTCAGGAAGGTGCCGGTCTCGCTTGCCTAAAAATGCTCGCGGCCCCCGGCGAGGAGTTTCTTTTTCGCGAACGTGCCATGGGAGCCGGCGCCATCCAGGAAATTTTCGACAACGTCCATTCCCAACTCGCCAACTTTTCTCCCGATCAACTCCACGATCCCCAATTTGCAAGCCGCCACATCCCCTTTGCCGGAGAAATCTATATGGGTCATCTCCGATACTCCACGACGGGGAAGAGCGGCCTTTCTTATGTCCATCCCTTTCTGAGACGCAACAACTGGAAGGCAAAGAACCTCTGCATCTGCGCCAATTTCAACATGACAAACGTCGACGAGATCTTCAGCCATATCGCCGTCAAGGGGCAACACCCCCGAATGATCTCCGACACATACCTTCTGCTCGAACAGCTCGGCCATCGCCTCGACCGCGAAAGCGAACGCCATTTCAATGAGGCCATCGCCGCCGGACTGACCGACACCGACATCACGCGCCATATCGAGGACACGATCGATGTCGCCAATGTCCTCCGCGAATCGGCCCCCGTCTGGGACGGCGGCTATGTCGTTTGCGGAATCACCGGCTCCGGCGAGGCTTTCGCCCTCCGCGACCCCTGGGGAATCCGGCCCGCTTTCTGGTATGCCGACGAGGATGTTGTAGCCCTCGCCTCGGAGCGCCCCGTGATCCAGACCGCCTTCGACCTCGACACGGACGCAATCCATGAACTCCTCCCCGGCCAGGCTCTCATCATCTCCCGGACCGGCGAAATCCGCACGCCCCAGATTCTCGAGCCCAAGAAATATGCCGCATGCTCCTTCGAACGCGTCTATTTCAGCCGAGGCTCCGACCGCGACATCTACCGCGAACGGAAAAAACTCGGGGAAAACCTTGTCCCCGCCATCCTCGAAGCTATCAATGGAGAAGTCGACGACATGGTCGTCTCCTACATCCCCAACACGGCCGAAGCCGCCTTCTACGGCATGGTCAGCGGATTCAACGATTACCTCAATGCCCGCAAGACGCGCCGAATCCTCGAACTCGGCCCGGCCCCCTCGCCCGAGGCCATCGAGAAAATCCTTTCCCGACGGATCCGCTCCGAGAAAGTGGCGATAAAGGATATCAAGCTACGGACCTTCATCTCCGAAGGAGAAGCCCGTAACGACCTTGCCGCGCATGTCTATGACATAACATACGGCTCGCTCCGGCCGGGCGTGGACAACCTCGTCGTGATCGACGATTCGATCGTCCGCGGAACGACCCTCCGCGAAAGCATCATCCGCATCCTCGACCGCCTCCACCCCAAACGGATCGTCATTGTCAGCTCCAGCCCGCAAGTCCGCTTCCCGGATTACTACGGAATCGACATGGCCAACCTCGATGAATTCATAGCCTTCCGCGCTGCCATCGAGCTCGCCCGCGACCGCGGCCACGAGGCGCTCATCGACGACATCTACCGCCGTTGTGTCGCCCAGCGCCACCTCCCGAAGGAGGAGATGAAAAACCATGTCGCCGACCTCTACGACCTTTTCTCCGATGAGGAAGTCGCCGACAAGATGGTCGCCATGCTCCGCCCCGAAGGGGTCGAGACGGAAATAAAGCTCGTTTTCCAATCGGTCGAAGGGCTCCACAACGCCATTCCCGGGCATCCCGGCGACTGGTATTTCTCCGGCCGCTATCCGACCCCCGGCGGACTGCGCCGCCTCAACGAGGCATTCATAAGATATTACGAAGACAAATATTCCACAGCATACAAGCAATGAAAAAAGCCACTCTGATTCTCGACGACGGCACGCGTTTCGAAGGCCGCTCGTTCGGATATGAAGGAAACGCGGCCGGAGAGGTCGTGTTCAACACCGCCATGACCGGTTACCCCGAGTCGCTGACCGACCCTTCATATGCCGGCCAGCTAATGGTCCTGACCTATCCCCTCGTCGGCAATTACGGCGTCCCGCCGATGGATGTTGCCGACGACGGCATGAAACGCTTCGCCGAGTCCGACCGGATTTATCCCCGCGCCATGATCGTCGGCGACTATTCCGATGAGTTCAGCCATTGGAACGCCGTCGAGAGCCTCAGCGACTGGCTTGTCCGCGAGAAGGTCCCCGCAATTTCCGGCGTCGACACGCGCAGCCTGACGAAGCTTCTCCGCGAGCACGGCGTCATGATGGGCCGCATCGAAATCGAGGGTTGCGACGAGGAGCCCGCGAAGGAGGACTACAACGACATCAATTTCGTGGAGCAGGTTTCTGTCAAGGAGCCCGTCACGTACAACGGCGGCAAGGGTCTGAAACGCGTCGTCCTCGTTGATTGCGGCGCCAAGAACAATATCATCCGCTGCCTGACGCGCCGCGGAGTCGAGGTTGTCCGCGTCCCCTGGGATTACGATTTCAACACGCTTGATTTCGACGGACTCTTCCTTTCCAACGGCCCCGGAAACCCCGAGATGGCAGAAAAGACCGTGGGCCATATCCGTCAATTCATCTCCAATCCCGATGAACGCCGCCCGCTGATGGGAATCTGCATGGGCAACCAGCTTCTCGCCAAAGCCGCCGGAGCGACGGTCTACAAACTCAAGTATGGCCACCGCTCCCATAACCAGCCCGTCCGCATGGAAGGGACCGACCGCTGCTTCATCACTTCGCAGAACCATGGCTTCGCCATCGACCCCTCGACGCTCGCTGCCGGCTGGGAACCCTATTTCACAAACATGAACGACGGCTCCAACGAGGGCATCCGCCACACGGAGCGACCCTGGTTCTCAGCCCAGTTCCACCCCGAGGCTTCCGGCGGTCCGGTCGACACGGAGTTCCTTTTCGACGATTTCATCAACCTCCTCTAATCCCTCCACATTCTGATTATTATGGCAACCAAGATAGACAAGGATATCAAGAAAGTGCTCGTGCTCGGCTCCGGGGCCCTCAAGATCGGCGAGGCCGGAGAGTTCGACTATTCCGGCTCTCAGGCCCTCAAGGCGCTCCGCGAGGAGGGAATCGAGACTGTTCTCATTAACCCCAATATCGCGACTGTCCAGACATCCGAGGGAGTCGCCGACCATATCTATTTCCTTCCCGTGACGCCTTTCTTCGTCGAGAAGGTGATCGCCCGCGAACGTCCGCAGGGAATTATGCTCGCTTTCGGAGGGCAGACGGCCCTCAACTGCGGCGTCGACCTCTTCCATGCCGGAGTGCTGGAGAAGTATGGCGTGAAGGTGCTCGGAACGCCCGTCCAGTCGATCATAGACACGGAAGACCGCGAGATCTTCGTCCGCAAGCTCGATGAAATCGATGTCCGCACAATCGCCAGCCATGCCTGCGAAAATATCGAGGAGGCCCGCAAAGCAGCCGCCGAATTGGGCTATCCCGTGATTCTCCGCGCCGCTTTCGCCCTCGGAGGCCTCGGCTCCGGATTCTGCGACAATGAGGAGGAGCTCAACCGTCTCGCCGAGAAGGCTTTCTCCTTCTCCCCCCAGGTGCTCGTCGAGAAGAGCCTCAAGGGCTGGAAGGAAGTCGAGTATGAAGTTGTCCGCGACCGTTTCGACAATTGCATCACGGTCTGCAACATGGAGAACCTCGACCCTCTCGGAATCCATACGGGCGAAAGTATCGTCGTCGCCCCCTCCCAGACCCTTACAAATTCAGAATATCATAAGCTGCGCGAGCTGTCGATCCGTATCGCCCGCCATGTCGGGATCGTCGGGGAATGTAACGTCCAGTTCGCCCTCTCCCCCGATTCGGAGGATTACCGCGTGATCGAGGTCAACGCCCGTCTTAGCCGCTCCTCCGCACTCGCTTCGAAGGCCACGGGCTACCCCCTCGCTTTCGTCGCCGCCAAACTCGCGCTCGGATATGGTCTTTTCGACCTCAAAAATTCTGTAACGAAGACGACAACCGCCTTCTTCGAGCCCGCGCTCGACTATTGCGTGGTCAAGATCCCCCGCTGGGACCTCGGCAAATTCCGCTGGGTCAGCCGCGAGCTGGAGTCGTCGATGAAGTCGGTCGGCGAAGTCATGGCAATCGGACGCACTTTCGAGGAAGCCCTCCAGAAGGGGCTGCGCATGATCGGCCAGGGAATGCACGGATTCGTCGAGAACAAAGAACTCACGATCGAGGATGTCGACGGCGCTCTCCATACCCCCACCGACAAGCGCATCTTCGTCATCGAGAAGGCGTTCGACAACGGCTATACGATCGATCAGATTCATGAGTTGACCCGCATCGACCGCTGGTTTCTCCAGAAACTGAAGAAAATCCACGACACAGACCTTGCCCTGCGCAAGGCCGGAGGCCTATATGCCCTCCCCGCCGACCTTTTCCGCAAGGCCAAGCGCGAAGGATTCTCCGATTTCCAGATTGCCCGCGCTGTCGGCATGGAGAAGGAGATGGATATCCAGGACGCCGTGATGAAGGTCCGCACGCGCCGCAAGGAGCTCGGAATCCTTCCCGCCGTCAAGCAGATCGATACGCTTGCCGCAGAATACCCGGCGCGCACAAATTATCTCTACCTGACCTACGGCGGCCAGACCCATGATATAGATTTCGCCGATGATGGCAATTCAGTCGTAGTCCTCGGCTCCGGCGCTTACCGGATCGGCTCTTCCGTGGAGTTCGACTGGTGTGGCGTCCAGGCGCTGAACACCATCCGCAAGGAAGGTTACCGCTCCGTGATGGTCAATTACAATCCCGAGACCGTATCCACCGACTATGACATCTGCGACCGCCTCTATTTCGACGAACTGACTTTCGAGCGCGTCCTCGATATCCTCGACCTGGAGATGCCCCATGGGGTTGTGGTCTCGACTGGAGGCCAGATTCCAAACAATCTTGCCCTGCGTCTCGACCAACAGGGAGTCAATATCCTCGGAACCTCCGCGCAGAGCATTGACAATGCCGAAGACCGCGAGAAGTTCTCGGCAATGCTCGGACGCATCGGTGTCGACCAGCCGGAATGGAGCGCCCTGACATCGATGGAGGATATCAACGCTTTCGTCGACAAGGTCGGCTTTCCCGTCCTTGTCCGTCCCTCCTACGTCCTTTCCGGAGCGGCGATGAATGTCTGCCATGACCGCGACCAGCTTGAGAAGTTCCTGACTCTTGCGGCCAACGTGTCTAAGCGCCACCCGGTTGTGGTCAGCCAGTTTCTCGAACATGCCAAGGAGGTCGAGATGGATGCCGTGGCCCGCGACGGCGAGATCATAGCCTACGCCATCTCCGAACACGTCGAGTTCGCCGGAGTCCATTCCGGAGACGCCACAATCCAGTTCCCTCCCCAGAAACTCTACGTCGAGACCGCACGCCGCATAAAGAAGATTTCCAAGCAGATTGCCCGCGAGCTGAAGATTTCCGGACCGTTCAACATCCAGTTCCTCGCCCGCAACAACGACATCAAGGTTATCGAGTGCAACCTCCGCGCCTCCAGAAGTTTCCCCTTCGTCAGCAAGGTGTTGAAGATAAACTTCATCGAGCTGGCAACGCGCATCATGCTCGGCCTCCCCGTGGAGCGTCCCGACAAGTCCGTGTTCGACCTCGACTATGTCGGCGTGAAGGCCAGCCAGTTCTCGTTCAACCGTCTCCAGAAGGCCGACCCAAAACTCGGCGTCGACATGGTTTCGACCGGTGAGGTCGGCTGTCTTGGCGATGACGTCGATTCCGCCCTCCTTTCGAGCATGCTCTCCGTCGGCCAGCGCGTCCCGCAGAAGGGTATCCTCCTCTCGACGGGCAACGGCAAGCAGAAGGGCGACATGCTTCGCGCGGCCAAGATGCTCGCCGAGCGTGGCTACACAATTTACGCTACCGAGGGCACATCGCGCCATCTTTCGGAGAACAATATCCCAAATGTCCGCGCATATTGGCCCGATGAGGAGGGACAGCCCCAGGCAATCGAGCTGCTACGCAACCATGAAGTGGATCTCGTGATCAATGTCCCGCGCAACAATTCCGACAAGGAACTGACCAACGGCTACCGCATCCGTCGCGCTGCCATCGACCTCAACATCCCGCTGATTACGAACGCCCGGCTCGCTTCCGCTTTCATCTACGCTTTCTGCGCCAAGAGCCCCGACCAGATCGAAATCAAGAGCTGGCAGGAGTTCTAACATTTCAATATTTGCCTAATGACAACCCCTCTTCTTATCCGCAACGTCAGACGCGCCGACACGATGACCTTGACCGACATTCTCGTCAGGGCCGGACATGTCGCACGCCTCGCCCCCGACATCCCCGTCAGCTCCAAGACCGCCGTCATCGAAGGCGACGGCGCCCTTCTCTTCCCCGGATTCGTCGACGTTCATGTCCACCTTCGTGAACCCGGCTTTTCCTACAAGGAGACAATCGCCGACGGGACTCTCGCTGCGGCCCATGGCGGCTTCACGACCGTCTGCACGATGCCAAACCTCAATCCTCCGCCGGACACCCCCGAGTCGCTCAGCAAGCAGCTTGACATCATCAATCAGGATGCGAGCGTCGAAGTAATCCCTTACGCCACAATCACGCGCCGGCGCGCCGGAGTCGACCTTGTCGATTATGAGGCCCTGGCCAACAAGGTCGCCGGTTTTTCCGATGACGGAAGCGGAGTCCAGTCAGACTCCGTCATGCGCGAAGCCATGTCGCGTATTGCCCCGACAGGGAAAGTGCTCGCTGCCCATTGTGAGGTCGAGGCCCTACTGAAAAAGGGCTATATCCATGACGGGGATTACTGCCAGGCCCACGGCCACCGCGGTATTTGCTCCGAAAGCGAATGGCGTGAAGTCGAACGCAATATCCGCCTTACCTCCGAAACCGGCTGCCGCCTCCATATCTGTCATATCTCGACAAAGGAGAGCGTAAGCCTTATCCGTCAGGCAAAGGCCGACGGCCTCCCCGTCACATGCGAGACGGGAGCCCATTATCTCGCTTTCTCCGATGCCGACCTCCAGGAGGATGGTCGCTTCAAGATGAATCCTCCTCTGCGCGGGGCAGACGACCGTGAGGCCCTCCTCGAAGGGGTCGCAGACGGAACTATCGATTGCCTCGCTTCCGACCATGCGCCCCATTCTGCCGACGAGAAGAACCGAGGCCTGCGCTATTCCGCCATGGGCGTCACCGGGCTTGAGGTTTCCGCCTCCGCATTCTATACTTATGCCATCCTGCGCGCCGGAATCCCAATCTCAAGGATGTATGAGATGTTATGCATCGCCCCGCGAAGGATTTTCGGCATCGCCGGAGGTATCCTGCCCGGCCAACGCGCCGACTTGACCCTCTTCAACCCCGACGCCCTCTGGACAGTCGCCCCGGAAAAATTCCTCTCCAAAGGGAAGTCCACGCCCTTCGCCGGCCTCCAGCTCAACGGCAAGGTGAAGGCGACGGTCGCCGCCGGGAAACCCTTCATCTTTGAATGATGTAATCTGATGTCTGCAATGAATCTTCAAGGTAAATATAAGGTTATAGAAAACAAGCGCATAGGATCCAATTCTTTGCTTATGCGTCTCGCCGGCGACACGTCGATGTTCACGGCTCCCGGTCAGTTTGTCAATCTGGCCATCCCGGGGTTCACGCTCCGGCGTCCGATCTCCGTCGCCGACTACGCCGATTCCGAATTGTCGATCATCTACGATGTTGTCGGAAAAGGGACCCGCGCCATGAGCCTCGCCCGGGAGGGCGACGAGTTTGACATCCTGACCGGCCTCGGCAACGGGTTTGACGTCAACGTCGATTGCGACCATCCCGTTCTTCTCGGAGGCGGCGTGGGCTGCGCCCCGCTGCTCGGCCTGGCAAAGGCCCTCCGCGAAGCGGGCAAAAAACCGATGGTGATCCTCGGTTTCAATTCCGCCGACCGCGTGATCATGCCCGACATGTTCCTCAGCCTCGGCTTCGAGACCCTCGTGGCCACGGTCGACGGCTCCGTTGGGACAAAGGGGTTCGTCACGGATGCGATGCCCCTCCTCTCCGTCATGCCTGACTATTTCTATGCCTGCGGACCCATGCCCATGCTCCGCGCCCTCTCCCTGGGGCTGGAGATTCCCGGCGAGGTCAGCCTCGAAGCCCGGATGGGCTGCGGGTTCGGCGCCTGCGTCTGCTGCTCGCTCGAAACGAAGTCCGGGGCCAAAAGAATATGTAAAGAAGGACCCGTTTTCAAAAAGGAGGACCTTATATGGAAATGAACAATCCCGCAATCCCCGCCGACCTCAGCGTCTCCCTGGGCGATATAGAGCTAAAGAACCCGGTCATCCCTGCCTCAGGCTGTTTCGGCTATGGCTACGTGATGACTCCCTATTACGACATCAATTGCCTCGGGGCAATTTCTTTCAAGGGAACGACCCTCAACCCCCGCTTCGGCAATCCGCTCCCGAGGGTGGCGGAATGCGAGTCCGGAATAATCAATTCCGTCGGTCTCCAGAATCCCGGCATCGACGCCGTCGTAGCCGAGGAACTCCCCAAGATGCGCGCAGCTTATTCCGGCCCGATCATCGCCAATATCAGCGGCTTCTCCGTTGAGGAATATGTCGAGTGCTGCCGGCGCATAGATGGAGAGGAGCAGGTGAAGATCATCGAGCTCAATGTCAGCTGCCCGAATGTCCATGGCGGCGGCATGAGCTTCGGCACAAGCTGCCAGTCAGTGGCCGAAGTTGTAAAGGCCGTCAAGGGCGTGACCTCGCTTCCCGTCTATGTAAAGCTGTCCCCAAATGTGACCGATATTGTCGAGATTGCCAAGGCGGCCGTAGATGCGGGCGCCGACGGTCTCTGCCTCATCAATACGCTGCTCGGTATGCGTATCGATACGCGGCGACGTTGCCCGGTCGTTGCCAATACGATGGGAGGGTTCTCCGGACAGGCGATTTTCCCGGTTGCCCTCCGGATGGTCTGGCAGGTCAGCCATGCCGTCTCAGTCCCCGTGATCGGCTGCGGAGGGGTCGCTACCGCCGACGATGTGATCGAGATGATGATGGCCGGCGCGAAAGCTGTTGAGGTCGGAACCGCCAACCTTATCAATCCGACCGCTTGCAAGGATATTATCGACTCCCTGCCCGAAGCCATGGCACGCCTCGGACTCTCATCCCTCCGCGACCTGGCAATCTAAAATTACTTTACCCCGCTAAGAGAACACATAAGAATATGGCTAACGCTAAAGATGTTATCATCGCTTGCGACTTCGCAACTCCCGAAGCCGCCCTCGAGTTCCTCGACAAGTTCAAGGAGGAGAAACCTTTCGTCAAGATCGGCATGGAACTTTACTATGCCGGCGGAAACGAGATTGTCCGCACGCTCCGCGCCCGCGGCCATAAGATTTTCCTCGACCT
>CAYZQA010000007.1:0-49564 GCA_964480745.1 uncultured Sangeribacter sp. | reverse complement strand
GAAACGAGATTGTCCGCACGCTCCGCGCCCGCGGCCATAAGATTTTCCTCGACCTCAAGCTTCACGATATCCCCAACACGGTCCGCAAGGCCATGAAGGTCCTTGCCGCCCACGATATCGATATGGTCAATGTCCATGCGGGAGGAACCCGCGAGATGATGGCCGCAGCCCTCGAAGGGCTCACGGAGGGGTCGGCTCCCGGCAAGCGTCCGCTGCTGATCGCCGTGACCCAGCTGACGAGCACGTCGGAACAGGCACTCCATGAGCAGCTCCTCATCGGCCCTTCCATCAACGACACCATTGTCAGCTATGCGCTCAACGCAAAGGCTGCCGGTCTCGACGGCGTCGTCTGCTCCCCCCTTGAGTCAGCCATCGTGAAGGAGGCTTGCGGCAACGAGTTCATCACCGTTACGCCGGGCATTCGCTATCCTGACGCGGCTAAGGACGACCAAAGCCGCATCACTTCGCCCGCCGACGCGCGCCGGATCGGGTCAGACTATATCGTTGTCGGCCGTCCGATCACGGCCGCTGCCGATCCCGTGGCCGCCTACCGTCGCTGCAAGGCCGATTTCTGCGGCGAGTAATTTTTTATGTAACTCCCACGATTCTGTAACCTCCACAATCCAAGAACTGATATGAGCACTGAAAAAAATATTGCCAAGGCACTCCTTTCAATCCGCGCCGTCTTCCTGAGCCCTGATGAGCCTTTCACTTGGGCCAGCGGTATCAAGAGCCCCATTTATTGCGACAACCGACTGATCCTTACGGCCCCGGAAGTGCGCCGCGAGGTCGAGCAGGCCATCGCCGACACTGTTGCCCGCGAATACCCGGAGGCGGAAGTGCTGATGGGCACGAGCACTGCCGGAATCGCTCACGCCGCCATCGCCGCCGCCATCCTCGACAAACCGATGGGATATGTCCGAGGCTCAGCCAAGGATCATGGCCGAAACAACCGCATAGAGGGGCGGCTGCTCCCGGGACAGAAGGTTGTCGTCATCGAGGACCTTATCTCGACCGGCGGAAGCTGTATCGACGTAGTCGAGGCGCTCCGCGAGGCCGGGGCTGATGTGCTCGGAGTTGTGAGCATTTTCACTTACGGAATGGAGAAAGGTAAGAAACGTCTGGCCGAGGCCAATGTGCGCAACGTGTCGCTTACGAATTTCGACACGCTCGTCGATGTCGCCGCCGAAGAGGGTTATATCCCCGCCAACGATGTTGAGCGTCTGCGCCGCTTCATGGCCAACCCTTCCGATGAAAGCTGGATGAATAAGTAAGCCCCTTTAAATTATACGATTATGCGCCATCTTATTGACCCCACCGATCTCAGCGCAGAGGAAGTGCAGGAGATTGTTGACCTCGCTCTCGATATTATCGACAATCGGGAGAAGTATGCCGAAGCCTGCAAGGGAAAGAAACTCGCGACGCTCTTCTACGAGCCTTCCACGCGCACGCGCCTCAGCTTCACGTCGGCTATGATGGAACTCGGCGGGAACGTGCTCGGCTTCTCCGATGCGGCCAATTCTTCGGTCAGCAAGGGAGAGACCGTTGCCGACACGACGAAGGTGATCAATTGTTTCGCCGACATCATCGCGATGCGCCATTTCGAGGAGGGCGCCCCGCTCGTGGCCGCGCTCAATTCCAATATCCCCGTCATCAATGCCGGGGACGGCTCCCACGCCCATCCGACCCAGACGCTGACCGACCTCTTGACAATCCGTCGCGAGATTGGCCATTTCGACAATCTGACGATCGGTTTCTGCGGCGACCTGAAGTTCGGTCGCACTGTCCATTCGCTTATCAAGGCGCTGTCGCGCTATCCGGGCGTGAAGGTTGTCCTCATCGCTCCGGAGGAACTTCGTCTCCCCGGCTATATGAAGGAGGAGGTCTGCGACAAGTATGGCGTCCCCTACGAGGAGGTTTCTTCGCTGGAGGATGTGATCGATAAGCTCGATGTGCTTTACATGACGCGTGTCCAGAAGGAGCGGTTCCTTGACCAGGAGGATTACGACCGCGTGAAGGACTGCTTTGTCCTGACGGCCGACAAGCTGCGCAACGCGAAGCCGGAGATGCGTATCCTGCATCCGCTGCCCCGCGTCAACGAGATTGCGGTCGATGTCGATGCGGATCCGCGTGCAGCCTACTTCCGCCAGGTTGAGAACGGCAAGTTTGTGCGTATGGCCTTGATGTTGACGTTGCTGAAATGGGCCAAAGAGGGTCGCAAGCCGCATCATCCACTTGTGCCGGCGGATGCAGTGGCAGGGCGTTTCGTATGTTCGAACCCGAGATGTATCTCCAACATGGAAAACGTGGAAAGCCTCTTCCGCCCCGCCGAGGGCGACACCTGGCGCTGCGTCTACTGCGAATCCAAACCCCGCAAATAACCGGATTAAACATCGACGCGACAACCCGCGTCAACAACAACTTAAAAGGGCGCGCCTTATCGCGGCCCTTTTTTGATGTTTAATTCTGGATACAATTATCGGCGATTTGCCGGAACGGAAAAATTTTTGTAATTTTGTGGCGGATATGCACACTCGTCTTCATCCCGCAAATAACCATCATTTGCTGCTGCCCTTCCTCCCGAAGGGCTCGCACAAACCCGGGCGTCAGATGACGCACAGCCGGCAACCCCGGCGCGGACTCTTCAGGCCCGGTCAGGACGACACGCGCATGTCCATCTCGTGCCTGCTTCACGGCACGGCCATAATAGTGAATTGACAAGGCGCGGGCGCCCGGCATTCGTCGGGCGTCCGCGGTTTTTCCCCTCTCTCACTCTCCTCTCACTCTCCTCCTCTACCCCCTTTCCCGGGGACGCTTCCGCAATAATACTGAATTTGACTTAATTGACCAAACAACAGATAATCAAAATGAAAGTAGGAGTCGTTATGGGTTCCGTCAGCGATCTCGACGTCATGAAAGGCGCCTTCGAGATGCTCGAAAAATTTGGTGTTGAATACGAAAAGAAGGTCTACAGCGCTCACCGGACGCCCGCTGCCCTCGAAGAATGGATGCGCGACGCCCGCGACAAAGGATTCGCAGCCTTCATCGCCGGGGCCGGCGGAGCCGCCCACCTTGCCGGAGTCGTTGCTTCCCACACAACCCTCCCCGTCATCGGAGTCCCCATCATGTCGAAGGCACTCCGCGGAATGGATTCCCTTCTCTCAACTGTCCAGATGCCCTCCGGAATCCCAGTCGCCACCGTCGCCATCGACGGCGCCAAGAACGCCGCAATTCTCGCTGTCGAGATCATGGCCGTCGCCGACAAGGAACTGGCCCAGAAACTCGCCGACTTCCGTAGCGAGCAGACCAAGAAAGTCCTCGAAACCGAAATCTGACCAAACCTCATGACCACACACCGTATTTTCGTCGAGAAACGCCCCGATTTCCGCGTTGAGGCCGAAAGCCTCCGCAACGAGCTCAACTCAACCCTCGGCCTCGACATCAAGGATCTCCGCCTTCTCTGCGTATACGACCTCTTCGGCTTCGACGCCGACCTGATCGAACGCGCCCGCTATGGAGTCTTCGGCGAACACGCCACAGACTCCGTTACGGATTCAATCGACCTCCAGGGCCTTCCCCACCTCGCCATCGAATCCCTCCCCGGACAGTTCGACCAGCGCGCTGCCGCCGCCCGCGAATGCGTCCGCCTCCTCGATCCCGAGGCAGATGTCGAAATCACGGCCGCCCGTCTCATGGTCTTCGACGATTCAGTCTCCAAAGAAGACCTCGAACGCATCGAGAAATACACAATCAACGCCGTCGAATCGCGCAAGAAAGACCTCTCCCGACTCGCCCTCCCCGAGCGCGCCCATGCCCGCCCGGTCGAGACCCTCGACGGCTTCCGCGAAATCACTCCCGACAAAGCCGGCGATTACTGCCGCTCCATGGGTCTGGCCATGAACGCCGACGACCTGATGGAGGTCGTCAATTATTTCAAGGCCGAAGGACGCGACCCCAACGAAACGGAACTGCGTATTCTTGACACATACTGGAGCGACCACTGCCGCCACACGACATTCACCTCACGCCTGACCGACATCGACGTCGAGGATTCTTTCATCGCCTCCGACATCCGGGACGCCCTCGATATGTGGCACACGATGCGCGGCGATCTCGGCCGCACAGAGAAACCCCTCTGCCTGATGGACCTCGCCACAATCGGCGCCCGCTGGCTCCGCAAGGAGGGTCTGCTCGACGACCTCGAACAGAGCGAAGAAAACAACGCCTGCTCGATCTATGTCGATGTCGATGTTGACGGCGAGACCGAACGCTGGCTTCTCCAGTTCAAGAATGAAACCCATAACCATCCGACTGAAATCGAACCCTTCGGAGGAGCCTCCACCTGCCTCGGAGGCGCAATCCGCGACCCGCTCAGCGGACGCAGCTATGTCTACCAGGCTATGCGCATCACGGGCGCCGGCGACATCTGGCAACCTGTCGGCGAAACCCTACCCGGCAAACTCCCCCAGCGCGTGATCTCACGCGGAGCCGCCGCCGGATATTCCTCCTATGGCAACCAGATAGGCCTCGCCACAACCCATGTCCGCGAGATCTATCATCCCGGATATGTTGCCAAGCGTCTTGAAGTCGGCGCTGTCGCAGGCGCAGTCCGCGCCGCCGATGTGCGCCGTGAACGCCCCGCGCCCAGCGACGTTGTCCTCATGTTCGGAGGTCGCACAGGCCGCGACGGTATCGGAGGGGCCACCGGCTCCTCGAAGGAACATACGGAGGAGTCGCTCGAAATGTGCGGCAGCGAAGTCCAGAAGGGTAACGCCCCCGAGGAACGCAAGCTGTCGCGCCTTTTCCGCCGTCCGGAGGTCACGCGGCTCATCAAGAAGTCAAACGATTTCGGCGCCGGAGGCGTCAGCGTCGCCATCGGCGAGCTGACTGACGGCCTCGACATATATCTCGACCGCGTCACAACCAAATATGACGGTCTGAATGCCACAGAGCTCGCAATCTCCGAATCGCAGGAACGCATGTCGGCCGTTGTCGAGGCCAAGGACCGCGAGGAGTTCGAACGCTATTGCGCCGAGGAGAATATCGAGGTGCGCCACGTTGCCGACGTGACCGACTCAGGCCGGATGCGCCTCTTCCGCAACGGCGAGGTTGTCGCCGACCTGCGCAGGGAGTTCATCGATTCCGCCGGCGCGCCCCATTTTGCAAAGGCGCGCGTGCAGGCCGTCGATGAGCGCGATCCCTTCCTCCGGACGCCCGAAGGATCGACCTTCTCCCGCCGGATGCTCGCCAATATGGCTGACCCCAACGTTCTTTCCCAAAGAGGATTGATCGAAATGTTCGACTCCACGATCGGCGCCACAACCGTGCTCATGCCGTTCGGCGGCCGCACGGCCGGAACCGAAACCCAGGTCAGCGTCCAGAAACTCCCCGTCGGAAATCATTTCACAAACACCGCCTCCATGATGAGCGCAGGGTTCAACCCCTCCCTCAGCAGCTGGAGCCCCTATCATGGCGCGGCTTACGCCGTCGTCGAGGCCGTGGCGAAAGCCGTGGCCGCCGGAGCGGATTTCCGCAAGATGCGTTTCTCCTATCAGGAATATTTCGAGCGCATGAGCTCCCCCGAGGCTTGGGGCAAACCCCTTGCCGCCCTCCTCGGCGCGCTCCGGATGCAGAAGGAACTCGGCCTCCCCTCGATCGGAGGCAAGGATTCCATGAGCGGAACGTTCGGCTCGCTCAATGTCCCCCCGACGCTCATAGCCTTCGGCTGCGTCCCGGTCGATGCCCGCATGGTCATCAGCCCCGAATTCAAGCAGCCGGGCAACGGCATCTGGCTCATCCCGGCTCCCCGTCGCGAGGCGTTCATGCCCGACACGGAGGCCTTAGCCGAGAATTACGACCGTCTCCACCGTCTGATTGCTTCCGGCTCTGTCAAGAGCGCGTTCGCCGTCGGGTTCGGAGGCGTGGCTGAGGCCATTGCCAAGATGAGCTTCGGAAATGAAATCGGAGCCGCAATCGAGGTTGAGAATCCCGACGACCTTTTCCGCGCGGATTACGGCGCGATTGTCGTCGAAAGTCCCCTGCCGATCGATATTCCCGGCGCAGTCAAACTCGGCGTCACGGTCGAGGCCAAGGAAATCAGCGTTAATGGAGACGCCGTCTCAATCGAAGAGTTGCGCAAGGCCAATTCCGAGAAATATACGGAAGTCTACCCCGACCGCAGCGGCGTGAAGGGGGACGCGCCGGACGCCACTTCCGGCCCCAACAAGGCTGTCTGGAACGGCGAACCGACCGACCATCCCCGCGTCTATTTCCCCGTCTTCCCCGGCACAAACTGCGACTACGACATGGCCGCTGCCTTCGCCGCCGAAGGCGCCGAGACCGTCACCGGGGTCTTCCGCAACCTTTCGGCCCGCGACATCGACGATTCCTGCCGCGAGATGGCTGAGGAAATCGACAAATGCCACATCCTGGCGATCAGCGGCGGCTTCTCCGCTGCCGACGAACCGGACGGTTCCGGCAAGTTCATCGCCACGGTCATGCTCAATGCCAACGTCCGCGCTGCTATCGAACGGCTGATCGCCCGCGGCGGACTGATCCTCGGAATCTGCAACGGTTTCCAGGCGCTCGTGAAGTGCGGTCTGCTCCCCTACGGCAAGATCGGCGAACTGACTCCCGATTCCCCGACCCTCTTCCGCAACGACATCAACCGCCATATCTCCCTGATCGCCGAGACGCGCGTAGGCTCCGTGGCCTCCCCCTGGCTCGACGGCTTTGAGATCGGCCAGCTCCATTCCGTGGCCATGAGCCATGGCGAGGGTAAGTTCACGGCCTCCAAGGAACTCGCCGACCGCCTTCTCGCCGACGGCCAGGTTGCATTCCAATATGCCGCCCCCGACGGCCACGCCACTATGGAGTCGCCATATAACCCCAACGGCTCGACCTGCGCCATCGAGGGCATCATCTCCCCCGACGGACGGATCCTCGGAAAGATGGGCCACAGCGAGCGTTTCCGCAAAGGCCTGATGAAGAATGTCCACGGCGATAAGGAGCAGAATATCTTCCGCAACGCCGTCAAATATTTCAAGGGAGCCCGCTGAGCCCCCTTCCCGGGAGGCGCTCCGAAATAGAGCGCTTCCCGATAACAATTTTGAAAACAATAGATAACCAAAATATTATGGAACAGAAAGAGATGCTCTACGAGGGCAAAGCAAAACAGGTTTACGCAACAGACGACAAGGATCTCGTCGTTATCCACTACAAGGATGCCGCAACTGCGTTCAACAACCTCAAGAAGGCCACGATCGACAACAAGGGCGTGTTCAACAACGAAATCACGACCATCATTTTCAAGAAGCTCAACGAGGCCGGAATCCCGACCCATTACGTTGAAACTCTCAACGACCGCGACCAGCTCTGCCGCAAGGTTGACATCATCCCTCTCGAAGTTATCGTCCGCAACGTGATCGCCGGCTCCATGGCGAAGCGCCTCGGCATCGAGGAGGGAACTCCGGCCCCCAACACGATCTTCGAGATCTGCTACAAGGATGACGCACTCGGCGACCCGCTGATCAACGACCACCACGCCGTTGCCCTCGGCGCCGCCACTTACGATGAGCTCCGCGAAATCTACGACCTCACAGCCCGCATCAACGAGTTCCTCAAGGAGATGTTCGCCAAGATCAACATCCGCCTTATCGACTTCAAGATCGAGTTCGGAAAGACCTCCGACGGCAAGATCGTCCTCGCCGACGAAATCAGCCCCGACACGTGCCGCCTCTGGGACGCCGACACGAACGTCAAGCTCGACAAAGACCGTTTCCGCCGCGACCTCGGCGACGTCATCGGCGCATACAAGGAGATCGACAGCCGTCTCAATTCCATTAAGTAATTGACCCCCCGATTATGGCAAAAAGCTATGAGGCTTCGGGCGTCAATCTCGAAGCAGGTTACGAGGTGGTGAGCCGCATCAAGAAGCATGTGGCCTCCACAGCCCGCAAGGGCTGCATGGGCGGTATCGGCGCGTTCGGAGGTATGTTCGACCTCGGCGAACTCGGCTACCGTCACCCCGTGCTGGTCAGCGGAACGGATGGCGTCGGCACAAAGCTGAAACTCGCCTTCATGCTTGACAAGCATGACACGATCGGAATCGACGCCGTGGCAATGTGTGTCAACGATGTCCTTGCCCAGGGCGCCGAGCCGCTCCTTTTCCTCGACTATGTCGCCGTCGGCCATAACCGCCCCGCCGTTGTCGAGCAGATTGTTTCCGGCGTGGCCGAAGGGTGCCGTCAGGCTGGCTGCGCACTCGTCGGCGGCGAGACTGCCGAAATGCCGGGCATGTATGCCCCCGACGATTATGACATCGCCGGATTCACTGTCGGCGCCGTCGAGAAGGATAACCTTATCGACGGTTCGAAGGTGGCCGCTGGAGACGTCCTCATCGGTCTTCCTTCTTCAGGAGTCCATTCCAACGGCTTCTCCCTCGTCCGCAAGATCGTTGCCGACGCCGGCCTCGACCTCAACAAGAAGTATGAGGAGACGGGCGACCTCACCCTCGGCGAGACTCTCCTGACCCCCACCCGGATTTATGTCAAGCCTGTCCTCAAACTGATCGCTGACGTCGATGTCCACGGCGTCGCGCATATCACAGGCGGCGGCTTCGACGAGAATATCCCCCGCATCCTCCCCGAAGGGCTCGGCGCTTTCATCGTCGAGGGAAGCTGGGAGATACTTCCTGTATTCCACCTTCTGGAGAAATATGGGAATGTGCCTCACCGCGAGATGTTCAACATCTACAACATGGGCATCGGAATGGTGATCGCCGTTTCCAAAGACCAGGCCGAACGCGCCGTGGAAGTGCTTCAGGCCGAAGGGATCGACGCCCGCACAATCGGCTATGTCGCCCCCGGAAAGGGAGTCGAGTTCGTCTCCGAGAAAATTTAATTTCAACCCCGATTAATCAAGATTTATCGAGATTAATCCTGATTTATCCCGATTTATCCCGATTCAAGAAAAACAATGAAAGCACTCATAAGCGTAAGCGATAAAAAAGGCGTTGTTGAATTCGCAACCGCCCTCAAGGATATGGGCTGGGAAATCATCGCCACCGGCGGCACGATGAAGATGCTCCTCGACGCCGGCCTCCCCGTGACGGGTATCAGCGATGTCACCGGCTTCCCCGAAATCTGCGGGGGTCGCGTGAAGACGCTCCATCCCAAGGTCCACGGCGCACTCCTCGGCCGCCGCGACAATCCCGACGACATGAAGGCTCTTGAGGATAACGGCATCGGCCTGATCGACCTCGTCTGCGTCAACCTCTATCCTTTCGAGGCCACAATCGCCAAAGAGGGCGTGACACTGGCCGACGCCATCGAGAATATCGACATAGGGGGCCCCTCCATGCTCCGCAGCGCGGCCAAGAACTGCGCAAGCGTCACAGTTGTCTGCGACCCGGAAGATTATACACCGGTCCTTGAGGAAATTGCCGCTTCCGGCAACACCACTCCCGAGACGCGTCTCCGCCTCTCCGCAAAGGCCTATACCCACACCGCCCTTTACGACAGCCATATCGCTGAATATATGCGCCGTCAGGCCGGGCTGCCCGAGAAGCTGTTCCTCGCTTTCGATGAGGTCCAGAGCCTCCGCTACGGCGAGAACCCCCATCAGGCTGCCAAGTTCTTCCGCTCGGCCGAGGAGTTCTCTTTCTCAGTGGCCACGGCCCGTCAGCTTCAGGGAAAGGAACTTTCCTACAACAATATCCAGGATGCCAACGCCGCCTTGGAGATCGTCAGCGAGTTCGAGGAGCCTTTCTGCGTCGGCCTGAAACACATGAACCCCTGCGGCGCAGCCGTCGGAGCAGATGTGCTCGACGCCTGGACCCGCGCTTACGAGGCCGACAAGGTCAGCATCTACGGCGGAATCGTGGCCTTCAACCGCCCCGTCAACGCCGAGACTGCCCGCGCCATGAAGCCCATCTTCCTTGAAATCGTGATGGCCCCCTCCTTTGAGCCGGAGGCTCTTGAAGTGCTCTCCGCAAAGAAGAATCTTCGCCTTCTCGAAGTCAAGATGGACAACCGCGGAGAGAAGCGCCGCCAGCTCGTCGGCGTCACCGGCGGTCTCCTCGTCCAGGATGCCGACACGGAGGCGCTCGAACTGACCGAGTCAATGTGCGTGACCGAAAAGAAACCGACCCCCCGCGAGATGGCCGACATGGATTTCGGATGGAAGATTGTGAAGCATGTGAAGTCGAACGCTATCGTAGTCGTCAAGGATGGCGCAACGCTCGGCGTCGGCGCCGGACAGATGAACCGCGTCGGCTCCGCGACCATCGCCCTCGAACAGGCCCGCGAGGCTGGGGCAACGGAAGGCCTCGTGCTCGCTTCCGACGGCTTCCTCCCCTTTGACGATACGGTCGAGCAGGCTTCCCAGTATGGCGTCGCAGCCATCGTCCAGCCCGGCGGCTCTATCCGCGACGAGGATTCCATCAAGAAGGCCAATGAAAAGGGAATCGTGATGCTCTTCACGGGCATGCGTCATTTCAAGCATTGATCGATGGGAAAGAAAGTTCTTGTTATCGGATCGGGAGGGCGTGAACACGCTATAGTTGACGCCCTCAGCCGCTCCCCGCAGGTGGAGAAGATATGGTGCGCCCCCGGCAATGCCGGCATCGCGGCCCAGGCCGAGTGTGTCGCCATCTCCGCCACTGACATCGAAGCCCTCCGCGAGTTCGCAAAGGCCAATGCCGTCGACCTGACAGTCGTCGGTCCCGAAGCTCCTCTCGCAGCCGGAATCGTCGACGCTTTCCGCGCCGACGGTCTCCGCATCTTCGGCCCCACAAAAGAGGCCGCAAGGATGGAGAGTTCCAAGGAGTATGCCAAAGACCTCATGGCGCGCCATAATATCCCGACCGCAGCTTACCGCACATTCAGCGATTTCCAGGAAGCCCTCGATTATGTCAAGGCCGGACCGCAGGAGATCGTCATCAAGTATGACGGGCTGGCCGCCGGAAAGGGCGTTGTCGTCGCGATGAGCCATGACGAGGCGGAGGCGGCCCTCCGCGATATGCTTCTTGACGAACAGTTCGGCAAGGGACGCGTCGTGGTCGAGGAATTCCTCGACGGACCGGAGTTCTCCTTCATGTGTATCGTCAACGGCGACAAGGTCTATCCCCTTGAGATTGCCCGCGACCATAAGCGCGCATACGATGGCGACAAGGGACCGAACACGGGCGGCATGGGCGCCTACTCCCCCGTCCCGTTCGTCACCGATGAAATCCGCCAGACCGCACTCGACACGATCATCCGCCCCGTAGCGAAGGCGCTCGTAGAGGAGGGAAATCCTTTTACGGGAGTTCTTTACGGAGGTCTTATCCTTCATCGTGGCGTTCCCAAGGTTATCGAGTTCAATGCCCGCTTCGGCGATCCCGAGACAGAGGTTGTCCTCCCCCGTCTGGAGAGCGATTTCTACGAGCTGCTGGATGCGGCCGTTGATGGGCGTGATTGCGAGACCCGCTGGACGCCCAAGACGCGCCTCGGGGTCGTAATGGCCGCCGAAGGCTATCCCGGAAGCTACCGCAAGGATCTCCTCATCAAGGGGGCCGACGCTCAGGAAGCTATCTTCCACATGGGCACACGCCGCGACGCCGACGGCAATCTGTTCTCTGCCGGAGGCCGCGTGATGATGGTGACAGCCGAGGGAGCCGACCTTGACGAGGCCCGCGAAAGCGCAAACGCCCGGGTAGCGGCAATCGACGCCCCCGGACTCTTCCACCGCTCCGACATCGGCGCGGCCGAAGCAACAAGATAATTTTTTATAGATTACGCCAACAATTCGAATATAATCTCATGGTGATAAGTGGCAAAGACCTCGCCCGCGAAATCAAGGAGCAGATTGCTGCCGATGTGCCCGGGTATGTAGAGAAATATGGCCGTGCGCCTCATCTCGCCGTTATCCTCGTCGGCGAGGATCCGGCCAGCATGTCTTACGTCAAATCGAAGGGTAAGGATGCCGAACAGGTCGGCTTCCGTTCCACAACCCTCCGCCTTCCGGAGTCGACTTCCGAACAGGAGCTCCTCGACATTATCGCCGGCATGAACGCCGACGATGAGGTTGACGGCGTGCTGGTCCAGCTCCCTCTCCCCCGTCATATTGATGAAGACCGCGTCATTGCGGCCATCAGCAAGGAGAAGGATGTCGACGGTTTCCATCCCCTCAATGTCGCCGCCCTCTGGCAGAAGACAGAATGCATCGCTCCATGCACTCCCAAGGGAGTCATGAGGATGCTGAAGAAAGCCGGCGTTGATGTCGAGGGTAAACGTGCGGTCGTGATCGGACGCAGCAATATTGTCGGCCTCCCGATGTCGAAGATGCTGCTCGACGCCAACGCCACAGTCACCGTGGCGCATAGCCGCACGCGCGACCTCCCCTCCGTTACCCGCGAGGCCGACATCCTCGTCGCCGCCGTCGGACGCCTCCGGTTCGTGACGGCCGACATGGTGAAGCCGGGAGCCGTCGTGATCGACGTCGGCGTCAACCGCGACCCGGCCGACGGAAAGCTCTACGGCGACGTCGACTACGTCCCCGTTTCTGAAGTCGCTTCCGTCATCACCCCCGTCCCCGGCGGCGTCGGACCGATGACCCGCGCCTGCCTGCTGGAGAATACCGTGGAGTGCTTCTTACGTAAAATGAACAAAAACTGATTCCTGAATCATGATCGAAAGATATTCACGTCCTGCGATGCGCGCAATCTGGACGGAAGAAAATAAATTCAACGCTTACCTCAAGGTCGAGATCCTCTCCGCCGAAGCATGGCGCGAATTGGGCGTCGTCCCCCCCGAGGATATCGCCAAGCTCTGGGAGAAGGCAACTTTCAGCATCCCCCGGATCAAGGAAATCGAGGAGCAGACGCGCCATGACATCGTGGCTTTCACCCGCGCCGTCAGCGAGTCGCTCGGCGAGGAACGCAAATGGATCCATTACGGCCTGACCTCGACCGACGTTGTCGATACGGCCAACGGCTATCTCCTCAAGCAGGCCAACGATATTCTCCGCCGCGATCTGGAGGAGTTCATCGAGATGCTCCGCCGCCAGGCAATCAAGTATAAGTATGTCCCCTGCATCGGGCGCACCCACGGAATCCATGCCGACATCACATCGTTCGGCCTCAAGTGGGTTCTCTGGCACGCTGAGATGAAGCGCAATCTGAAGCGTTTCGAGGAAGCTGCCCGCGGCGTTGAGGTCGGCAAGATGTCAGGCGCAGTCGGTAATTTCGCCAATATCCCTCCTTTTGTCCAGGATTATGTTTGCGAGAAACTCGGAATCCAGAGCTCGGATATCGCAACGCAGGTGATCCAGCGCGACCGCCACGCCTATTATCTGGCAACAATCGCGCTCATCGGCGCCTCCATCGAGCAGATGGCCATGGAGATCCGCAATCTCCAGCGCACGGAAGTTCATGAGGTCGAGGAGGCTTTCGGAAAGGGCCAGAAGGGTTCCAGCGCCATGCCCCACAAGCGCAACCCGATCGGCTCGGAGAATATGTGCGGCTGCGCACGCGTGCTCCGCGGATATATGGCCACCGCCTATGAGAATGTGGCGCTCTGGCATGAACGCGACATCTCCCATTCCGCAACCGAGCGTATCATCCTTCCCGACGCCACAATGCTGCTCGACTATATGCTCGGCCGCATGGGCAACATCCTCGGCAACCTCACTGTCTTCGAGGACCGCATGAAGCAGAATATCTACATGACGCAGGGCGTCATCTTCGCCCAGCGCGTGATGAATGCCCTCATCGGCAAAGGCTTCGTCCGCGAGCAGGCTTACGATACGGTCCAGCCCATCGCCATGCAGGCCATGGCCAACGGCGTCCCCTACGCCGATCTCCTCCGCGAGAATGAGACAATCAAGAAGATGCTCACCCCCGAGGAACTCGACGCCTGCTTCACGCTCGACTATTACATGAAGAATGTCGACCATATCTACAAACGTAACAATATAGACTGATGTCACAAAGAATGGTAGTCGTCGGCTCCCAGTGGGGCGACGAAGGTAAAGGAAAGATAACCGACTATTTCGCCACTCGCGCCGATATGGTTGTCCGCTATCAGGGGGGCAACAATGCCGGCCATACCGTGATGTTCGACGGAAACAAGTATTCTCTCCAGAGCATCCCTTCCGGCATTTTCAATCCGGAGACCGTCAATGTGATGGGCAACGGGATGGTGGTCAATCCCGAGTCGGTCGTAGCCGAGCTTGCAAAGCTCCACGACCGGGGAATCACGGATTACAAGCTCTTCATCTCCAACCGCGCAGCCATGGTCATGCCCTGGCATATCATGCTCGACGGAGCCTACGAGAAGCGCAAGGGGGATGCCCAGATCGGAACGACTCAGAAGGGTATCGGTCCCGCATATTCCGACAAGTATAGCCGCACGGGCCTCCGTATCGGCGACCTCCTCGAACCCGACTATTTCCGCGAGCGTCTCGCCGCCGCCCTCGACGTGAAGAATATCGAGCTCAAGAGCCTCGGCCTCGACACGCTCGATCTCGACACGGTCTATAACCGCTATATGGAACTCGCCGAACAGATCGGACCCATGATAACGGACACTTCCATCCTTGTCAACGAAGCGCTCGAATCCGACGCCCGCGTCCTCTTCGAGGGGGCCCAGGGAATGATGCTCTGTATCGACCATGGGACGTATCCCTTCGTGACATCTTCCAGCCCGTCGGCCGCTTCCGTGCCTGTCGGCGCGGGAATCGCCCCGAAGTGGATCGATACGGTGGTCGGTGTGGCCAAGGCTTATTGCACCCGCGTCGGCGCCGGACCCTTCCCGACGGAAATCCACGGCGAACTCGCCCATACCATCCGCGAACGCGGCCATGAATATGGGACAGTCACGGGCCGTCCCCGCCGCGTCGGCTGGCTTGATGCCGTTGTTGCCCGCTATACTTCCCGCCTCGCCGGAATCTCCCATTGGGCTATCATGCTGCTTGATGTCCTTTCCGGCCTCGACAAGATCAAGATCTGCGTGGCCTACGATCTGGACGGCAAGGAGATCACGACGCCTCCGTCTACGATCGCGACCCTCGCCCGCTGCAAGCCCGTCTATATCGAGATGGATGGCTGGAAGGAGGATATTTCCGATATCCGCGAGTTCGACAAGCTGCCCGAGAATGCGAAGGCTTACATCCGCAAGATCGAGGAGCTGACCAAGACCCCCGTCGGCATGATTTCCGTCGGCCCCGACCGCTCCCAGACGATCATCGTCGATCCTGAGCTCAACAAGTTTTAACCGAATTGAAACACCAACATCATATGTCGTTCATTGAAAACAAGGTCGTCCAGGAAGGTATCACTTTCGACGACGTGCTTCTCGTCCCGGCCTATTCCGAGGTGACGCCCAACATGGTGAAGCTCGAGACCCGTTTCTCCCGCAATATCCGCCTCAACATCCCCGTCGTTTCCGCCGCGATGGATACCGTCACGGAAGCCCCGATGGCTATTGCCATCGCCCGCGAGGGCGGAATCGGCGTGATCCATAAGAATATGCCGATCGCCGCCCAGGCCGCTCAGGTCCGCAAGGTGAAACGCGCCGATTCAGGCATGATCTACGACCCCGTCACCATCACTGCCGACGAGACCGTGGCCGACGCTCTCCGCCTGATGCGAGAGAACCGTATCGGCGGTATTCCCGTGATCGACGGCGAACGCCACCTTCTTGGAATCGTCACCAACCGCGACCTCCGCTTCCAGGATAATCTGGAGCTCAAGATCGCCGACGTGATGACTAAGGAGAATCTCATCACGACCCATAACGCAAACCTGGAGGAAGCCGCCGGAATCCTTCTCCGCAATAAGATCGAGAAACTCCCCGTCGTCGACGAGGACAATAAGCTGATCGGCCTCATCACCTATCGCGACATCACCAAGATTTCCGAGTTCCCCAATGCCTGCAAGGATGCCAAGGGACGCCTCCGCGTCGCTGCCGGCGTGGGCGTGACGGGCGATACGCTCGAACGCGTCGCAGCCCTCGTCGAGAATGGCGTTGACGCTGTCGTCATCGATACGGCCCATGGCCATTCCGCGAATGTGGTCCGCACGCTGAAGGCTGTCAAGGAGAAGTTCCCCCAGATCGATGTCGTTGTCGGAAATATCGCGACGGCTGCCGCCGCAGAGTTCCTGATCGCCAATGGCGCTGACGGAATCAAGGTCGGTATCGGCCCCGGTTCGATCTGCACGACCCGCATCGTTGCCGGCGTCGGCGTTCCCCAGCTTTCCGCTATTTATGACGCTGCCGAAGCTGCCCACCGTCACGGCATCCCCGTGATCGCCGACGGAGGCCTCCGCTATTCGGGCGACGTCGTGAAGGCCCTCGCCGCAGGCGGCGATTGCGTCATGATGGGCTCCATGCTCGCCGGAGTCGAGGAATCCCCGGGCGAGACGATCATCTACAATGGCCGTAAGTTCAAGGCCTATCGCGGAATGGGTTCAGTCGAGGCTATGCAGGCCGGTTCGAAAGACCGTTATTTCCAGGGCGAGACGACCGACACGTCGAAGTTCGTTCCGGAAGGTATCGTGGCCCGCGTCCCCTATAAGGGTAGCCTCGGCGAGACGATCTATCAGTTGATCGGCGGTCTCCGTTCCGGTATGGGCTATTGCGGCGCAGCCGACATCGAGGCTCTCCATGAGGCTCAGTTCGTCCGCATCACATCCGCAGCCGTCATCGAGAACCATCCCCATAACGTAACCATCACCAAGGAAGCCCCCAACTATTCTCCGGGCAATTGATTTAGAATATGGAGAAAATTTTAATCATAGATTTCGGATCGCAGTATACGCAGCTGATCGCGCGCCGCGTGCGTGAACTCAACGTCTATTGCGAGATCCATCCTTTCAACCATTTCCCCGAGCCGGATGCCGACACGAAGGGAGTCATCCTTTCCGGCAGCCCCTGCTCGGTCCGCGATGAGGATTCCCCCCGCATCGACCTTTCCCAGTTCAAGGGAAAACTCCCTCTGCTCGGCGTCTGCTATGGCGCCCAGCTGCTCGCAAAGGAGTTCGGCGGCGAGGTAGAGGGCGCACCGAGCCGCGAGTATGGCCGCGCCATGCTTGAGGTCATCGCCCCCGAGGATCCGCTGATGGTCGGCATTCCCTCCCCCACGCAGGTCTGGATGTCGCATGGCGATACGATCACGTCGATCCCCGCCAATTATGAGATCATCGGCTCGACCGACAATGTCCGCGTCGCTGCCTACCATATCGGCGGCGAGATGACGTGGGGAATACAGTTCCATCCGGAGGTGTTCCATTCGACCGACGGTCCGCGCCTGCTGAGCAATTTCGTGCTCGGTATCTGCGGCTGCGCCGGAACCTGGAGCCCCGCCTCCTTCATCGATTCGACGGTCGCTGAGCTGAAGGAGAAACTCGGCGATGACAAGGTTATCCTGGCCCTTTCGGGTGGCGTCGATTCGACAGTCGCAGCCGTCCTGCTCAACAAAGCGATCGGCAGCAATCTCCATTGCATCTTCGTCAACAACGGCCTGCTCCGCGCCGGGGAGTTTGAGGATGTCCTCGCTTCCTACAAGGGAATGGGCCTCAACGTCACGGGCGTTGACGCTTCCGAGCGGTTCTATGCCGACCTGAAGGGTGTCACCGATCCCGAGCAGAAGCGCAAGATCATCGGCCGCGATTTCATCGAGGTCTTCAATGAGGAGGCACGCAAGATCGAGGGGGCACGCTGGCTCGGCCAGGGCACGATCTATCCCGACGTGATCGAGAGCTGCTCCGTCAAGGGTCCTTCCGCTACGATCAAGTCTCATCACAACGTCGGCGGTCTGCCGAAGGAGATGAATCTCAGTCTTGTCGAGCCGCTCCGTCTGCTGTTCAAGGATGAAGTGCGCCGCGTAGGCCGTGAATTGGGTATTGACAAGGCGTTGATCGGCCGTCATCCCTTCCCGGGACCGGGGCTCGGCATCCGCATCCTTGGCGAAGTGACGGCGGAGAAAGTGCGGGTGCTTCAGGCAGCCGACAAGATCTTCATCGACAACCTGAGAGAATCGGGCTGGTACGACAAGGTCTGGCAGGCAGGCGTGATGCTGCTGCCGGTGCAGAGTGTAGGTGTCATGGGCGATGAAAGGACGTATGAAAGCTGTTGTGCACTGCGTGCGGTCATCTCGACTGACGGCATGACAGCTGACTGGGTACATCTGCCGTATGAACTGTTGGCAAAAACCTCGAACGAAATCATCAACAAAGTCCGGGGCATCAACCGCGTAGTCTACGACATCTCCTCCAAACCGCCAGCCACCATCGAATGGGAATAAACCCGAATTGGGAATAAACCCAATAGGTATAAACCGAAATTGGAATTGACCATAATTGGAACCAAATTGGAATAAACCCAAATAAGAATTAACCCCGCGGGGGAGCGAAAATTTCGCTCCCCCGCTTTAGTAGGGACGCGATAAATCGCGTCCATGAGCCCCGGCGGGGCTCAACCATGGTTAGCCGCTGGCCCTCGCGGCCTGCGGGGGACGCGATAAATCGCGTCCAGTTATATTGCGTAGCACGATTGTGGTCCGCACGAAGTAAGGACATCTGGCTTAAAATTGTGCGTCTGAAAGAGATTAAATAGCGTTATAACATAAAAAATGCTAACTTTGCACCTGCTGACCCATTAACGGTGAGCAAACATACTTAGAAGGCGTTTTCGCTTCATTCTTATTGGAGAAACCTAGGAAATTTCAACCAATTAAATACAGAATGGAGGTGAAAGATGCTCTCTTTGGCTTGTAATATCATCTCACTTGATATACAGTCAAAGTGGAGTCCGTTTCACTTATCTGTATTTATGGCTATCCTAGGGCCACTCCAATAAGGTAAGTGGGAGTACTGGCTCCACTTTCTTTGTGTTGTATTTCAATCATTCATAATAATCAAAACGCATCGTAGAGCCATAGATGCAGGATATTTTTTTAAACATGGAGCGTTTCTTACAAGTTATTACCTTATGTCTATTCTGTCTTTATGGCAACTGCATGGAGTTAAATGTAAAGGTGGAAAAGCCAGGAAATCTATTAAATCAAATAGACCCTTCCCAAGTTGATGAAGTAACGTCTCTGTCAATCTCAGGGGACTTGAATGGCACGGATATTCTTGTCATCAACAAGATGAGGAATATTATTACATTAGATATGAAGAACGCTCACATCGTAAGTGGGGGACAAAACTATCATGATTTATACTATACTTCTGATAATACATTTGGCTCCTACTTTCTAAATAATCTTGAGAATTTGAAAGTATTAATTATGCCCGATGTAGAGAATATAGCCGACCTCGCATTAAGTCATAATAAGAATTTAGAACATCTAACTATGCCTAATAACATTCTTTCTATAGGAAAGTGGATATTAAACGAGCCTATTAAAATATTGGACATTCCCAATGTACGAAGTTGGTGTGAAGCCTCCCATCGTGACCCGGATGTACTCATCGGTTCTCAAACCGAAATATATTTTAATGGTGAAAAAACGGATCATCTTGTTATTCCAGAAGGAACTACACATGTATCGCCTTCTGCTTTTACTGAATACAGAGGATTTAAAACCATTAAGTTTCCCAATTCATTAAAATTTATAGGGAGTTATGCGTTTAATGCTCTAGGTTCTCAGTCTTTAACTAAAATTGAATTCGGCGATTCGTTAGAGAGTATTGAAAAGAATGCTTTTGGAAAATGTCCCTTAATTAAATCGCTGGTTCTTCCTGCATCACTAAATAGCATTAAATACGAAGCTCTAATAGTTCAAAACTTAGAGTCGCTAACAATTAAAGATAGTTTTGATGAAATATTAATTGATGGTAGTTTAACTAATGGCAATAGACTTCATTATCTATATATGGGTCGTAATGTGGCAATAGTAGATGATAAGCAACCAACCAATTGGGGTTTCTTTATTGACGAAGATGAGGGAGAAATTATAATAGGAGATTCTGTTAGCCGTATATCCTCAGGTTTATTTTCATGGATGAAACCAAAGAAGTTTCAGATGGGAAAATCTGTTAGTTATATAGGTGAAGAATCTTTCAGGTCATCGCAAATTGGAGAATTGATTGATTTACCTAATATTTCCTATATTGGCAAAGATGCCTTTTTGAGTTCCTCCATCCAAAAATTTACTTTTGGAGATAACTTACAGTTTGTCGGAGAACATGCCTTATGCTCGGCAGATACTATTCAAATTGATGTACCATCAATTGATAGTTGGCTTGCTCATTGCACTACCCTTAACAATGATGATATAACAACATATTCATCTCCTTATTATCTTCTTATTAACGGAAAAAATGTCGAGTCGCTTATATTTGATAATACAGAAGAAATTCCGTCCTCTGCATTTAACGGGTGTTGTAATAATATATTAAGAGTAGACTTCCAATGTGAAATAAAAAATATTTATAGGGGTGCATTCGCCAATTCTAATATCGAGATGATAAGATTTGAACAACCCGTAGACAAAATTGGATACGAAGCTTTTGCAGGTTGCCGACAGCTGAGAGAAGTAAAAATCTGCGATAGTATTTCCTCAATTGGGAGAGGTTCATTTAAAGAATGTTCCTCGTTATCTACACTTAAATTAGGGAACTGTCATATTATTGAACAAGCTGCTTTTGATGGTTGCACCAATTTAACCAGTCTTGAATTACCTTCTACATTAGAAAGTATAGGCTTTAGTGCATTTCCTCCATCAAATAATTTAATTGACTTGAGAATTAATGATTCTTCTAACAAGTTGGAGATAGAAACTCAAAATTTCTCGAATCCATATTATGCTGATTATAACCACACTGTAAAAAATCTGTATATTGGAAGAGATTTAGAATTAGCTCCTTTTTGGAGTCAAAGCTATTATAAATATGTTTTCGGTTTTGATAATTTGAGATCTCTAACGTTTGGTTGTATGGTTAAAAATCTTGATAGATGTAAAGATCAATACGGAATATATAAACAGACGGGGCGAGCCTCATTTTGCGTTTCTGACTCTGTAACTTGCGAGGGTATTGAACCTCCTCAAATTGATGAAACAACCTTTTTCAACACCTACGAAAATGCGGTCTTAACAGTTCCTATGGGTTGTAAAACCGAATATTGGCTGCATCCTTATTGGGGCAAATTCAATACAATAGAAGAACGCGAATTTCCAATAAAAAACATATTGATAGACAGTGTGCCACCAGTTATACTATTAAATGAAGATATACAACTTCAAGCAACCATATTCCCTGCATACCCTGACAAATCTATCAATTGGAAAAGTGAGAACCCAGCCGTAGCCACAGTCTCCCAATCGGGTGTATTGCAGGGTATTTCCCAAGGGGAAACAACAATAAGCGTATCGTGTGATAATTGCACCTATTCTTGTAAAATCAAGGTAGAATCGCTATCCAGTATTAATGACATATTACCCAATGAAACAAATGTTACTAATAATAAGGTATTTACCCTTGATGGTAGAGAACTTACTATTAAATCTCTTCATGAATTGCGTCCTGGGTTATATATCATTAATGGCGCAAAAGCATTAGTAAAATAGCCTCATACTTATAAAACAATTAGCTATGATAGCCTCCCGAATAGTATGGGCGTCCAACCGTGGGTTTCCGTGAGCAAGCGGAGCAACGCTGAAAATTCTGTGAGAAGCTATTTCTTACAGTTCCGACCCCAAGAAGAGTCCTTACTTAGTGCGGACCACAATCACGGTACGCAACACGGCTTGTTGAGCCCTCCCATCTAATTCCCGGAGCTATCCGAACAATTCAGAATGGCTTCCGACCCTAATCAATTTGACTACATTTGACTGCTCGTCAATCCATATCAGAAGGAAATCTCCCCCGATATGGCATTCCATATGGCCCGCATAATCTCCTATCAACATGTGGGCATGATATTTCTCAGGGATTTTGAGACCTGTTTTCAAGTAAGTATTAATGAAGTAGTACATCTCCATTAATTTCTTCGGCTGATTGGCAAATTTTTTCAAGTCTTTCTTGAACTGTCGGCCACTCTTTATTTCTTTCATTTCAGGTCGAGGGATTTAAGAAACGCCTCATAGCTATCCATTTCCACAACGGTGAGGTCTTTATCGTTCTGCGCTTCCTTCATCGCTGCTATCGTAGTGGCGTTCGGCTCATTGAAAGCGACATCCATCAATATAGTCTCAACATAATTATTCAGACTCCGGTTATCGCGGGCTGCCAGTTGCTTCAAACGCTCCAGAAGTTCCTCACGAAGGCGAAACATCGCCGATTTTCTATGTATTACTGCATCCATAGTGCTATCATTAATACTGCAAACATAAATCAAATATAGTACAAAAACAAATATTTTCTTCACAAAGTTTCAATCCCGCGCGCCAGCGAAGCAACGCAAAGAGTTCTGTGAGGAGCAATCGCAGGAATTGCCCGGAGGGGCAACACTGCGGTTAACCGCAGTAAGTTTCAAAGTGTCAACTCGCAAAATGTCCTAAATTTTAGGATAAAATTTATCATATTTGTCCTAAATTTTAGGATAAAATTTACTATTTTTGTCCTAAAATTTAGGACACCATGGATAAAGACTACATAAAATCCCAGATTGCCCTCCGTCAGACCGAATTTCCCACTGACCTCAAGTCACGCGAAAATCCCCTCCCCATCGACAGCGGGAAGATTATCACCATTCCCGGAGTGAGGCGCTGCGGGAAGTCTTCCAAAATGGAAATTGCGGTCAACCATCTGCTTCAAAAGGGTATCGACCGGAAACGTATCCTATGGGTTGGCTTTGATGATGAACGCCTCGTCAGGTGTTCTGCCCAGGAGTTGCATGAAATCGTAGAGGCATATAGGGAAATGTTCCCCAATATCGACATGGCTTCGGTCTATATATTCTTTGATGAAATCCAATTAATTAAAGATTGGGAATACTTTGTCATACGCCTTTATAAACACTATTCTAAGAATATTTATATCAGCGGCAGCAATGCATCGATGCTGAGTTCCGAATTAAAATCCGCTTTACGGGGCTGGCCACTCGAAGAGCCCGTGATGCCCCTATCTTTCAGGGAATATTGCGGCTTCAAGGGTATTGATACCCACAGCTGGAACGAGAAGGATCTGGCTCTCGTCAAAACTGCCTTTATCGATTACAATAATGAAGGGGGATTCCCGGAAGTGACCCTCACATCGAACCCTATCACCAAGGTCAAGATATTACAGGGATATTTCGACACTATGCTCCTCAGGGATATGGCGGAACATTACGGGATTTCCAACATCCAGGTGCTTCGTTATTTCCTTAAGCGTATCATGACCAATCTATCCAAACCGACTTCCATTCTCTCTATCTATAACGACATCAAGTCAAGAGGATTAAAGGTGGGGAAGGATGATCTGTATGATTGGGCAAGTCATGCATGCGATATATTTATGTTCATGCGTGTTCCCAATTATAGCAAATCATTGCAAAAGGTTGAGAGTTCCCGGCCAAAATATTATTGCATCGACAACGGTCTTCGGGACGCCGTCCTCCTTCCGCAAAACGAGGATGAAGGGAAAAAACTTGAAAACACAGTATTTCTTCAGCTTTACAGAACGCGCACTCCTCTGGAGACAATTTATTACTATCAAGAAAGGGGGGAATGCGATTTTGTGCTCCAATCGGGGACACAAGTCAGCAAGTTGATTCAGGTGACATGGCAAATGGAAGATCCCGAGACCAGGAAAAGAGAAATAAATGGATTGCTCGAAGCCTCAGCCGCAACCGGTTGTCAGAACCTTACAATTATTACGGCCTTTAAGGAAGAGGATATCTTACTTGAAGATGGGCGTCACATCCAAGTATTGCCGGCATGGAAATGGCTCCTCGACAGATAGGCCCGATGGCATCACTCATAAGCAAATAACCCTATAACCTCGCTGTGGGTTTGCAACTATTAGTGGTCAGGGCGCGAGCGAAATAAGGCAAAGAGTTCTGTGCGAAGCCAATTCCCTCATTTCCGCTCCGAAGAAGTGTCCTTACTGCGTGCGGACCACAATCATGCTACGCAACACGGCAAGTGAGCCCCCGCCGGGGCTCATGGACGCGATTTATCGCGTCCTCTTTTAATAGCGATAAGGAAGTTCGTATAGCGGGATATTGGTAATGCTTTCCTGCTCTTTATAATCCAACAGAGAAAATCTTAGCCCCTTTATCCCGGGATTGTCCTTAATATATTGAGAAATTGATTTTCCTCTCACATTTCGCGAAGCCTTGACTTCAATGGGATACACCCGGTCGTCCTGCTGAATGACAAAATCGATTTCTGCCGGAGTAGATTCGTTGGTCCAATAATAGAGAGAATAACCTGCTGAAGCAAGCTGCTGCGCTACATATTGCTCCGTCAGCATGCCCTTGAACTCCGCCAACATCTCCCCCTTATCCACGATTATCGATGCCGGCACTTCTGCCATGCACCCCAATAGTCCCGTGTCCAGAAAAAAGAGTTTGAACGAATTGAATTCTTCATAAAATTTTAGGGGGACAGCGATCTTCGAAACTCGTCCGGCCTTATAGACCAACCCGGCATCCTCAAGCCATTGGATTGCAATTTCAAAATCCGAGGCCCGGGCTCCTTTTTTCGCGGCCCCAAAGATAAACCTCCGGTTCTCCCGTGCAAGTTGAGATGGCAGGCTCCTGAGAACCTGATCTATTCTCACGGCTTCGCTCTTCGTCGTATGCTTTACAGTGTCTCTGCGATATGCCTCAATTATCGAGGTCTGGATTTCTCTGACCTTGTTTAGGTCGGAATGCAGGCCAAACGACATTACGCATTCCGGCATTCCCCCGACATAGTAATATTGGAATAGATAATCGGTCAATTTCCCGGCAAAGGCCGTTATCAGACTTTGATCTAAAGTTTTGACCACTCCTGACAAATTTTGCTGATTTATTCCTAACAGGAATTCCTCGAAATCCATGGGGTATATTTTGAGGATATCGACTTTCCCGACCGGGAACGATTCCTTATGCGACAAGGCTACCCCCAATAGCGAACCCGCGGCCATAACATGATAATCCGGAGCTTCCTCGCAGAAATATTTTAGACAATGTAGGCCTCGGGGGGCTTCCTGAATCTCGTCCAATATGATCAATGTGGACCCCTTATTTATTTTTTTACCCGATATGGCCTGCAGACCAAGCAGGATACGCGAGATATCGTAATCGGCAACAAACAACTGCTGAGCCAACGGATCACTATCGCAATTGATATACACCACATTCTCATACTCTTGCTCGCCAAATTCCTTCATCAGCCACGTCTTTCCAACCTGACGCGCCCCAAGCAGCAGCAACGGTTTACGCGTACCGGATTCCTTCCAATCCAGTAATGATTTATACGCTTTCCTATACATCCTTGCAAAACATTGATTTACTGCAAAATTACACAAATCCGATGATAAAACAAATCAAAAACTACATAAATCCTATGATTCAAATTCGCAAAACCTACACAAATCCTATGATTCAAAACTCGAATTGCACTGCCCCACGAAACTATTTACCTGAATTTTGACCCATTATTAATCCAAAATCCCTACCTTTGCATGGGAATAAACCAATTAGATAAGCCCCCGATGAAATCCGGAATCGTAGCCATCCTTCTTTCTGCCGTCTGCTTCTGCGCCTCCGCGCAGAAAATCTATTCCACCGACTATCGCCATCAGGCCGACATCAAAGTCTTCGTCACCGACAAAGACTACCGCGCCGACCTTATCGTCTTCAAAACCGACAAGGAATACCGCGCGAAAGCCTCTGAAAACAAAGGAATATGGTATTTCACCGACCGCGCCTATCGCGCCGACAAAAAAGTCTATTTTGTCGACCAGGAATATCAGGCCGACCTCATCATCTACTTCACCGACAAAGAATACCGCGCCGGCTGGAAAAACAACGCCAAGAAACCCCTCCTCTACTAAGCCCTAAAAATGCGTCCCGACTCGAAAAGTCAGGACGCTTTCATTTTATCATTTAGTCTTCTGATTTATTCGATGTCGCTGCGCAGAACCCGGATTTCATCCGGGTTCTCCTGCAAGCGGCGAAGCTCCTTCAAAGCCGCGTCAGCCTCGCCGATCCCGGCCGCCGAGGCGCGCTCAAGCAACGGAGTGGCTGCCGCATAATCCTTCTTCATCAGCAGAAGTATCCCGCGCGCATAGTCCGCATCCGGTCCGTCGCCAACCCGCGACAGGTAGCGCTCAGCCTCGTCATAGCGACCCGCACCGATTGCCACACCGGCCGCATTCAGGTTGGCAACCTTATTCTCCGGATAAAGCTGCGCCGCCAAAAGAATCGCCTCCTCATGGTCGGGCGTGCCGGGACCACTGCTGTTTGCCAGCAAGAATAGTTCGTTGACGCTGAGATTGCGCGGATTCCGACGCATGACCTCCCGGATTTCGTTGATGTCGTAATATTTCTTCACGGAGTATGTGATGACATAGTCAGTGTGTCGCAACAGCGGATAGACCTCGCGCAGGAGAACCGGGTACTGCTCCGGGAAACGGGCCCGGAAAATGTCGTTGCGGTCAGCCTCCGGAACCGATTTGTCATCGATAAAGGCAATCATCTCCTCGCGGCCCGGCAT
This sequence comes from uncultured Sangeribacter sp., assembly GCA_964480745.1. GTDB lineage: Bacteria > Bacteroidota > Bacteroidia > Bacteroidales > Muribaculaceae > Lepagella. Next base: position 22,948 of record CAYZQA010000007.1, on the reverse strand, counting down.
CGAGCTCGCCTCCAGCCAGTCGCGCAAACCGGCCCAGTCCTCCGGCACGTAGCTGGTCCGGTAGACACTCTGCGGGAAGTTCGACCTTACGGCCACATATTCCTTCACGGCCTCCGTACGCCCCTTCGCCAGACGGACATTGTTGGCATAGCTTCCCTCCGGCGAGGCATAACCCGTCAGGGTGATCGTCTCGACTTTCGCATCCGGATTATTGCGCACAACCTCAATCGTCTTCACAATCGTGTCCAGCTCAGCGTAATTCGAAGCATAACTCCAGTCGATCTCCGTGCGGTTCACCTTGAAGATCACATTCGCCTTCCCGCTAAGGTTGAAGATTTTCTCTGCCGTGTCGGTGGGCGCAACATAGCGGAACGCCACGTCGGCAGTCTTCGGCCTGAAGTCAAGGTCCGCCACGGGCACAATCCCCTCCCGGGGGGCGGCACACCGGCAAATGTCGGCCGTATCGACAATCAGCTCTATGCGGCCGGTCTCAAATCCTTCCGGCAGCGCAACGCGCCCCTTATATTGATAGAGGTCCTTTGACCCTGCGCGGAGCAATCCTTCATCAGGAATTCGGCCTTCACGCTTCGTTACATACCATGCCTGTTTCCCGGCGATCCGGACCGCATCGAGGCGGAGCGTGTCCTGCCCGGCAACGAGAGCCGGAGTGACCTCCACGATCTTCGTCGAGCCTGTGCGGACTCCCTTCGGATCAACCCGGAACGAGACATTCAGCGCATCCTTTCCCTTCTCAACATCCACGCCCTGGATATAGGGGGTCGCCGCATCCGCCATAAGGAAGACGCCCAACCCCGACAGGAGAATCGCTCCTGCTGCTAAGATATTTCCTTTCATGTCTGTTTCAGAAGATATATTCAACATTGACGGCCAGCTTCGTCGGCCCGAAATAATTATGCGCCTTGTTGGATTCGAGCTTTGTGCCGCAGGTCGTGCACGGATACGAGTCAAAACGCGTATATATCCAGCCGATGCCGATCTCGGCCTCTATATTCCAATGTTTCGCCACGGGCCAGGCATATCCGTAGGCCACTCCCGCGCCGGCGCCCCAGCCTTCATAGCGGCGGTCTTTCAGGTTGCGGAAGTTGCTTCCGAGGAACGTGAATGGCGCGTCGATGTTGCCGAAGTTATATTCCCCGCCGATGGCATGAATGCCGAGGAAGCTCCCTGTGAAACGCCGGCAGAACCAGTAGCGCGCCTCCGGCTGCACCAGCCAATGACGCCATTTATGATCCTTGACGCTCCAGAGATTGAGCTGTCCCGACACGTTCAAGGTCCATTTCCTCGCCAACCCGACCTCCACCCCGAGATTCGGGCTCAGCAGGGCGTCGCTCACAAGATTGCTCTTTATCCCGACCTCCTGCGCCCGGACGACAGACCCGGCGCCCACGGCAAGCATGACAAGGAGGAGAAGCTGACGCAGTCTCTTAATATGTCGCATATTTTTTATGTTTATATTTGACGGGTAGGTTTATATTTGATGGGCAGTTCAAAAAACCATCCCTTATTGAAACGGCAAATTTACATCCCAATTGCCACTCCCCCAAATTTTTCCGCCATTATCTCCTCTTATCTCCTCTCAATCGCCACGTTGACGGCCGTTCTAACGTGAACGCGGGCAGCCCGTATGTGTAATAACATATCCCGTCTCCCCGGCTCCCTATTGCGTTTCCTGAAATTTTTCGGTAATTTTGGCGTGCGGTTTTCCGCCCGCTTGACTCTCCTTTTTCCGGATCTAATACGAACTGAACAAATCTAACCATATAACCTAACAATGGAAATCCCTTTTGCTGAAGCGTGGAAGATCAAAATGATCGAACCCATCCACAAATCAACCCGTGAAGAACGCGAGAAATGGCTCAAAGAAGCCAAGTACAATGTCTTTATGCTCCGCGCTGACCAGGTCTACATCGATTGCCTCACCGATTCCGGCACAGGCGCAATGTCCGACCGCCAGTGGGCCGCCATGATGACCGGCGACGAGTCTTACGCCGGCGCCCGCTCATTTTATGAGCTCAAGGACACCATCACCCGCATCACCGGCTTCGAATACGTCATCCCGACCCATCAGGGCCGCGCCGCCGAGAATGTGCTTTTCTCCCACCTCGTGAAGGAAGGCGACATCGTCCCCGGAAACTCTCATTTCGACACGACCAAGGGTCATATCGAGGCGCGCAAGGCTTTCGCAGTCGATTGCACAGTCGATGAGGCAAAGGATACGCAGCTTGAAGTTCCCTTCAAAGGAAATGTCGACCTCAACAAGCTTGAGAAATGTCTCGCCGAGAACGCCGACAAGGTGCCTTTCATCATCGTGACCATCACCAACAATACGGCCGGCGGTCAGCCCGTGTCGATGGAGAATCTCCGCGGCGTCCGCAAGATCGCCGATAAGTATGGCAAGCGCGTGATCTTCGATTCCGCCCGTTTCGCCGAGAACGCTTATTTCATCAAGATGCGCGAGCCTGAGTTCCGCGACGCCACAATCAAGGAGATCTGCCGCGAGATGTTCTCCCTGGCCGATGCCATGACGATGTCGTCCAAGAAGGATGGTCTTGTCAACATGGGCGGCTTTATCGCAACCCGCTGGGAAGATATCTACGAGGGCGCAAAACGCTTCGTCATTCCTTTCGAAGGCTTCCTGACCTATGGCGGTATGAACGGCCGCGATATGGCAGCCCTCGCTGTCGGCCTTGACGAAAACACGGAGTTCGATATGCTCGAAACGCGTATCCGTCAGGTCGAATACCTTGCCAAGAAGCTCGACGAGTATGGCATTCCCTACCAGCGTCCCGTCGGCGGCCATGCCCTCTTCATCGATGCTGACCGCGTGCTCGACCAGATCCCGAAGGAGGAGTTCCCCGCACAGCGTCTCACAATGGAGCTCTATCTTGAAGCCGGCGTCCGCGGCTGTGAAATCGGCTACCTCATCGCCGACCGCGATCCCGTGACGCGTGAGAACCGCTTCGGAGGCAACGACTTCCTCCGACTCTGCATCGCGCGACGCACCTACACCAACAATCACATGGACGTCATCGCCGCAGCGCTGAAGAACGTCTACGACCGTCGCCACGAGATCAAGCGCGGTGTCAAGATCGTATGGGAAGCCGAGCTCATGCGCCACTTCACCGTCCAGCTCGAACCCCTCGACTAACCCCAATCCCCAATACCCCCCGAGGGAGAGGAATGCCCCGCGCATTCCCCTCCCTCATTTCTTTTCTCCGCCTCAACTTGCCGAACGGAATCGCCCCAATTTGCCGAACGAAATCGCCTCAATTTGTCGAACGAAATAGCCTCAACTTGCCGAACGAAATCGCCTCAACTTGCCGAACGAAATCGCCTCAATTTGCCGAATTGAAATTTTAATATTATATTTGCTCTCCCAAAAGACGCTGACTATGAATGCAGAAAACTCGTATCGCCCACGAATTGCCGACCTTCTTCTGAAAGATAAACTGGAAGCAAAAGGAGCCGTGTTGATCAGAGGGCCAAAATGGTGCGGAAAAACCACCACGGCTGAACAACAGGCAAAGAGTGTTATATATATGAGCCAACCCGGAGCCAGTAACAATATAGCCCTCGCCAAACTCGATCCGCTTGCTATTCTGGCAGGGGCAACCCCTCGTCTGATTGACGAGTGGCAATTGGCTCCCCAGCTTTGGGATGCGGTCAGATTTGAGGTGGACCACCGACATAAACGAGGACAATTCATTCTGACAGGGTCAGCTGTGCCGGTCGACAACGAGGGTCGCAGCGAAATTCACCATACAGGCACTGGTCGTTTTGCAATCATTGACATGATGCCCATGACCCTCTTTGAATCAGGAGATTCCTCCGGAGAGGTCTCATTGCGCAATCTATTTGACCAGCCCGACAGGATTGTTGGAACAAACACCCATAAGCTGTCAGACATCGCATATCTCACTTGCCGGGGAGGATGGCCTTTCGCCATCAGCGAGGATCTCAGCCGAAAAGCCGCACTGACCCAAGCTTTTGACTACCTTGATCTTGTGGTTGAGGAAGATATTTCCCGTGTTGACGGAACGTTGAGAAATCCGGAACGGGCAAGAGTTATCCTCCGTTCTTATGCCCGCTGCCAAGGCGGCCAGATCCCCATAAGCAAAATCCGCGAAGACGTTGCCGTCAATGACAATGACCGAATTTCTGACGACACGATCAACTCATATCTGAGAGCACTGCGCCAGATTTTTGTGGTCAAAGATATGGAGGCATGGAATCCTAATCTTCAATCTAAAACCGCAATCCGAACGACCCCCACAAGGTATTTCATCGACCCCTCGATAGCCACGGCCGCATTGCGGATCGGGCCTGAAGATCTTATTAACGCGCTGTCAACTTTCGGTCTAATATTTGAGACATTATGCGTTCGTGACCTTCGGGTGTATGCCCAGGCTCTGGATGGCGACGTCTATCATTACCGCGACAGCAATGGGTTGGAATGTGATGCGGTTGTTCATTTGCGCAATGGCCGTTACGGTCTCGTAGAAATCAAACTGGGGGGCGATAAATTAATTGAAGAAGGTTGCGCAAATCTTCTCAAACTCGCATCGATAATCGACAAAGGGAAAATGGGGTCTCCTGCCTTCATGATGATTCTCACGGCAGTCGGAGACTATGCTTATCGCAGAGAAGATGGCATCTACATAGTCCCGATTGGCTGCCTGAAAGACTGACCCGCAAAAATTGACAAATATTGTCGTATGCATCTTACAATATTCGCATAAAATTGCAATCTGGAGATGGCAATTTTTGAATATTACTATCCGCTAAAAATTTTTAGCGGAGTAAACGTTCCAAACTCCGCCACGGGCTTTGAGGGGATATGATTAGCTTTGCTGCCGTAATTTCAAATTCTGAATTATGGCAGCAATTGATTTGGGCCAGTTCCATGAGCTGGCCGAGCAGTTCATGGGCGAGATCCCCCTGAAGAAGATCTGTGAGCGAGAGGATACTGTTTCAAAGGGTGTATTTTAATTAATGCTTGCGGTCTAACTTATAACGCATTCGGCTACAACCGCCCCAAGTTGTAGCCGATCCTGTATTAATGACTCCTACAAGGTGTAGTTTACTTAATACTTACTCTAATATAGCATCCCGAAAAGATAGAGGGGAATTCGAGCACCGTAGCCCGTCTCGATATTATCGATAGCCAGAAAACTATTCGGCAGATCCGCAATCTGAGTGAATTTCTTATTGGGGCCTCCTACCTCGAATATGTATTTACCATTAAATACGTAATCACCCTGCTTGGCTAACGTTAGTTCTCCTATATTGCTAAGTTGATTGACGAAGAAAGTTTCCCGACTTGTTCCGATGTTGACATTCGCGGTAAGGGCGTGAAGAATGTTGGTGTCTCTTACCAGTACTTTCTCCGGTCCTTTGATCTGCTTATACGTATTAGGATGGTAAAACAATAAATGAAGAAGCCTTGCTTTGTCCATTATATGGAGCATCTTCAGACAGAGGTCGCGACTGCAATTCAGCCTTTCCGACAGACGGGAAATATTGGGTTCCAACGGCGCGTTTTCCGCCATTACCATCATCAGAGTTTTCAGTTTGGCTATCGTAGCGGCCGATACATCCTCCGCCTCAGGAATGTCCACTTCTATCACCACGCGAACTACTTCCGCAAGATGATCCAAAAATTCCACCTTGTTCTCCTTGTAAAAAGGGTAATATCCATATTCAAGGTAGTCCGAAAAATGTTTGATGATTTTTATCTTAGAGGCGAGTTGATTTGATATTTCCACGTGGTTTTTCACCAAGTCCTCCATACTTATCGGCGCCATTGAAATGATTTCTTCATATTCCAGAAATTCTCTGAAGGACATCCCATTGAGGGTATATAGCGATTGCCTTCTGGACAGATCCGCAATTGAATGATCTATGGCAAGGAGTGCAGAGCCGGTGTATCGAATGCGTATATCGGGATATGTATCGTAAAGGGTTTTGAATGATTGCGACCAGGAGGAATACTTGTGTACTTCATCAAGGTAGTATACGTTGATTCCTCGCGGATAGAGATATTCCACCAAATCTTCCAGCGTGTGGATGGAAAACCATAAGTCATCCATCGAAGCATATATTGAGTTAGAAAGTCCGGGATCGGTTGCATGCAGATGCTGAAGCAAAAGAGTGGTCTTCCCCACTCCACGAGCACCCTTTATACCCACTATCCGACTTTCCCAGTTGATCTTTTCGTAAAGATATCTTCGGAATCTTGTGGAGATATTACGTAATCGTTGTTGACATCTCTGCACCAGAGGGTAGATATCAGCTTCAGTGAGTTCCATATAATAAGATTGAGAAAGATAATAAAATTGAGAAAGATAATATTAGAAACGAGGTGTTTGTCAGGAACTCTTCCAAAAACACTTTCTTTTTTGGTAAGAGTTACCTATCAGTTATTTTCTTATAAACGCCCAGGAATAACAAAAATTGCAAGATGCATATTACAATTTTTGGCAATAATTGTAATTTCCATATTGCAAAATTGACCAATATTGTCGTATGCATCTTGCAATATTCCCATAAAATTGCAATCTGCATCTTGCAAAATTAGGTAATAATTGCCATCTCTGCACTGCAAGGGAGACGCTAATCGCCTCAACTTGCCGAACGGATGTCATAGATTCAGTCATCCCACTTCCTGCTTAATTTCGGCAATAAATCAACTTTATTGCCGAAATTAAGTTATCAGCTGTCCCTAAATCATGCAAAGTCTACGTTCCAAGATTGACCCGAATCCTCCCCCACTGCGCTCAATGTTTCAAATTCTTATCGTCAGAGAGCATTTCTTGTCACATTTCCAGCTGTTCTTCCGTTTAATATTATAGTGAAGAACAACTGTTGCATCTGCCGGATTCGCGCGATGAGGTCTGGCGCCCTGTCATGGGTGCTCGCCCTCTTTGCCGTTGCGTCCTTTCTCTTCCTGGCTGCAAGCGCGGACGCCAAGGAAAGCAAGACCACCGTCCTGCCGACATTCACCATCGAGTCCAACCGCAACCGTATCCTTCACGTCCTCGCGTACATGCGCGACTACTCCTCCCTCGCCAGCTACACCGACACGGTCTATCTCTTCCGCGAGAAACTCGTGGACTACATGATCCTCCCCAATAAAAAGGTAAAATTCGAAGGCTGGACAGAACCCCGCACTATCCTCTCCCGCTCCTATTACCGTTTCACGGACGCGCAAGGCCTCGACAGCGTCAGCAGCGAATGCGTCTGGCATTTCTCCTGGACCGACTGGATGGGTCTCCCTCCCCTTGAAAAATTACCCGCCAACCTCTCCTTCGACCGCGACGGCCGCGACACGGTGTTCGGCAAATACAGCCCCTGCATCATCTGGGATAAGACCGGCGACCGGGCCCGCGTTGACGTCAACGTACTCGCCGCTCCCTCGGGCCGGGAATGGTGCCCGCAGTTTGACGTTTTCTTCCGGCGCGACGTCGATTTCGACTCCTTCAAGATCAGCTTCAATTACGATAACGTCCTTGGCTACGACCTATCCCCGGCCGATATAACAGCCTACACATACAGCATCGAATCCAACGGCCGGGGCCATGAACTCCAACGCATCTTCCCGCTCAACCGCGGACCAATCTACGTCACGACCGTCGGCGAGGTATATGTCCTCGACCGAGAGTTCCTGACCCCAAAGGAGGCCAAGGTCTGGAAAGATTTCAAATATGACGACGAAGACGTGTCCATCTTCGAACCCGCGGATGCCCCGCCGTTGTCGCCGGAAATACTCGCCCTCATCAGCCGGGTCGAGGCGGTCAACAAAGGGGACGTCCGGGTCTCGTTGCCGCCGGACGAAAGGATGGTGTCAATCTACTGGGGAAAACGGAAGCAGAACTTAGGCGACCGCATGATACAGCTCTTCAAGCAGCTGACAGGCATAACCCTGATCAAATCGCGCAAACAAGCCCGCAACACCTGGGAATCCTTCAAAAAAGAACAGATCCGCCGCAACCAATCCCAACCCAAATAAAAAAGAAGCTTCCATATCAATAATAGGCGCCCCGGAACCTATAATTAATTATGGAATTCAGTGCAATCTATTGTATGGGCGCCCAACCTCAATCCAGAATAGTTTCTATTCACCATCAAATCAACCATAAATTTATGATTCATTTAGCCTTTATATCATACCGATAACTCTACACAATAATGAGACTTTCACAAACACAAATGAAGTCCACCTTCTATTTTCACGAAGTTGGACTCATTAATCTTTGGGTAGAAACAGAACTTTAAAGTAAACGTCTTTTGGGCCAAGACCTTAGTCTTGATTCTTCGCCGAGCGAAGCACCAAAGGCGATTAAACTAAAGAATAATAAAGTAAAGAGTCCATACTACTGAGACTTATTTCTAAGTAGTATGGACTTAGTGCATAAGCGAAAGGCGCCAATTATTGTAGTGTTATTACACCTCTTATATATGGAGCATCTATACTTGTACTCAGACTGCCACCTGAACCATATATTACAGCCCCCCATGGGTAATAATCACCACTACTATAGGTTGTTGATGAAGTATAATACGAATGGCTTTCTCCTCCAACCAATTTACCACCACCGAATGAATGTAATGCATTGTTAATATCAGTCCAGCGGGCACTGATTATTTTACCTTGATTTTGAGTAGGCATTACATCTAGATATAATTGTTTAGCAGTTGAAACATTTGATATACTGGTTGATTGCGCATCATTTAGAGAAATAATAAATTTTTCACCTGCGGCAATTATTAATACGCCTTCAACGGTTTCTATATTGGAGATATTTTGTGAGTATTCATTTTTATTTAAATACACTCTTTCACCATTCATTATAACCGACAATTTTAGATCATCTGGATCCGTCCATACAATAGGGGCTGAATGATTTGTAGAATAAACACCTCTAATATATGGAGTATCTTTACTTGTACTCAGACTGCCTCCTGAGCCAAATATTACGGACTCCCATGGGTAATAAGAACCACTACTATAGGTTGTTGATGAAGTATAATACGAATGGCTTTCTCCTCCAACTAATTTACTCCCACCGAATGAATATAATGCATTGTTAATATCAGTCCAGCGGGCACTTATTATTTTACCTTGATTTTGAGTAGGCAAAATAACTCCGTATAATTCCTTTGCAGTAGATAGCGTGAATATTGGATCCGTTTGTATGTCGTTAAGAGATAATATGAAACTTTCTCCCCCACCAATAATAGTAAGGCCTTCGACAATTATATTGTTTAGATTGGCATTTCTGTATTGTTCATGTGTAAGATAGTAACGAGTCCCATCTTTCCAAATTGCCAATGATAAGTCTGTAGGAGTAGTCGAATAGATAGTTTCTTCGTTCTCTCCTGGATTTTCGGTTCCTCCTACTGCTTGATACAGCGTGCTAATAAAGTCATTTGCGTTGGTCTGTGCTTTGATAAAATCATTAGCGAGGGAGCTTGAACAGTCAAGAACAAGCATAATAACAGCAGAACTACATTCAGTAACGATGTCTGAGTTTTCGGTTTTATCAAACTCGGAGTTTATTTGCCATGTATCGTTTGAGGGGATATAAGTCCATTCATCCGTAAATTCGCTCTTAATTAATATATTGTTATCAGTATGAACGCCATCAAAAGTAAAATTTACGAAAATACCATCTACCTTACCCTTGACAGTTGTGCCTGAGGTTGAAGTTAAGCCCACATACTGAACTTCTTCAAGCGACTTGTCTTTCAAGTTAAATTTACCCTCAATATAGATTTGTGATTTATTAGCGGCATTAACGTTGTCAAAGGTAAATCTAACACGAGTGCCGTTGGAAAGTCCCGGCATTTTAAGATTGATGGTCTGTATATAATTGCTTTGAGAGAGTTGCTCGGCAATTTCCTTGAATTTTGCATTCACTTCTGCCATGCTTGTAACCTCAGTAGCGTTGTCTGTTGAAGATGCAAGTTTAGCAAGGTTGGTGCGGAACATATTGATGTCGCTGACGTCTTTACCTCGTATACCGATAGAATATGCTGTAATGGGTTGTCCTGAAATCGTTTCAGTCTTAATGCGGAGGTTTAGAGCATCAAGATAAGCCATTTCATCATCATAAGATACTCCTTCCATCATAAATGAGCCCTGATCCAGACCATCGGTAAAAGTGACAATAGCTGCTGTAGTAATATCTGATGGTAATTCTGTTGATTGCATTGTGTTTAATGCTTGGTCTACGGAATAGTAAAGCAGCGTACCATTCTTCATGGTGAGACCATCAACAAAATTGCGGAAACCGTCAACGGAGTTTTCGGTAAGTTGAAGAACGGGATACTCATAAAGAGCCTGATTGAATCCTGTGAGTCCAAGATATATCCCATTTTCTAATTCGGAACTTGTAAGTGTGGCAGCCGCAGAAGAAGTATAACCGCTTTCCACATCACCGACCACAGCTTTAACTCGATAGAAGTTTGAACCACGCAGAGGGTTCGTGTCAGCGTAGGTTGTTTCGGTAAGTTTGGAAGCAAGTAATGCGAAATTTACATTATCAGGCGAACGATAAATGTTATATGTCGCTCCCTCAACAGGATTCCATCTGATGGTGATTTGATTGTCTATCACAGACGCATTAACATCTGTGGGTGCTTGAACAAGATCATTTACTTCTATATAATCAATTTCATCAATGGAATATTCACTGATTACCTCTCCATTCCTGAATATCTGGAGGACTTTATCCTGCTCCGCAAAACTTAAGGAGACAATCAGAGAAAGAAAGGTTATTATTATCGATGTTTTCTTTATAGATTTCATGATTATGGTGAGTTAGTAGTTAGTTAAATATGAATTTAAGGTCAATCTTAATCTTGCTGTCGCTTGCAATGGCAATATAGATGCCGGGATCAAGAGTCTCAAGTGGTAAGGAGTCCCCATCTTTCAATTCGGATTTCAACAATAGCTTGCCTTCCAAATCAAATATACCTATGGAGAATTCCGAATCAGATGAAGATTGAAGATATAGAAGCCTGGACTGCGAATCAAAATATAACCGCGACCCCGACTCTGCATCTATCGTCTCAAGACCAACATCGATATTTGAAGGTTCAGCATCTCTGACCTCAAGATGATGATAAAGAGAATATAACAATTCAACAGATGAGTCATCGTCTTCTCTTGAAGAAGAAATGACCATCGAGTTGTGACCGAAGGTAATTCTGTTGAGTTTGGCAAGGTCAATGCAATGCTCAGTCTCAGCATTCCCGGAAAAAATGAGGCAGGGCACTATCTTTTCAGCTTTGCAAAGGAAACATGTGAACAGTGCGACACCCATAAGCCAACTCAACCTTCGAAGGCAAGTTTGTTTCATCAAGTTATTTTACTGTCGTGCCTCGGGCTCCCCTCGTTGGCGTTAGGTTAGAAAAAAAAGCGTGAGAGCCTGTATCTTCTACTCGTCTCACAAACAGAGGCTCTGGAATGCCTTTCGAGATGAAACGAGCAGTTAGAGCCTCACGCAAGTTATGTGGATATCATGCAGATATACACCAACGAAAGGCATCCATCACTGCTTCATTTGACCTCGATTGAAATTTTCCAGATTTCTGTTTGTCAAATGAGCGTTGATAAACGCTTCTTATTAATATGTCTGTCAACAGAATGGTTGACGATGCAAATTTAAAGAATTTATTTTATACCTCAAAAAAAATAAATCTTCTCTTTTATATTTCCGATAATATCCTTTAGTCGTTTAAACTTCTTTTGCATTAATATTATGTCGCAATGGATTAAAGATTTTTCTGCATAAGTATATTTCGGGAATCATGGTTGATACCAATGAAATAGGCTTATGGTCAAAATGGAATACTGCATTCAGTGACCATCAAAGCCACAGAAGTAAGCCTTTGATCCGTGGGCAAAAACTATGATAACAATTCCAAGAATACCCCAAATTTAGTGCAAAGTGCTCGAACACAGCAAGCCTAAGACCCCGTCTAATAAAATATCACGGCTTCCGGGATCGCTAACTGGGAGGGATTTTGACTGTGAGCGAAGGAGCAAACCGGAGTATATGACTAAGCAAAGGAATTTCCATCGTTCATCCTAAAATCGTTCATACGTTGAACCTGCTATAACATTCCCACGGGATTTTTATATTAACCCAAACTTTCTTCAAATCTCATCTAAAAATGCTCTGGCAGATTTAGAGGACAATTTTCCATCTTCTATGATTTTCATCTCCCGCAACCCCTCCTCTATACGAGAGGCCAGGGAATCCTCCAATTCTGTTAGACTCTTGAAATCGGTTCTGTCACCCTTATCCATATATCTCATATCTCCTCAATGATATAGCCGGCGAGACCTCGATGGGGCTTCTTGTCCGAGAAATTCGCTCCGATAAGGAAGGTTTTCTTCCCTTCGAAAGCCAATCTTCCGGCATAATCCCGCTCTTTTATCTGGGCGAGGGCTTCTTCCGGCCTACCGTTAAATTTAAATTCAAAAATATAGTTAAACCGAGGAGTGCTGACTTCAAGGTCACTGCGACCCAGATAGCTGTGACGTTCCAGATTCACGTTGCTCCCCACTAACGTACACAGCAAGTAGACAAGATTCTGATATGCCCATTCCCCATGATGTTCGTAAGGCATATTCTTCATCATCGTTCCAAGACGCTCCATAAACCGATCCGGTCGCCCCTCATAGAGGTCATCCTGAAAATTGGAGAAGCTGAACCGGGAGTCCGTAACAGCCGTTTCGGGCGCATACAGCCTTAACAGATTTCGTGCGAATCCGATTTCCACCTCCCGATTAGGAAATCGCAGAACATATCGCTGCCGCTCCTTTTCATAATGATCAATCGTCAGATATCCTGTCTGGAACATCAGACCCGTCATATCTTCCGACCCAAGACCAACAGAAGTAAGTTTCTCCCTGTCCGCAACGATCCCATTTAATCTTTCAAGATTAATCCCGCTTTCCTTCACTCTGCGGGCAAGAAAGGTAGGAGTGCCGGTCTCAAACCAATAAGGTTCTATCTCCCTATTCCTTAAGGCCATCAACAAGCTGAAGGGATTGTAAAGGCGGTTTCCTTGACGAGAGAATAGATAGCCATCATAATATGTCCTCAATTCCTCTATCGTCTGTGCGGGCGTTTCCCCACGGTCAGCCGCCAATTGTCCTATCCCAAAACTGAAATATTCTTTCAACTCGGCTTCCGTTATGCCGCAGATTTCATTGTAGGCAGCTGTCAATGATATGTCATCCAGATTGTTCAGATCAGAAAACACGCTAACCTTATTGAAACGGGCAACCCCGGTGAGCATCGAAAACCGAATGTTTCCATCCTCGCTCTTCAGATTTCCGAAGAAACCCTTCAGAACCTCCTGATTCTTTTCGAATAATCTGGGATTATTTTCGTTTCCCAGCAGCGGCTTGTCATATTCATCGACAAGTATCACCACACTTCTCCCCTTTTGCCTCCGCGCACTACGGATTACGTTGCCAAACCTTTGGGATACCGCCAAATTCCCCGCCTCGCAACCATATTCTGCCTCATAGTTTCTGAGTATGGCATCCAGAAGGGATTCCAATGCATCCTCCTCGGCATAATTTGCCGAATTCAAATCAAAATGCAAGACAGGGAACTTTTCCCATTCAATATCCAGCCCATCAATGGCAAGATCTCGGAACAATTCCCTATCCCCTGCAAAATAGGCATGGATTGTCGAGAGCAACAGGCTCTTCCCAAACCGGCGTGGCCGGCTCAGAAAGTAATGCCCATGCTCACTGACAAGCGACGCTATCAGCGCGGTCTTATCGACATAAATATATCCGTTTTCCCTAAGTTTGGGAAATGATTGAATCCCCACAGGATATTTCCTTACTTCCATCTCTACTCCTTTTTAACCGTTCTAATTTACTCTCATTTGAGTTTATAAGCCATTACCGGCATTCGATGCGGATGCAGGAGGCTGCTGCGTCGACTTTGTCGCAGGCTTCCTCTACGGTCGGCGCCGTGGCAAGCATGACGCCCATCCGGCGATGTCCCTTTACTTCCGGCTTGCCGAAGATTCGCATGTCTGTGCCGGGAATGGCCAAGGCTTCCTCCATTCCGGAGAATACTATCTCCCGCGAATCTCCTTCCGCCAGAAGGGCGTAGGATGCCGACGGACCGTAAAAACGGATCTCGGGAATCGGCAGCCCAAGCAGTGCGCGGACATGAAGCGCAAATTCCGACAGGTGCTGCGAGATCATCGTGACCATCCCCGTGTCGTGCGGTCGCGGCGACACTTCCGAGAATATGACCTCATCCCCCTTCACAAACAATTCAACGCCGAAGATCCCGCGACCGCCGAGCGCTTCCGTTACCTTCCCCGCGATTTCACGCGCCTTGGCAATGGCCTCCGCAGACATCGGCTGCGGCTGCCAGCTCCTGCGATAGTCGCCATCTTTCTGATAATGGCCGATCGGTTCGCAGAAGGATGTCCCCCCGATGTGACGGACAGTTAGGAGCGTGATCTCATAGTCGAAGTCTACAAATCCTTCGACTATCACTTCTCCTCCGCCGGCGCGTCCGCCTTCCTGCGCCTCGCGCCAGGCTTCTTCGATCTCTTCCGGTTTCCGGACAAGGCTCTGGCCATGGCCGCTGGAACTCATCACGGGTTTCACTACGCAGGGCAACCCGATCCGCTCCACCGCCCCTAAGAATTCCTCCTTCGTGGCGGCAAATTCATAGCGCGATGTCGGCAGGCTCAGTTCTTCGGCTGCAAGGCGTCGGATCTCTTTGCGGTTCATCGTCGTGAATGTGGCCTTGGCTGTCGGGACAACGTTCCAGCCCTCCTTTTCAAGGGCCACCAACGTAGGAGTCGCGATAGCCTCGATCTCGGGGATAATATAATCCGGTTTCTCTTCCTCGACAATACGGCGAAGGGCCTCCCCGTCAAGCATAGAAACCACGATTGCCTTATTGGCCACCAACATTGCGGGCGCGTCGGCATACTTGTCGCAAGCCACGACAACGACTCCATAACGCTGCAACTCGATAGTCACTTCCTTTCCAAGCTCTCCGCTGCCCAAAAGCAGCGCCTTTCGCCCGCTCGCACTCCACGGCGTTCCAATCTCTACCATTTCTTTATCTTTTACACTAAAAATCTGTTACAAAGTTAACAATTAAATCCCAATACGCCTTAATCCTTTCCGTCGTTGAATCCAATATGTTGGATAAGTCGGCGTTATTACAATGAAATACTCGAATATAACCCATCTCTGAAATGATCAAGTCAAATAAGGCCGGCGTCTACCATGGCGTCCTGTTCATGGCGCTCTTCGCCTGCGCCTCTTTCTTTATCGCCCAGTGGCAATTGATGCGCGACCTCTCTTTTTCTCCGCTCATCATCGGTATCGTCCTCGGTATGGCCTACGCAAACTCCCTCCGCAGCCACCTCCCCGAGACCTGGGCGCCTGGAATCCAGCTATGCTCCAAGAAAGTGCTTCGACTCGGAATCATCCTCTATGGTTTCCGTCTCACTTTCCAGAACGTAGTCGAAGTCGGCCTCGCCGCCATCATCGTTGACTGCATTGTCGTTGCCATCACAATCCTCGGCGGCGTCTGGATCGGCCGGCTGCTCAAGATGGACCGCGACATCGCTCTGCTGACATCCGTAGGCAGCGGAATATGCGGCGCAGCCGCAGTGCTCGGAGCCGAAGCAACCCTCCGCACAAAACCCTACAAGACCGCCGTCGCCGTCGCCACAGTCGTCATCTTCGGCACAATAGCTATGTTTGTCTATCCCGCCGCTTACCGCACAGGAATGCTCGGCCTCTCCCCCGCAGAAATGGGAATCTACTCCGGCTCGACGCTCCATGAAGTGGCCCACGCAGTCGGCGCCGGCAACGCCATGGGCGAGGAAATCGCCAACATCGCGATCATTGTCAAAATGATCCGCGTCATGCTCCTTGTCCCAGTCTTGATAATCTTGGGATGGTGGGCCGCTGCCCGGCTTCGCCGCTCCGGCGAAACGTCGGCTGAAAAAGGGAAAGTTGCCGTGCCATGGTTTGCCGTCGGATTCCTTGTCGTCATCGCCTTCAACTCGCTCAATCTCCTACCGGAAGGGCTCGTGGCCTGGATCAACGAATTCGACACATTCCTGCTCACGATGGCCATGGCTGCCCTTGGAGCCGAAACGAGTTTCGACAAATTCAAGAAAGCCGGCGCCAAACCCTTCCTCCTCGCCGCCATCCTCTGGGCATGGCTTCTTGGCGGAGGCTACGTGATGGCCCGCTGGCTCGTCCCCGCAATTGTGTAGTCTGGCAAAACTGAAATAGAATTATTCCTGCATGGGGCGCACCGAGAAACCGAACGTCACATCGAAAATAACCAGGTCTCTGACAGTCCCCTTATCATCCAAAGGAAGATAGATCGCCCGCGTCGGACCACCGGCCATCGCTGTCCACCATTGGACCACTCCATCCGTCCCCGACAAAGATCCGGAGTACTGTCGGTAGCCAAGCGCCGGGCTGACAATCTTTGTCCCGTCCGAAAGGGTAATGGTAATTTCCTTAGTAGATGAGTCATAGCTCGTCGGAAGCCCGGAAAGCGCATGGAAGGAGTTTCCTTCCGGAACTTTCATCCCGACCGGACAGGGGTCATAAACCGTCTTGACATTGTCAGGCTGCAATGCGCTCGTAGAGGCCGCAGCATTGTTGATGCTCCAGAGATTGCAGTAGAACGGACTTAGCTTCTTGAGTTCCGCCTCAGAGGCCGTCGCAAATGTCCCCGGATTCTTTATTGTGGCTTCTATATTGGCAAGATGGGTCGTTCCGAATGCCATAGTCGGAAGCGTTTTCCCGGAAATCTCCTGGTGAGCCGTGTTATAATGAACGCTCAGACCGGATCCCATCGGGTCTTTCCTGCCCCACTGATAATAAGTGTAGCTATCGTCTGTCGTCACTGTCTTTGCGGTCTGGACAACCGGGACATCAACAGTCAACGGCTCCATCCCCGCAGGGACGTTCTTTTGCGTGAACCGTAGGGTCAGCTCCTGCTGCGGGAAGTCCGTCACATCCCCGCCATATAAGCGCCCCAAGTTGGCCGGGGAAAGATTGTAGGTCCTCGTTGCCCCCGAGGCATCTTGACCGGGGACCGCATCCCACGTCTGGCCCGGACGGAAATCCGTGACCCATAGCTGCCAGCTCCACATTGTCGTCCCAGAAGCATCCTCAACCCCGACAACGGCATTCCCCTGCCGGATTGCCTCCGCCGGGACTGTGAACAGCAGATTCTTGCCATCTTCCGACAGGCGCACATTGCGTATTAAGCCTACACGGTCTTCCCAGACAAGCGCGGCCGACGCCGGGGTGCATCCCGAGTTGTTGTATATGTACGGATCGGAAATCTCGTTGCCGAGATGATTGATGAAATGGAACAATGCCTGCTTCTTATGGGCCGTGGTCTGCGACAAAGTCGAGATATAAGCCGCGCTGTTGGTTGCCCCTCCCTTAATACTGTTGCCGTATACGAGCGGAAGCGAATATTCTCCGGGCGCGTTGATGACATACGTGTTGGCAGTGTTCTCAACGCTGCTTCCTCCTGTCGCTGAGGCAAGGTTATAGGGGCTCTGACCCGAGGTCGTATTTATGTCAGACGCATCGCGCAATGCCTTGGTATGCGACGACATGGCCTGGAACGTCGGGTTCGTGAGGTCGGTGACTAACGTCCCGGCCGTTTCGTCCGTGCCCGAGTCCGTGAAGGAGGTGATCCAGTAAGGGGCTGCCGTCAGGGTGCTCCCGTCGGCTGCAAGCAGAGTCGCGCTCCATTCCACAGGGTCCATCCCCCCTTTCCCGTCGGAATAATAACTCCTGACGCTGAAGGAGTCCGTGGCTCCGGTATAGGGAGTCTCAAGGCTCGTTACCTTATTTCCTTCGCTGTCTGTAAGTTCAAGGATAAGCTCCGGATTGTCAGCGGTTGCCGATATGTTATAGACAACGGTTTCCCCGGCCCTCCATTCATGACCGGAAATTGAACCGGTGAGAGTCGTCGGCGTGCCGTTGAAGTCAATGACAATCTCCACTTTTGCCTCCTCCGGTTGCGATCCCGGAAGCAGCATGAAGATCTGGTCGGTATTGCCTATGGCTGTCCCTTGGGCCACATAGTTGCTTCCTGACGCCGATTCGAGGGTCTGCTCAGGGTCTATGGAATAGCTTCCGGTGGTGGAGGAAAGTGTCCAGGACGCATCTTCAATTGAGAGCGTGCCTCCGCTGGCGACGCCGCTGATGGCGATGCTCTTCACCGTGCATGGCGACAATTCTTTGCCCGCGGCGAACCTCACCCCCGTCAGGGCATGGGAGAAAGTCAGGTTGCAAGGCGATGCGCTCGCCGTCACCGGCGCGGCCAAGAGTAAGTCTGTTTGGGATTCAACTTCCTGTGGGATTGTATAGTTAAGCGTCAAATTGCCCTCGCTGTTACGCGCCGGAGGCGCCGTGATTCCTTCTGTGGAAGTGGCGTCGCAATAAGGAGAGTAGGCAACAAAACGCAGCCCCCCTGTGCCGGGCCAGAGAAATTCTTCCGCAGGGCTCCAGCCTGACGCTTGCGTGACCTCCACATTCTCCATGTAGAAGGCCGTTTGCGTCCCGGCAGGGTCAAGCGTGGCAAACACTCCGAAGTTCTCCAGATTGTCAGCCGTGACGGCCGCCCCGCGCGTCTTTCCTTTCTCTGTCGGAGCTTCCACGCGCGGAACCATATAGAGCTCCGCCCCTTCCAGACGCGCGGTCGGCAGACGGTGGGGAGCGGGAGCAGCCGAGCGCGTTTCCGAGCCCGGCTGCCATTCATTTTCCACGACCGCTGAGAAGTAGATCCGGTCTCCCTTGAGATTTGTTTCCAATCGGTCGTCGGTGCAGCCCGCGGCAAGCAGACCTGCCCCGAATACCATCATTATGACCTTCTCCGTTCTCATACGTCGCAGATTTTATTTTTTGATCCGTGATTATTTGCTCTGTTCCGAACCCGTGTCAAACGGCTGGTCGACTGCCGTCTCAACCCAAGGCTCAACATTGACCGTGAACGTGATCGGGCCGCCAAGCACCGGCGTACCGGGATTCGGGTTCTTCGGGTCGACATAGCCTGCACCGTGGGTCAGGTCAAGCGTGTAGACATATCGGTTGCCGGCTTCCCAGTTGGTCTTGATTCCGACTGCGGCCCACTGGCATTCGCCGTTCGAGGGGAAAGGATAGACCTGGACGCCTGTTTCAGTCGTTGTGATCTGAAGCTGGATGGAGATATAAGCACCCTCCGAGGAGTTTGCTCCGTCGGTCTCCGGATTCCAGGCCACAAGCTGCTGCGGGAGAAGCATAGCGTTGCCGGCGTCGCCCATCACATTCTGTGCCGTCGAACCGAGTGTGATCGGGGTTGTGTAGGTTGTTTCATAGTCGGCTTTCGACGTGCCGAGCGTCCACGCATTCGAATCGAAGCCGAACGTACCGGTCGATACAGGTCGGCCGATTCTGACGCCAGTCACCTTATATGTGTAGGTCGTGTTGTCAGTCTTTGCGCGAACTTCAATCTGGGCCAGACGGTGGCCGAAGTTGAGGGCAAGCCCTGTGGCTTCGTTGACCGATTTGCGACCCGTGTTGGTGGCCGTGATGAAGTCGATCTGCGAGGCGATGTCGCTGACAGGCGAGAAGTTGGAGACTTCCTTCGTATCGGCAGTCAAGGTCACTGTCCCGCCCGGCTCGGCCGGAGCATAGGAGTAGAACGTGACCGGCGTGTCGTCGCCGGGCCAGTAGTATTCGTTGGCCGACGTGAAGATGTCGTTCGAGCCTCTGCTGTAGACCTCCTTGTTGATGAAAAGCTGGTCGTTCAGGAAGCCTGAGACTGTGATCGAGTTCAGGTTGGCGTTTGTGATTTCGTCTGCCCTCGTCATGGCGGGACGGAACGCGATTGCTTCCCCCTTCGGGATCTCCACTGTCTCATCTTTCGAACATGAGGTCAGCGCCAGAGCGGCGAGGCCTGCAAGCATAAGTGTCTTTTTCATAGTATGGCGTTTTTGATATTTTTTATTTTTCGTTTTAAAACTATAACAATAGGGGATTGGATTTGTTAGACCCCGTCTCACAATTTTTATGGCCTTATTTTCTGACCTGCGGAATGCCGCGTTATGTCCCCATGTCAAGGTCTATATCCGTTTCCTGCCAGTCGTCAACAGTCGGCAACAATCCTCCCCCTCCATGGACCGTCTCCGGGATCTCAAGGCCGCGGACAACGATGTGGACATGCTTCGGATCCGCTGCGTCGCTCACCTGTTTCGTGACGTCGAACGCATAATAGCGTTTCGAGCCGTCGTCAAGCAGCGCGTAGACCGTCATTATATGTGGGTGAGTTCCCGATGGAGTTTCCCCGAATGTGAGGAATTCCCCATGCAAGGAGTTTTCTTTTGAGTTGGAGTCAAGCGTAAAAGGCATAGTGACCACATTGTCGGTCGCCGTCCCCTTATTATGAAGGAAGCCTTCCGCCATGCCGGATAGTGTCGCGTCAAGCTGCGACCCGGCAAGGGCGCTGATGTTCTTTACGTCATAGATGTCGACCGTGTAATGGCAAACCGCCTCCGAGGGATAGAACACGACCCGCGTAATTCCGGGCGCCTCCTTGATCGTGACCTCGTCGCGACGTGCGCTCCACATCATCCCCGGCGCCATGGCGATCCGTTCCTCTTCCGTGCCCTGGGCACGCGGCAGGGAGTGAAGCTTTATCTGGCTCGCGCTCAACATGGTCGCGTCCCTCGTCTGCGTCTCGAAGTTATCCGGGTCCTCCTTATGCTTGATTACGGCCCAGTCGATGTTGTCGCTGTTTGTGGCCAGACCCATGTATCCGCCCGAGGCAATGTTGACCCTCCCCCCGTCGCGGCCCGGGAGTATGTAACGGTAATAGTCCGCACCGTCTGTCCGATACATGACGGCCTCCATCGAGGCGGGGTCCGCATCCGGGGCGTTTCGCCAATCGAAGACTATGTCGACTTCCCGCTCGCTGAGGTCCTCAAAGATCAGATCTTTGTGGCGGCAGCCCGTGAGGGCCATGACGCCCACTGCGGCTATGGCCGCGATTATCAGCTTATTCATCTCCTCCCTCCTTTCCTGTTTTCATTGCCGTAGCCGATCAGCCAGACAAGCGAGATTTCAGCCTTTGTGGGTCCGAACCAATGGAGCTGGTGGGTCGAGTCCCATACATACCATTTCCCTTCCGGATGATATTTCACATATTTTCCACCCATATATCCTATCCCGATAGTGAAGTCAAGGTTGAGCCGACGGGCGATTGGCAGGGAGTAGCCATATTCGAGGCCCGCTATCTTCATGCAGCGGTCCCAAAGCGTATGGCCCGGCTTTCCTCCCATGTAGCCCGTGCCGCCCCATTCGAAGTCATAGGTGACGACCCCGCCGTAGATGCCGACATGATGGCCCGTGAGCGGTTTGTCGTGCGCGGCGCGTCCGAACCACCATCGCAGCCCCAGGTCGCCTCCGTAGGCGCGCCAGTAGCGATGAAGACGATCCGTGTCCCACCAGCCATATTCCCAGTTGGCCGCAAGCGAGAGGTTCTTGCCCAGATAGAATTCCGCGCCGATCGCCGGGATTGCGGCGAGGTCATAGAGAAGGTTGGTCTTCAACGACATGTAGAAGGGCTTCCTGACCCTTTCAGGCGTCAACCCGCCGATCATCGTCGGCAAACCCGGCAGCTCCGCCTTCCCTACCTGAGGCAGGCCGTTATATACCGGCATTCCCATCCAGTAATCGATCAATACTTCCGATTTCCGAAGCCGGGGGAATAGATTTTTATACATGTAAGCGTAGGCTTCCCCGGTCCCGACTTTTTTCAGACGGGCCAGGTTGCCGGAATGATCCCGCTCCTCCCCTTCCGGAGTGGCGGCGATTATTTCATCTATTGTCGCGAGCACTTCCGCGCGGTCCGGTACATTCATGTCGTCCGCAACCAGCCGGCGCAGTCCTTCCCAGTCGCGGCCCTTGAATTCAAAGGATGTCAGGGAGTCAGGAATCTCATAATACGCGCCGATGCAATCGATCAGCCGCTCCGCGCGCTGATGGGAGAGCCGACGGTTGATCGCAACGCTTCCTTCCGGCGATGCAGCTCCGCTTATCCGCAATCCGTGGAAACGGAGAAGAGAATCCTCCATTATTTCTGATATTTTTCCTACGGCTTTGTCGATGCTCCCTCCGTTGAGATGATATTCGTAGTCGAAGTCGGAATGGCCCTGATGGAAGTAAAGCGCAGCCGTGTCGGTTTTTTCCAGTGCGTAAGCTTTCCCTCCGCCGAGCAAGACTGCCGACAGAAGGGTGAGCGATATGGATATGGATAGTGGAAGTCGCATTTCGGTAGTGTTTTTCACAATATGGAGAAAGATTGCTCCCTCTCATCCTCTAAACACTATCCCCGCTTCTATTGTTTGAATTTTAAACCGGCTGTTTGAATTTTAAACCGCCAACGAGCGAATATGTCAAACCATTAAAATTCCAAGGCGCCGGAATTTTTCATTCCTAATTAAACTCAAACACCACGACGCTATGAAAAAGCTTATCCTCACTCTCGTCTGCGCCGTTCTACTGGCGCCCGTCTCCTTCGCAACAAAGACCGTCACAGTCAACACTCCCGTCGGCTCAGTCTCCTATCAGGATGACGGCTACACGGATGCCCGCGGATGGTTCCATCCCTACGGCCACTACTGCGAGCATTGCCATCGCCAGCATGTCAAGGCCGCTAAGAAGGCCCACAAAAAAGCGCGCAAAGCCGCAAAGAAACATCGCAAGCAAGTCCAGAAGGCCCGCAAACAAGCCGCCAAGCATCACCACCACGCCCACTAACCCGCAACCCTTCAGTCGCTGGGGGTTTGTAACCCCAGCCAAAAAAATAAGTAGCGGAGGGTTTGCAACCCT
>CAYZQA010000006.1:66667-68926 GCA_964480745.1 uncultured Sangeribacter sp. | reverse complement strand
ACCAATTGACTTGCTCTCCATTGAGCTCGCTCGGGAGAACTGCATTGGTATAGAGGGTGGCCGTTGGCTCTGCAGTGGATTTCTGGCCATTGATAACCGTGTAAATAACCTTGAACACATTCTCCCCATTAATCACGGGATGAGAATCGGCTCCAATTGTCTGGCCGAAAGGCTCGCCGAGAAGCCATGCTATTTCGCCCGTGACCATCTGCTCGGGAGAGACCAGGGTCTGTCCATCCGTAATCTGATATGCGACGATAGCATAAGCCTCCGATATATTGGTCTTGGCGGTCGCGCCTCCTATGCAAGCTCCGACAGCAGTGCCGGTCACCTCCCCAACATTGAACACTCTATTCATGACAGCCAGAGCCTGATTATAGCCCACAACACCGCCACAGTTGGTCGTGCCTGAGACTTTGCCTGCATTGAAGCTGTTGGTGACTGATGAGGTTGCCGCAAAGAGTGTGGAGCTAACGCCTCCGACGTATGTGCTTGAGCCCTTGACATCCGCATAGTTTCCGCAACGATCAACGTTGGCATCGTTTTGAATGGAGGCGACTATGCCTGCCACATATTGTTTGGCAGTTACAGAGCCATAAAGCGAGAAGTCGCATACGGTGGCCTCCTTTATGACTCCGAAGAGAGCCTGATACGTGCCGGCAGTGTTATTGATATAGAGGCCCTCGATCTTATGCCCGTTACCATCGAATCTGCCGCCATAGTATTTTGCCGCCGACATGCCGATGGGAGTCCACTCATAATTAGCAAGGTCGATGTCGGAAATCAGGCACGCATTTGCAACCGCGTTGCCATTATTGACGTGGCTTGCGAGCCATGCAAGTTCGGCTCCATTGGATATCTGATACACGCCATCTTTCTCTTCAGGTTGAGTGAGGGTGATTCCGTCCCAGCCGTTGCCTAATGGTTCCATTTTGATGTTGAAAGTCTGCATGCCCTCGGCATTATCGTCAATCGAGAAGGTGTGACGATAGCAGCGGTAACCATCTTTTACGGCTGTCACGTCATAATTGCCGAACGTGCCGCTATAGACTCCTTCCTCGTTGGGCTCTATCTCCTGCTCCTCGAAGGTGACGGTAATGTCGGCATCCGGAACGTTGCAAGCCATGCGGATATCGAATGTCTTATAAGCCGAAAGAGGAATGTGAATATCCGGTATTGCTCCGAAATATGTCTTGTGTGCGACAGCTGTGAAATTGGGAGAGCGTCCCGCCACCGGGCTGATTGTGCGGTGATTGCCAATCGGGTCTCCGTAACCGTTCACTTGTATTACGCCTTTGTCCATAACAAGTTCAGGCTGGGCAGTCACGTCATGATCGAGAGGAATGGCGACAGTGACAGCCTGTGCCGAGGCTGCCGATCCGAAGGTGTATTGCCCGGAGCCGAGAATCAGGGATGTGCCGTTAGGAATGCCGTTATAGGTTACGTAGGCCGACATGTTGTAAATGCCGGCAAGCTTATTGGCAGGATGGAACAGACCTGAATATTGCAGGGTTATTTTATCCCCGGGTTGGAACGTCCTGCTTCCCGGACGGCTTGTATTGGTAATATCAAGGTGACATTTTTTTGCTGTCATCACCTGATATGCGGCCCGCCCGGAAACGTCGGACACTTTGACGATCTGTCGCCCTTCTTTTAACAACAATGTATATGAGCCGTCGTTATTTTTCGTAACGCCCGAATTGGAAAATCCCGTATAACTCACGCGGTTCTCTCCAATTGAAGGATAGGCTATTGTAACGTCAGCTGCATCCAGCGGGGAAAAAGTATAGTAGGCTCCCTCTTGGGAGTCAAGATAATAGAACACATCGTGTTCGGCATCGACATAGTTGCCGGCAAGTTTCTTGGCGCTCTCGTTATATTCTTCATTGATCAGCATATTGGGAACAGCTGAAGAGGCAGCCTCGCCGACTGTAACGACATAGACGCCGGTGTTCTCAGGCCAGATGGCGCCCCAGTATTCACCCCCCAGATAGGAAGTTTTGTTTACGCCGTTATAATAGTTGACGCCTATTGCATCGTAAGTTACCAGCACGATTGCCGTTCCGTTACCAATAGCTCTGATCTTCGCCCAGGGAGAGCTGGGGTCTTGATTGTCGATTTCAATCACGTCAGTGCTGGGCTTCCCGTCAAGGTCAACCACTGTATAATGGAAATCAGGTTCCATGAAATAGTTGTTGGTAGAATTGTCGGTCAATTCCCAGGTTCGCATTGCGTGGGCGTCAAATTCATCGCCTACAT
>CAYZQA010000006.1:32850-66567 GCA_964480745.1 uncultured Sangeribacter sp. | reverse complement strand
TCGGATGCCATAGGTATTTTCCCGGAAACCGTGACATTAAAGGTCAATGTCCCTCCCTTATAGAGAGTGGTATATCCTTCAGTGACATGTTTGTCACTTGGAATAAAGGCCACATTGTAGCTGTTGCCGTTGAAGGCGAGGAACGTGTTGCGTTCCGCGGTTGTGCTATTGCCGATTGTGATGGTCTGGCGTACACCCTCACGCGTATTGACTATGACATCAAGAGTATAGTCCCCATTATCCACCGACCATGTTGTCCCATCCTCGTTCTTGTTGGAGACGTAAGCGGTGTTGGTGATAAGGACAAACTCCTGGGTTTCTGACCTGTTGGCAATGTCAAGCTCAATGGTGCCGTTGACAGTTGTGCCGTCGGTGGCATAAGCTGTCAGCACATATTCCCCCTCCGGAGCGTCAAAGGCATAAACCTTATTAACGGGAGAGCCGACGTCAACGGGGTTTTCACTGTTTTTCTCCTTTAGGCTCATGGTCGTTGATATGGCGTTCATGGTCACCTTGACTGGAACGGAATTGGCTCCGAAAGCCACAACCATAAGAGCCAGCGGAATTAAAAATTTGTTTGGTCTCATAATGATTTGGTTATTTATTGAATAAAATTTTCTTGCCATTCTGGAGATATATCTGGCCTGCGAGAGGGGAGTGGACTCTCATTCCCTGAAGGTTAAAGAGAGGGCTCTCCATATCGGCCTTGGAAAAAGAGGTGGACTCAACGCCGAGCCAGTTATCGGGCTTTAGGGCCAGAAAATGAGCCGGGTTAATGTAAACTTCATATTTTCCAAGCAGTTTTCCTTCGGGCGTCCATTGGTAGAGAAGTCCACCTTCCACAAATCCCCCTGCGTCTGTGGCGTAGATATATCCGGTGTAAGGGTTGACATATATTCCGTAAGGCATTCCGATTTCCTTTATATCGGCAAGCACATTTCCGGGAAAATTGTCGTCAACACCGATGATCCCTTCCGAGGCCATGACTTCAGCCGGGTTGATGGTCACATAATTGAAAGTGTATTCTCCTGTATAATAGGAATATCGGGAGCCGATGGCATAAAAACTGCCATCAAGAGTTACGCAATTGTAGGTCGCGGCATATTCGAGCTTTACAAAACATTGGTTATCAGGCTTCCCGGCCAGAGCCGCCTCGCAATCAAATATGATCGTAGCTGCCTGAATATCGTAATAGTCACCCGGCGAATTAATACACAGGTATTGCCCGCTCTGAGACATTTTCCCGTAAAGATTGATCTGCCCTGTGTCTACATTTCGGATAACCTTCATCGTCTCCGCATCAATGATGCTGACGGTCCTTTCATATTCGTGCGGCTCCTGAAAAGCATATCCTCCGGTATTGGCAACAAAGAGATAACCATTGTAGAAGGCTATTCCCTCCGGCTCGTAACCCACTTCGGTGACCCCCACCACTTTAAATGAGCTGATATCGATTTTTGCCACAAAGCCCTTTTCAAATTCCTCGATTCTTTCGCCTACGCGACACTCATGTCCGTAGGAAGAAACATACACATAACTGCCGTCGGAGGCCAATTTACGATTGTTGGGGACATCTTCGGTTGCCCCTACTGCTTTTCCTTCGGGTGTGATGAATTGCACAATGTTCGACCAGTTGATCGCTATAGCAATTAATTGGTCATTGACGGCTATAATATCGTTTGGCGTATCGCCTAATTTATAGCCGTTAATGTCGCGGAACCATTTGTTGCTGACCACTTTCCCATCTTCAAAGTACGTGATCCGCCCGTTGTCGGCCTGCCAGTTGCCTTCATTGAGTAGGATTATCTTCTCCTGGGCGCGAGCGGAAATAGCGAAGCCCAAGCAGAGAGCCATGCAGGCCAAAGCGTGGTGAAATCTATTCATATATCTGTTTTTAGGTTATTTGATTGCATAGGAAAAGGAAAACATGAAGCTGCGTCCCGGCATGGGGTATCGCGGCACATGCTCATACTGGACGTCAAATAAGTCGTTGATTTCAAGGGATGCGGTAAGGAGTCGCCAATTAGCGGTCAATTTAAGGTCAACGTTGTCGTAAGGTTTCAACACATCCTCAGGATCGGCATACGACCACATCCTCTCGCCCACATGAAGATCTGAGACGGTGAGTGTGAGCCATTTCCACCCTACAATCCCGGTTATTCCATAAGATAGCGTCGGTGAGTAACAAATAGGTCGGTTATAGGATGGGCTTTCGGGGTTGGTGCGGTTGAGGTCTCGTTGCCATGTGAGAGAGGTCAGGAATGAGAATTTCCAATTATTGGGGGTATAATAAGCCGAGAGGGTCGCATTAAGTCCCCGGCAATAAGTTTCACCGTAATTCATCATCGACCATGAGTAGGTGCCCTTCAGGGGAAGGCAGACAATGCGGTTTTCAATCTTGTTGATATAGCCGTCTGCCTGGATATGGGCCGACCATTCGGAGCCATAATAATGATATTCTGCCCCAAGATTATATTGCTTGGTGTATTCAGGCTTGAGATTGCGGTTGCCGACTTGTGTGTAATAGAGATCGTTGAGCGTCGGAACGCGGAAGATCCGTTTATACCAGGCCCGTATCGATAACCCCCTTGATGAATAGCCGAGAGTGACCGAGGGCGTGAGCTTGCTCAGAGGGTCGGCCGCCCCTGCGTGGGTGAGGGTCCAATCTTTATAGTGCTGATATAGCAGGGATGCCGCAAGCCGGAAATTGGCATATTCTGCCTGAGCGGCAATGACAGCCTTTTGATCAAGGCGCCTGACGGAATGAAAATTCTTCAAATCTGCCTTAAGCCATGACAAGCGGGCATCATACGCCACATTGATCCAGGCCCATGGCCAGGGAGTAAACGTATATGCCGCCGATGCAAAGGCATCTTTCTGCCAATAATGGTTGTTGACTCGTGCAGTGTTTTGATTCTCCGGATAGTCCGTGCAATAGCGCAGGTATTCCTGAGTATATTTCGCATTGAAGAGGACTTGGTGGTGTTCCAAAAATTGATGTGTCCAGGATGCCTGTCCAAACCAGTCGACATCCCATTCCCTTCCGACATTGATATATTTGTCCGAAAGCCGTCTGACTATCCCTCCCGGCACTCCTCGCTCAGAGATATAACAATAGGCGTGGGTTGAAAAGCCTTTGAAAAATGCCGCTGCTTCTATCCGGCCGTACTCAATATCGGAGTTTTTTCGCGTGCCTACCGTGTCTTCATATTCCGATTTATACCTGAATGGGTAGTCCCCCTTGGAGTTGAGATATTCCCCATCGATAAAACCACTCCACTCTTTGCGGCTTAGCTGCGCGGTGAGCCGTCCTTTGTAGGTGTGGAACGAGCCTATGGCTCCCATTGCCGAGAGTGTGTCGGCTGTAGGGCGACGGGTTCGCAGATAGACGGTGGCTCCCGATGCATATTCCGATGCAGACTGACATCGGTCGAGTTTATTGGCATTATATAGCGACACCGATTCAAGAGTCGAGAGGGAGAATTTCCCCAGATCCACAGTGCCGTTTTGGGCGTTGGTGATTCGTATGCCGTCTATATACACCCCGACATGTTGGGCGCCCAGCGACCGGACGTTGATCGTCTTCAATCCGCCCAATCCCCCATAGTCCTTTATCTGAACGCCTGCAAAATATTTCAAGGCGTCCGCAATTGAGGTTGATGAAAGGGATTTTAGCTCATCTCCGGAGAGTTGTTGAGCTGTGGCAAGGGGGCGCTTGTTGGCTGTAACCGTCACTTCTCCCAGATTTCTAATCTGAGCCGTGTCGGATGCCTCGGGAGGAGCGGCATGAACAGATAGGCAAAGGAAGCTCAGGAGCATGAGCAATCCCCACCTCCTTGCTGCTGTGAGGCCAATATGAAAGAGACTGGAAAAGTCGGTCATTTTCATTGCGTTTGCAGATGAATGATGGTGTGAAATTACCGGCTTGCAACGAAAAGACCCTCTATTCCAGACAAACTCCCGTCAACGATGCTTTAGCTCGTCAACGGGAGTTCGTAGTGAATTTTGTATCATGTAATAATGGCAAATCAGCAGAGGCTACCCATTTCATAAGTAAAATCAACATGCCTAAAATGAGCGGACTGCATATTTGCTATTTTTCCATGACAGCCGCCCTCCCGCGCACTGCACGAAATGTGAATTCTCGGGCTTGCGAGGGCATAGACAAGTCTGTCTGACATCGCCGGACGCAATCGAAAATCACGAAGTGAAAATGGCAGGTCTTCTGACTTATCCCAGTTTGTTCGCGCCTTCCCAGTCTAATTGCGACCAGTGGCCGGTTACGAAAAACCTTGCTTATCAACGCTCAATTATGGATGATGAATTGGGCAAACAATAAGCGGGGAAATACAGCAGCGGGTACTGTCGAGGAATCTCACCTCATTCCCATTTGATGCTCCCTTGTGCCTCCACTCTTGGATGGCGGAGCAACCATTTCAGCAGCAAAATTAGGAGTTTTTATTATATCCCAAAAGAAATCAGCGAAAAAATTTGGTTCAACTTATTTTTGGAGTTTCATGCATGGAGAGAATGGTCAGCAGGTAAGGTTATTATTTCCCCAGGAGGTTGGAGAGGGCGGTGAAGAACGTCGGGTCTTCGCCTACTGTCACGTTCGCCACTTTCCCTTCCGGATCGATTATCATCTTCGTCGGGAAGCTGCTGATGCCGTATGCCTGGAGCAGGCTGCGGTCTTCGCCGTTGAACACCTGCACCCACGGAAGTTCATATTTTTTCAGTGCATCGCGCCATTCTTCATCCGTGTCGCTGCAGTCAATGCCGATGATCTCCAGCCCGTCGGGATGATATTTCGCATAGGCCTCCTTCAACGCCGGGAAGCCGCGCACACACCAGCCGCACCAACTCCCCCAGAAGTCCAGGATTACCCATTTGCCACGGAAATCCTCCAGCGATACCTGCTTCCCTTCCGGGTCGGGGAGAGTGAACGACGGAGCCTCAGCCCCCTTGCTGATCAGCGTGGGCGCTTCCTGCTGCATCCCCTCAGCCCCTTTCAACTGGTTATATTGCAGCTCCACGAACGGAAATAGCAACGACTTCCGCGCTTCTGGCGTCAGGCCCTCAAACAGCTGCGTGAATGAGTCGTCCCCAAACACCTGCATCAGCGCATAAGGAGCTGCCTTCGACTTTGGATTGTTGCGGATAAAGGCCACATTGACATCGACAAATTTTGATGCAACGTCACGGATCTTATCGACATTCGCCTCATCCTC
Source organism: uncultured Sangeribacter sp. (assembly GCA_964480745.1). GTDB lineage: Bacteria > Bacteroidota > Bacteroidia > Bacteroidales > Muribaculaceae > Lepagella. The sequence continues at coordinate 61,339 of CAYZQA010000006.1, read as the reverse complement.
ATTCGCCATTATCGTAACATACTCCTGCGTGACAGGAGCGATCGAATCTGTCAGGAGGGCAATCCCCTCCATCAACTCCGACCCTGTCGCAGAAAAAGTCATCGGCGAAAGACTCTTGATTTTTATCTCCATCTTCTCTCCCGGTTCGGTGTAGAGCGTGAAGAAGGATTCAGTCGTCGGTAGGTCGGAGATGCGGAAAGAGTAGGAAGCAGCTCCGGCTTTTTCCACAGGAATCCGGAAGGCATTGTCAGCCCAAAGAATCGTGTCATATTGGGTATGGATATCCTCGGGGGCCTTGGCATTGATAATCTCCTTGATCAGGGAATGTTCGACAAAAAGCGTGTCAGGATGAGGGAGCCCGTCAGCGTAAGTGAGGGTAACCTCCCCGGAAGAATTTTCCGACGAACATGAAGCGAGCCCGGCGAGCAACAGGGCTGCAGGAAGAAGCAGTTGATATTTCATACTTTTAGCAGTTGATGTTTTTTACTTTTATAGTCGTTTGAGAGTGTCAAGAAGGAGTTCGCCGAGGCCTATCGTATAACCCCTGCGGAGAAGGACGATGCGGTTGAACGAGTCAGCCACGACAAAAGTCGGGAATTGATCATCGACGAGTTCGAGGCCTTCGCGGAGAGCCGAGGCGATTGTCCCGTCGTCGACGCCGAACACGACATTCCCCGGCAACGCCCCATATTCCGACGGATTGAATTTCGCGGCCGAAGCCTCATCGGGGAAGAGGATTAGTATCTTCCGGCCGGTGGCTGCAAGCTGGTCGGCTGCCGCGGCAATATCATTCAGGGAATGGGCACTCGGCTCGTGACCCGGTTTGACCATCCCTAATACGTAGTAGCCACGCCCCGTTGTGGCCAGGATTGAAGTCCGCTCTGATCCTTCGGCGAGGGGCCGGTAGGTCAGCTCCGCATCCAGGTTGCCGATTACTTGCAGCGCCGTCTTGTCCTGACGGACCTCAAGCGCAACATCATTTCTCCGGTCGGGAAGGATGGAGAATATTTCTGTGCGGGCAAGGACAGTCCCGTCGGCGAGACGCTGGCCCGTAGTGAGCGCATATTGCCCCTCGGCGAGCCTTTCGTGACGGGCATTGATGGAATCGGCCGGTTCAAAATCCCCGAACTCAAGCAGCCTCGGAAGCCCGTTGTCGAGGCGCGAAATGGAAAAGTGGGAATAGTAGCGGGGAGTCCGGGAACCCGCCTCATCTCGATGTAGGATAAGAAGCTCACCCTTCCGCGGACTTTCCGCAGCTTTTTCAGCGGTGGCGAAGCTGACATCCTGCCAATTGCCGTCAGGGTCGGCATATTGGGTCCCGCCGCTCACGGCGTCTATCCGCGCCGGAATCCCGAGGCTACGGCAGGCAGCCACGAACGCTATCGGCATATTGAGGCCGTCGGCAGTCAGATTGCGCCATGATTCTGCCGGCGACTGGCGCAACCGCCCCGGATTATATATTGAATCAAGGGAAAAATCCCTGGCCATGCGTTCGGCGAGCAAACGGGGATTGCGGCGTATCTCGTTTTTCTCAACTTCGGTGAAAAGCGAAGAGAGGGTCGTCTTATATGGGGTCAGCATCTCCAGCTCGATGCGCGGATTGAGAATATAGCGTGCAAAGAGAGGAGAATTGAGAGCCTCCCCGTAATCAGCAGAAAGATGGTCGGCAAGGACATCGGCCGTGATGTCATGCAGATCCTTCTCATTTATGACAGAAAGCAGACTGACGGCCCGCTCCTTAAACGCCTCAGGGGTCGAAACGAGGAATTGACGGATAAGCCGATGGTTGCCGCGCGATTTCACGAGCAACGTCGCGGCCGATGCCGGATAGCCGTTCGCGATGCAGAAAGCCTCGGCTTCCTCCGGGGTAGGGAAAGTGGAGGTATAGCTTAGACGGATACTGTCTTCCCTGGCCTTGCGGAGGTCATTGTTCGCAATCTGCTCCGGAGTGGGCTTGGGAGTGCGCCCTCCCGGTTTCGGGGGGACAAGGTCGAAGTCGAGGCGTCCGTTGAAAGACTCATCCTTGTCGAGACGAATCGTGAGCGTGTCGTTGTCGGCGCCCCCCTTGGCGAGGTTGAACTTCCTGCCGTCGGAAGCCCATACGAGAAGGTCTCCGCGTCCTGCAATCAGTTCGGCCCGGCCATTGGAATCGGTGATTTTTTTTGCCAAGGGATAATACTCGGCATAATTGTAAAGGGAGAAATTGACCTCCGCCTCTTCAACAGGATTTCCGTTCTCATCCTCGACGAAGACTTGAAGCGTGCGGACCGGCGCATAATTGGAAGTGACATTGATCCGCGTGTTCAGCGGGGTATGGCCGAGTTGCTCTTCGGGGCCGTCGTAAGCGCCCGTGACGGTGGTGTTCATCAGCATTCCGCGGGCTGCCGGCTCGTTAAACCAGGCCATGTCGAGCAGTGGCTCCGGCTCGCACGCACCCAGGAAATGCCATTCCCCGTCGGTCCAGACCTCGACCCATGCATGGTTGTCGTCTGTGTGGGCCCAACGCGGTGTATAGACCTGGCGCGCGGGAATCCCCACGCTTCGGAGGGCGGCTACTGTGAAAGTCGACTCCTCGCCGCAGCGGCCAAGGGCATTGGCTACTGTGGCCAGGGGCGAGGAGGTCCGTCCGTCGGAAGGCTGGTAGGTCACTTTTTCGTGACACCAATGATTGACCTCCAACGCGGCCTCGGTCATTGTCATTCCTGCCAGTCGCGGAGCGAGTTCGTCATAGAATGCCATTCTGGACTCGTCGAGATTCTCATTGTTGACGCGGACGGGCAAGACGAAATGTCGCCATTCCCGGTCGGGGACCATGCTTCCCCAGGGCATCTCGCGGTCGGCGCGCAGGCTGGCGCGGATGTTGCGGAGATAGAAAGCGGAATCGCGGTCGAGCGCATCGGGCGTGGCCATATATGCGTAAAGGAAGGTGAGTGCCTCCCCCTCTTCCGCCGATAAATTTGACGTGTCTCTGTCAAGGGCCGGGATGATGGTAGGCTGTGCCAAACGCCGGGCCTCATAATCGGCCTGCGCTCGCGGGGTAAGTATTGTCCGCGCCGTGCCGGAAAAGGAGAAAATGGAGGCTGCGGAAAGCAGCAATATTGTTTTATAATTCATGGTTCTCAGATGGGGTTGAAGTTAACGGATCGCCAGTCGGATCCGGTTGACAATGTCAGGGTCAGTTGCGAGGCGGCTCCCATCGGCTGCATCATTGCTGCCCATGGCGACGGCGCCTCCTGCCTCCATCGCCCCGGGGCGCAGTGAACGGGCGGAGGCATGTATCTCGTCGGCCTCGGAAAGGTCGAGGATCTCCGCCGCATTCTTCGGGGTGACGCCCGCTCCGGCCATGATGAGAATACGGCCATCAGCGCGGCGATGAAGCTCGCGTATCAGTCTTGCGCCTTCCAGGGCCGTCGGAGCCTGGCCGGAAGTCAGGATCCTACGGAAACCGAGGCGGATGGCCGTCTCCAGCGCCTCGTAAGGATCCGGGGTAAGATCGAAGGCGCGGTGAAGGGTTGTGTCGGCGCCGGGAGCAAACGACAGCATCCGGCCGCACGCCTCCGAGTCAAGCCTGCCATCGGGCAATAACGCACCTATCACGATTCCCTGGGCGCCCAAGCTGCGGGCGAAGGCGATGTCGTCACACATCACGCCCACCTCCTCCTCCGAATAGATGAAATCGCCACTCCGGGGACGGATAAGGACATTGGTCGGGATGCGGCGTGATGCAAAGCGGATAGTGGCTGCCGATGGGGTCAGTCCTCCCTCGGCCAATCCGGAGCAAAGTTCCACTCTGTCTGCCCCTCCCTCGACCGCGGCCATGACGCCAACGGGGTCGCCTGTGCAAATCTCAAGCCGTGCCATTTTCCAAATCGTTAAAGTTTGATGATTGATTGGTCAACAAGGCCAATTGATTAGTCAATGAAGCCATTTGATTAGTCAACTAAGCCTAATAATTGAGCTCGACAACGAAATCGGGGAGGTCGGGGAGTTCATCCAGATGAAGCGTCACGCCCTCGGCTGATTCCGTGAACCGGACGGCCTGCGAAGGGTCGGTGAAGCTGAACGCCTTGCTGACATTCTTTTCCCCGGGAATGAGGATATCTTTTCCTTCGGGAGCGAGGATATGGATGAAGGTGCGGCCGGGGAGGCGGGTGGCCGTGCCCCAATCGGCTTTGAAACCGGCTCCCTCCGTGCCGTAGATTGTTTCGGAATAAGTCTCCATCCACTTCCCGAGGTCGCGAAGCCTCTCGAGTGCCTGCTCCGGGAGTCGCCCGTCGGGGCGGGGGCCGATGTTGAGAAGGAGGTTGGCGCCGAGCCCGGCAGTCCGGACAAGATAATGGATAAGCGTCGGCGTGTCCTTATAGTTGGTGTCGACAAGACGGTAGCCCCACATCCCGTTCATCGTATTGCAAGTCTCCAGAGGAAGACGGCTGATTTCCTGTCCGGAAAGCCCGGCTGAATTCTCTCCGGGGAGATCTCGCTCGAAAATCTGGATATCCTCTCCAGGGAAAGGATGCTGATGATGGTTGTTGCCGACAAGGCAGCCGGGCTGTAGGGAATGGACGAGCTCATATTGGGAATCAAGCTGCCAATCGAAAGGCACCTTATCCTCGTCGTGGTCCCACCATCCATCGAACCAAATCGCGCGGATCGGGCCGTAGTTGGTCAGCAACTCAGTCAGCTGGCGATCCATGAATGCGCGGTAGCCCGGCCAGTCGTAACGGGTCGAATCGAGGTCGGGCGTGTGGCCGGTGCGTCCGCGCGGATAGTCGGGACGTGTCCAGTCGATATGGGAGTAATAGAGATGAAGCTTGAGGTCGTTGGCTGCGCAGGCCTCGGAAAGATCTTTCAACACATCGTGGCCATAAGGGGTAGCCTTGACGATATTGTAATCGCTCTGGGCCGTGTCCCACATCGAGAAGCCGTCATGATGGCGGGTTGTGAAGCAGATATACTTCGCCCCGGAGCCCCGGATCGCCTTCGCCCATTCATCGGCATCGAAGCCGACAGGGTAGAACCCGCCGGCCGCCTTGGCATACTCATCGGCGCGCGGGCCATAGTTGAGATACCATTCCCCCTGACCATACATGCTGTAGATTCCCCAATGGAGGAAAATGCCGAAACGGTCGTTGGCGAACTCACGCTGCGACTGTTTCACTTCCGGCGACGCGACATAACCCTCTGCTTGCAGGGGGAGCGCGGCGCATAGTGAAAAAAGAAATGCTCCGAGGGAGATAGCTAAAGATGAAGATTTAAAAGAAATAGATTTCATGGTGAGTTCAGATTAGGTTTCGGCCTGTGGCGGCGGCTCCGAGAAGAGCCGTGTCTGTATCGGAAAGGGAGGATGGGATAAAGCGGATTTCCGGCGATCTGTGATAAATGCAGAGAAGGTTGCGGCGGAACGCCTCCATCATCGCATCCTTGAAAAGAGGGAAGGCCCGGGCTACGCCGCCGAAGAAAATGAAAGCCTGCGGGGAGGAGAAAGCGGCAAACTGGGCGCAGGCTTCACCGAGGATTTTCCCGGTCTCCCGCCAGGTTTCAATGGCCGCGGGGTCTCCGGCCATGGCGCCCTGGTAGATGTCGCGCGGGGTCAGTTCGGCGATGGAGGCGAGACGCGAATTGGGGAATCTGTTGGCGATCAGCTCCCGGGCCGTGGCGACAACTCCGCGTGCGGAGGCATACATTTCCAGACAGCCGTTGCGTCCGCAGGAGCAGGGGCGTCCATCTTCCGGACGGACTATGACATGACCCAACTCTCCTGCCAGACCGTGACGGCCATGCAGGAGATGGCTGTCGCAGACAACGCCGGAGCCGACGCCCGTGCCGAGTGTGATCATTATGAAATCGGTCAGCCCGCGGGCCGCGCCATAATACATCTCGCCGAGGGCGGCCGCATTGGCGTCATTCTCCACTGCTGCCGGGACGCCGAACTGTCGGCTAAGCTCAGCCGCAAGGGGAAGCGGGGAGGGCCAGGGGAGGTCGACCGCCCCTTCGATTTCGCCGGAAGCGGGGTTCACGGCCGGAGCGCCGGCACCGATGGCCGCGATCGTATCGGGCGAGAGTCCTCGGGAGGCGAGGTCGTCGTTGACAGCGCGATGGAGCGCGGAGATGAAATCCTCGAAAGTAGGATGGCCCGGGGTCGGGATGGAGCCGCGCAGCCGGATTGTCCCCTCATTGTCGACGAGGGCGTAGGTTGTGTTCGTGCCGCCAATGTCGATGCCGAGGACGCATCGGGGAGCGGCGTTATGAGGTTGTTCGGAAGAATTGGATGACATTATTTCGTATCGTGGTCTTGTTCCCACAGTATCGTGGTCTTATCCCACAAAGGTAACAATTACGCCTCGTAACTCCAAAAAACTTTCATTATGGAGCGGTTGGAATAAAAAAGAGGGGACGCATCCGCGTGGATGCATCCCCTTTGGAAAGGTTTTCAGGTTTTTTCTTAGAAACGGATCTTGGCCTTGCCGACGATGTAGACGCCGGGCTCGGGGAGGCGGGTCGTGTTGAGGCCGGCCTCAAGGCTGAGAACCTTCACAAGACGTCCGTCAAGAGCATACAACTTCAGCTCGCGGGCATCGGGAGTCCAGATCTGCAATTCGCCTCCGACAACTGTCATGCGCAAGCCGTCGGTCTCGATCACCTCGTCGACAGCCACGCCATAGCTTGGATCCTTGATGCCGGTTACAAGCTCGGTGGTAGCGACGGGGGAAGTCGCGTAAACCATGAAGGGCGCTATTTCGACAGTCTGCTCCTCGGGATTCTCCTCGTCTGCCTCAGTCATATCGGCTGCCGCATTGACGAAGGCTGTGCCGGCTGTGTTCAGCAGGTAGGTTTCGGAAGCGGGGAGCTGGCGGGTAGCATAGGAAGCATGAATCGTATAATCCTTGCCCTCGGCGCTCATTTCGGAAGGGGTCGAGGCGACTTTGCCTTCGGATGCCGTGAATGTGTAATTGCCCGCTGTCGAGAAGATTGCGAGATAAGGATGGTTGGCCTGGAGATTGGCCGTTGCGGCCAGGGTCTCCTCCTCGGGAACAGCCGAATAGAATGCGACGGTATGGAGGGCGGCCGTGCGTGCCTCGGGGAGGACAACCTCAACCTTGCTTCCGGTCTCCAGCTGGATCGTCGCCGGGACGAAGGGAAGGACGACAGGGGAGAGCATATTGTAATTTCCGTCGAGCGTCACCGTGTAACCCTCCAGATTGAATGCATGGGGGATTGCGAGGGGCGCGCCTGCAGTCAGGGCAATATCCCCGGCGGCGGAATAGATGCGACCTTCGCGCTCGATCTCGCTGCCGTCAGGCTGGAGCTCGGAGATCATGCCGGAGGTAGTCGCAACGTAGTTGGCCTTGGCGGCGGGAATGGTCATGCCCTCATCGAGGATGACGATACAGTTGGGGTTGATGCCCTTGAACGCGTCGGCATGGACATTCGAGCGGCGCGGCTTGGAGGCCCCGTTCTGTCCGGCGACATCTGCCAGGAGCGTAACGTTGGTCAGCGAAGAACAGCCATCGAACGCGCCCTCTCCGATTTCGGTTACGCCTGTCAGGCGGATTGTCTCCAGCGAGGAGCAATCCTTGAAGGCATCGGCTCCGACTGTGTTGACAGAAGCCGGAATCTCGATTGTCTGGAGCGAGGAACATCCGTTGAAGAGTCCTGCGCTGATTCCCTCCACTTCCGGAAGGACAACGGCCGCGAGATGATCCATTCCTGCAAAGGCATTCTCGGGGAGTTCGCCATTGAGGTTGGAGAGGTCGAGGTTCTCGAGGGAGGAGAAGATTTCCATAGCGTGGCTGAGCTGTTCGGCAGTCATGTCGCCTTCGAGGGCGATGGAAGTGACGGCGGCAGCATCGGCGGGATGGATCGCATCGATGTCCTCGGCTCCGAGCACAGCCCCTTCGCCCGGAACGGCGAAGATTTCGATTGTGCGGGAAGCGTTGGCAACATCAACTGTATAGAGGCCATCCTCATCGGCCACGAGTTCCTGCTGGCCGAGCATCACGCGGACCTCAAGGCCCTCGGCATGTTCGGAAGCAAAGTCAACGCCGAATGTGACGGTCGAATTTTCGGCAACGTCGCGGAGCACGGGCGCAATGGCGTCCGTGTCGTCAAACCGGGCCATCTCTCCGTATGTCTCGTTGGCCACGGCGGTGTTGGTGACAGCGAAGAGGGGAGAGGATGACGCGAAGTTCACATCATGGAAGTTGACGACTTCAAGGTGATGATTGCCTGCGAGGTCGGCCTTCTTCGCCGGGTTGTAGAACGTCACGGGAATCGTGCCGTCTTCGGCGAGTTCTATCTCTGTGCCGTTATCGAACACTCGGCATTTAACATCCGGGTTAGCCAATTTCAGCTTCCCTTCAACCTTAAGGCTTTCGATGGGAACGTTATTGCCGAGGAAAGAAGCGGTCTTCTGGAGATCGAGATCCTCATCGGCGATGATGCGGGTCGGATCGAAAGTCAGTCCATAGACGGGATACTCGGCAAGGATGTTGTAACCATGGGACAGCCAGGGATTGCCGTAATACTGATGTGAATTGGCCGTCTTATAAAGAGTGTAATACTCTTCGGGGACAACCACAGTCACCTTCTTGGGATCCTGATGGCCAAGATTATAGTAATCATACCTCCAGGGATTATGATGGGCCACAGTCAGGTTGCCATTATACTTCTGGGGCTCTCCTGGAATGTAAATCGTCTCTAAAGAATTGCAACCCTTGAACACCTCGTCGGCCAAACCGTATTGATAGGTCCATGAAGTAACCTGAACCGGCACGGACATTATGTCTTTTGGAAGTGAGATTTCCTTGATATTGGCGCAGTTTGAGAACACACCTCCGAGGATTCGGACCACATTGTCCGGGAGGATGATTTTCTCAATCACAGAGGGGACCGTGGACTCGATGCTGTTGGTCGGCACAAAGAAGGGATGGCTTACCACATTGGCCGCGTATCCTCCATCCTGCACAATCGTGACGTCACTGAGGTCAAGGGTCTTGATCGTGGTCATGGCGAACTTCTTTCCCGTTGCGGCCTGGAGGTCGAGAGAGTAGACCGAGCCGTGAAGGATGACGGTCTCGGCTACGGTTTCCTCTTTCAGCTGCTCGTGGAATGTGCCGGGAGCGACATTGAACTCAGCCACGCCGCCGGCCTTCGGGTCGAAGAGCTCGATGCCGAATTCGACATCCTCCATCGCCACGAATGAATAGTTGACAGAAGTTGCATTCCCGACAACTTTCTCCCCGTTGGCAGTCACATTCAGACGCAGCGCGGGATTCGCCGGGGTCATCTTGATCGTCAGGTCCTTTCCGCGGATGGCCGTGGCGACAGCTCCTGAGATGTTGACGCCCTCGACCTCGGGAATCGTGATGTTATAGACGGGGGTCATGTTGTTGAGCGCGGGAAGGGCTGCAACCATATCCTCGCCGACAGCGTCCACAAGATTCCAAATCTTCTTCATGGCGGAAGTCACTACGCGGAGCTGATTCCCTTCGCGGACCTTTGAATCCACAACGCGGCAGTTGACATTCAGCTTATGGTTCTTCGCTGCGCCGGCCGACCACACGTTGACCGGAGAGACAAACTCCTTGATGTTGCCGTCGGCATCCGTCAGGGCGATCGCCCAGTAAAGTTGTTCGAATCCCTGGGGGATTTCAAGGGCGTTCAGGCGGACAGTGAAATCCTGGCCCGGGATAATATTGACAGCCTCGGTCAGCATACCGATCGAGCCGTTGGCGGCCGTCAGCTTCCAGGGCGACTTGTTGTTGGCGTCGATGGCAATCGGGCTGACCATCTCGAAATGGACAATCGTGTTGGCATTGGCCTTCGTGCGGTAGACGCCGTTTGCATCCGGAGTCAGGAGAGTGGAATTGGCGTAGACCTCCATGCGGTTGTCGTTGTCCGCGATATAGTCGGCGGTGAAGGCAATTTCAGTGCCGGGGGCTACGACGCCGGTCGGGGTTGCCGTCTCAAACATCACATCGTTATCCTCGGCGACGGCGAAGAGATAGCCCTCCGAAGCGGGAGCCGGGTCAACGATGATATTCTTTATCGTGTTCCAGTTCTCAGCCTTGCTGTAGTTGGTCCAGGCGCGTTCGGTCGGGACATGGAGCGTGGCCTGGTCGACCTTCACTCCGGAGAGAACACACCAGTTGATGAACTCCGCGGTCTCGCGCCCGACATAGATGTCGCGCAAGGATGTGGCGGCCACGAAAATATTGTATTCGTAGGTTTTCACATTGGCCGGGATGACGATCGAAGTGATGCCACACTGGCGGAAGCATCCGTTGTTCAGACGGTTGACAGAATTGGGGAGGACAACCTGCTTGAGCGAGCCGCAGCCGCGGAAAGCCTCCCGGGGCACGGCGTTTGCCTGGTTTGTCCCGTTGGCGGCGATGTAGACGCCGGAGATGTCAAGTCGGCTGAGCTTCATCTTGTCGCGCATGAACGCAAAGTCGTTGGCATCTATCGAGCCGAAGAGGGTGAGATCCTTGATCGTTCCGGATTCCTCCTCGGAAATGAGGGAAGCGAGAGTTCCGGGAGTGCCAACCCATATATTGCGTTTCTCCTTGACATCGGCAGCCTTCTGGACGATGAGCGTGATCAGCTGGTCTTCGCGGACATTGGAGATCGTATAGACGTTATTGGCATTCGGGGTCAGGACCACGCCGTTGGCCTTCACTGTAAGCACATCATTGGCCGGATCGTCAAGAAGGGCCGTGAAGGAATAATCCCAACCGCGGATCACGCTCGGTTCGCCGGTCATCGTTGCGCCCTGAGTCTGGGAGGCGAGGGTGACGTTGAAGGTGGCGGGAGTGGAGACGGGCGTGAGTTCATTGACCGTCATCAGTTCGCCGGCAACGGGAAGCCAGGCGTCAGCGCCGGCAGCCTTTGTGACGAGGCGCACGCGGTCAGTATCGGCCACGGCCGTTCCGGCCGGGAGGCGGCAGTTGCTGAACGTCACATATCCGGCGTAGAGCGTCTGCATCGAGGGGAGGGAGAAATTGCTCTCCCCGCTCAGCAGGGCCTTCACCGCGCCATTGGCTGCGCAGAGCGCAACGGCCATCTTTCCCGAGAAATCATCGTAGGCGAGGTTCTTCAGGTTTCCGACCTTGACCGTGAAGGGCGTCCCGTTGGAAAGGTCAGTCATATCGGAGCCGATACCGGGCTGGTTGCCGTCGGCCGTGATATGGATGTCCGACCAATTGGAAATCTCTCCCGAAGCGGGATGGATGTTATAGATGATCGTGTTGAGGTTGTTGTAGTAATGCGTGCGGCTGACAGTCGGGTTCAGCATTGTGGAGAGGAAGTAGCCGTTGGCCGAACCTCCCCAGCCCCAGTTGAAATGGAGATAATTCCCTTCATAGCCGTCGCAGACGAAAGCATGGCCGGCCGTCACATCCTGACCGCAGTAAAGCACGGGGCGGTCGGCATCGATCTCAGCCTTGACGATGTCGTCCCAGGCCTGCTGGGTCGCAACCTCGGCGCGCTTCTTGTAGCTGACCCCGGGGTCATAGCCGAAATAGGCCGAGAGAGCGCCGGGGACCCTCACCTCGTAGGCCGACGAACCGGACATCGCATACTGCGTATCGATAGATTTCGAAGCGTGAAGCATGAGCGTGGCGACAGCCGTGGCCTCAGCCTCGGTGTAGCCGGAGCGGTAATTGTCGGAGCGCATGTTGTCCCAGTCATAGGCCGTGTTGAAATCCACTCCGCCGAACGAGCCGGATCCGGTCGCGGGCCAGTTGTGATATTTCATGATTGTGGCCATGGCCGTTCCGACGCAGCCGACGAGAGGACGTCCGGGAATAAGATTGTTGAACGGGCCTTCCTGACTCCAATCGGCAGTCTGAAGGAGCTTCGCGGCTGCCTTCTCGCCGGCGCGGCGAGCCATCTGGCGGCGTTCCGTGGCGGGGATTCCGTTCTGAAGGGTCGGGGCGACCTGAAGCTCGCGTTCGAGGCCTTCCATCATCCATTTCATGGGCTCGGGGAGGGTCTGGACGGCATATCCTCCCTCAAAAGAATAGCCCAGCACGGGGGAAGTCGTATCCTCCGCGGAGACAATGACGAACGCTCCTCCATCGGTGGAGTTGAACACATAATAGAGAGGGGCTTTCTCGGTTCCGCCGGTGAAGACGGGGCGTTCCGTGAGCGAAGCGCCGGCAGCGCGGCTGCTCATGAACTCCAGGGCCACCGAGCGGGCCTCCTCAATGCCGATCGTGGCGGCGGCTGCCGGCATGGCCAATCCCAGAGCGAGGGAAGGCAGCGTGAGCCATCGTAAAGATTTAGGCATAAGCGTTAGTTGTTGTATTGGTTAATAAAAGAATTAGTTAATAATATTGCGGTATTGTCGGGAGAGATGACCCGGAGTAGAGGCGCGATTTATCGTGCCCTGCGGCTTCGGGTCGGTCTATTTTTCGGGGTTCAAAAAAATTTTTCAAAAAAATCTGAACCATTTGAACAGACCCTATGTTATAATATCAGAAAATCGTTTCATGATGTTAGGTTAGTTCGAAAGTATTATGGAAAACACTTGAACGCGGCTGGTTGGGAAACCGGCCGCGTTCGCGTTATATCCGGCTGTAGAGATAATCAGTTTTCAAAGTGCGCTTGCCGAGGAGATCCTGACGGCTCTCGGGCATTACAAACTGCAAAAATAATGTATCGTCTGAGAAATTGCAAATCATAATCCGGCTCCGGGGGTCGTTAGGCACAGAAAGGATAGGTCCGTAGAGTCCATCTCGGAAAAAATTGTTAAATTCGCAAATAAGAATTGGACAATGAACACCGGCGAGATAATACTTTTTCAGACGCAGGGAGGGGAGACGAAGATTGAGGTTCGGCTTGCCCATGAATCTGTATGGCTCACTGCCGACCAGATGGCAGAGCTGTTTCAACGCAACAAATCTACCATTTCACGACACATTAAGAATATATATGAAAGTGGTGAGTTAGAGCAGGATCGAACAGTTGCATTTTTTGCAACTGTTCAAAACGAGGGTGATCGAAAGGTGGAGCGGAATATTGCCTACTACAATCTTGACATGATTATCAGCGTGGGATATCGTGTCAATTCGCATCGGGGGGTTCAGTTCCGTCAGTGGGCTACGCAGGTGTTGAAAGAGTACATGATCAAAGGGTTTGCCTTGAACGATGATCTGCTGAAAAATGCCGGGCAAGGCAATTACTTCGATGAGTTGCTTTCAAGAATACGCGACATACGTAGCTCTGAAAAGGTGTTCTATCGTAAGGTCCTTGAGATCTATGCTCTGAGTATCGACTACGATCCGCGCACAGAAACCACTCAACAATTCTTCAAGACAGTGCAGAATAAGATGCACTTCGCGGCTCATGGCAACACAGCAGCCGAGGTTATTTATCGGAGGGCTAATGCGGATAAAGATTTCATGGGACTGACCTCATGGCGTGGTGCATTGCCAACCAAACATGAGGCAGAGATTGCGAAGAACTATTTGTCGGAAGAGGAAGTGGATATGCTTAACCGCATCGTCAATCTATATCTCGACTTTGCCGAACTTCAGGCGAAGAGCCATGTGCCGATGTATATGAAAGATTGGATAAAGAAACTGGATGACTTCCTCACATTGTCCGGGAAAGAATTGCTCACGCATGCCGGCAGCGTGTCGGCAGAGGTGGCCAAACTAAAAGCGGACACGGAGTATGATAAATTTCGGGAACGGGCCCAATATCAGCTCACGCCGGTAGAAATCCATTTCATAGAAGCCTTCGAAGCAGAGCAAAAGAGCATAAGGGCAGCCAAAAGGTAAGGTTCTACTGCTTAATTCTGCATCTGCAAGAATCTGGTTAGCCTGTGTTTTTGGGAACGGTAAGAATATGGATCTGCTATTTTGGGAACGGGAAGAGTTAGGGATTAATTATTCTTTAGACTACTACCAACTGAAACGTAAAATTATCATGGATGGAGGAGGCTTTTGCTTCAAGGCACTCGCGTAGTTCTTGATTAAAGTCGAGTGCATCCACTATGGGAATCTCTTTATGAAAACCATCTGAGCAGAGCACGAATTTATCACCGGTGAGGATATGAATCTTACATATGGGCACCTCATCGAGCTTATCATCTCCCATTATTGATTTGGTTACGATAGCAGCAAAGCGCTCGTAATCCTCGGCTCTCAGTGTTTTGATTAGTGCCAATTCGTTTACAATGGAATGATCGGTTGTTCTAAAAACCTCCTGATTATTCCTAAACATATATACTCTGCTGTCCCCCAGCCATCCTATATAGGCATCCTCTCCTGAGATAAGCAATGCAGCTACTACACAACCCATTTTACCTGCACCCAATGCGATTCGTTCCAACATTAGGTTGTCGTTGCCGTATGCAAATGATTCATTCAAAAGGGTGGCAGGTGGCATCTCCGAGAAATTATGCGAGGCAAACTCTAACATCGATTCCACAACTACCTTAGCTGCAATATCTCCGTGCTCATATCCGCCCATTCCGTCAGCAAGGACAAAGAAAGCATATTTATCATCAAGAAGACACCAGGAAGAGTAATCCTGATTCTCTTCCCGGTTTCCCTTATTAGTATATTCAATCACCTTCATCATTTCACAGCTTGAATTGTGCCTCCGCCATGTTTTGTGACACGAGGACGGATACGAACTTTTATTGGACGTTGGGTGATTGTTTTATCTGACGACTTGCCAGCCCAAACAAATGCTTCTCCCGAACCGAGCGACGACATTTCAGATGCCGTCAGATTCTGAAGAGGAGTGACTGCCTTTTGCACATGTTTAACCCATGCCGGCGAACAGAAACGATGCATCACCACGATTGAACTCAGTTCAATTATTTCAGTCGGAAGGCTCATCGGATCTTGACTTGCAATCATAATTGATACTCCCTTATGACGCATTTCTCGGATGGCAGTGGTGATAGAATCCACAAGCTCACGATCATTCATATACTTGTGAGCCTCGTCAAAGACGATGAACTTATTAAAGCGTTGGTTGTTCACCTCCATCACACTCGAAAAGATATTCAGCATAACGACGAAAAGACCTAAAGCCTCCTCTTTTTCAATCAGTTCATCTCTTAAATCCACAATCACCAATCTTCCCGGTTTGAGATGACGTTGGAGTTTGGAGCTGTCCTTAATGTATTCAGCGGCAAACCGGAGTCGTTGTTCTGCCATACGACATTGTGAAGCCGAAAGGAATTCACTATTTGCTACTCCGTTTCGCAAATTCTCAAGAGTAAGATCGTGGCGATATTCCTTCATTATCTGCTTCAGTTCCTTTATATAGGTCGAATCGTTTCCTGTGGCTCCCAGAAGGAACATCCAATCCTTAACCTGGAGTTCAGAGGAATCAAACTCTATCGGATACACTTCCACATGAGGATATTCCGATTTTCTCTGTGCCACCTGATCTTTGGGTGCAAGTAACACTACATCCTTAATATTATCTGGTTCTGCGCCATATTCAGCCTTCAGCTTGGCTAATTCACCTTCCTTATCATTAGGATAAACCATAGAAGTAAATTCCGGAGCGTAATCCATGCTGTCGCTGTAATGGAAGATTACACTTGCCATCGGAGCAGGCAAATGGTTCACTTTCGGGAATTGGCGAAGAACCATTTCCGTTATAGAGCCTATCGTATAACTCTTGCCAGCTCCCTGCACACCAAATAGACTGATTGTATGACAGTCATTAAGGTCTATTCCAACCACGCGACCATTGGCTGCTACTTTTCCCAGAATACCATATTGGCGGGAATCCTCATTCGTTCCGATTACCACATCATATTTAGGCTGACTATAATTAGGTTCTTCCGGCTTCGAATCTATCTTAGGAAGAACGGGGTTTGTTGTCTTCTCAGTAGTTCCCGATTCAGATGGTTTTTCTGGAGTTTCTGGTTGGATTGGCATCTCGGGAGCCTCTGGTAGGGATGGCTGTTCATGAGTTTCCAGTTTGGTTGGTTCCTTCGGAGTTTCCGGCACAATCACCTCTATTACTTTAGGTGCAGGACGTTCAACCGGTTTTTGGGGAGAAGGTCCCGGCTTTGGTTTTAAGGGTGCATCGAGTACGTTGGGAGTATCTTGGGGTTGATTTTCCGATGAAAATCTGAATGACGGCTCAAATCGATCGATAAAGTCATTATCCATCTGTTCAAGTTTATGTGTGCTCAGAGTTGCATTGTCATCAAGAATCATATCAATCACACTGTGCCCCATTGTGTATATAAGTGCGTCATTGCAGAACGCTTTCTTTTGGCGCTCCTGCTGAGTGAAATCAAACACTACACCGGTCTGCTTGAAGCGGAACGAATAACCGTCTGATAATTTGCTGAGAAATACCAGATAGGAATCAGCAAGTTCCTTATTTAATTGGTTATATCGTGAAGCACGATTTATATAGAATTCGAGGAAGGTGCGCAATTCAAGGGTACGAAGTTCACGATCTAGACTGTCATACCCATCAGCTGCCATTTCAAATCGAGATCGCAACGCAAGGACGGTGTTTTCCATCTGGTGGGTCATTTTTTCATGAAGTTCCTCGGCATTATAATGAGCGTTCCGACACTTTATTTCCACCACATGGAAGAGAATTTCCTTAGTCTCAGGATTGATTTTAACTACCAATGAATCCGCTCTCTCCTGAGAATTGGAGTCAAGGTCTTCGAAGAAATCTTTGTGCAAATCAATTGGAATCATAAACGCCTCCCTCATAATTCCTTTTTTCTCAAGGAAACGCTTGGTAAGGATTGTTCCCAATACCTCAAAGCTCTTTCGGGAGGTCGAATTCACCTGCATCAACAGCGAACTGCTGACGCTTCTGACATCCTCGAGAATTTCTTTATAGTTTCGCTTGTTCTCAATATCTATACCATATTCTTTGAACACTGGAATCATCAAGGACGCAATTTCTGTTGTAGGCTTGGTGGTTAGGAATGATGATATACCAGTGGTCTCTTCACGAGGAATATAATCTAATAGATATGGCACACTATCATCTTCCAGACAAGGAAGGTCATAGAACTCAGGCCCCATGTTTTTATCAAACGTAACCACCCAGTCGCTACATTCATGCACAAAAGCAAGCAACATCATGTCTGCTTCTTTTAAGCGTAAAGTAGTGGCAGGCACAGATTCTGCAACTGTGGAAGAAAGAAGTTTCCCGGACACATCTTGCAAACGGGCAAAAATGCTTACCTCCGTGTTCGCCCACTCATCAGATGGATTCGGCATGGTTTTGTTTGAGAAATATCTTTTCCACACATAAGATTTTCCTTCTCTGCTTGCGTCAATAACGTTTCGGCAAAGGGCGCCGTTAAGGAAGAATGACCGTTTGAGTTCATTCGGACGAGCCAACTCGGTTTCAACTGCAAACGGATTGATAAGGAACGAAAGGTGGGCTTGATATTTGTCGTGATTATTGACAAAGTCGCTCATAGAGTTGAGTGAGAATCTCAGTTTAGGAAAAAGGCGGTTGGGAGATGCTTGTGAAAACACCTCTGCCTCTGCCGCCATTGCAGATTCTGGATCGAGAAGATCTTTGAATGCCTCACCAGTCTGTAGAAGGTCGCCATCAGAGAAAAGTCGGATTTCATAATTCAAATCAAATCCAAGTCCGATTTTCTCTAGTTCAATCAATGATTGAGCAAACACTGACGCATCTCCGGCATTAAAGAGATTGATCACCAACTTGTCGGTATAGGGATGAGATACACCGTAATTAAACAAATGTCTTGTCACCAGATATTTGCTTACATCAGTATCTATTCGT
Source organism: uncultured Sangeribacter sp. (assembly GCA_964480745.1). Taxonomy (GTDB): domain Bacteria; phylum Bacteroidota; class Bacteroidia; order Bacteroidales; family Muribaculaceae; genus Lepagella. The sequence continues at coordinate 43,570 of CAYZQA010000006.1, read as the reverse complement.
TTATCGCGTGCCACATTGAGAAGTTCCGACAAATAAGATTTCAACTGGCGCATTCCATTTGCCATGCTCTCCTCATTTTTACGCGGTTGGGCATAGAGAGCCCAACCGAATGTGAGTTCACCGGCATACTGATAAGCCTCTTTCAATGACCTATCGTTAAGCACAAGCGGAGCCACTTCCATAGGAATCTCTCCCTGGAAGAGTTTATCAAGCTTTCGATACCAGCTCTTACCATAATGTTTAGGATTATCCTTTGTCCGCTGTTCCCAGTCAGTATAAAGCCCCCAAAGATTCACCATCCAAGCAAGTCGGAGCGGATGAAGGGGAGTCAACATCCTAACCACAGCAATACCCCCGTCGGGCATCTCGACGTGTAAGCGCACGGTGTCGATACTTTGAAGAGAGGAGAGGGTGTTCTCGTCAAGATCTGATTCAAGCACCTCCCGAAGCCAAGCTTCGTATTCCCCAAGATAAGTCTTGAGCTTTGAAAGATTTTTACTGAAATCGAGAGTTGAAATCAATCCTGCCTCTTCTTCGGCAGAATTTTTAATCAGTTCGAAGAGTTCAGCTCTAAGATCAAGCAAATCTTGTGAAGGAGTAATTCCTTTCAGTTCAACAAACTTCGGTTTCCGGTCGGCAGTATCATCAGGGTTCAGGAGAGTGGTATCTGTCGGATTACCACTAAGGAGAGCTTCAACTTGCCCAAAGCTCCCTTCATTCTCAAGGAAGGTTCGTTCTAATTGAATTAGTTTTTTAGGAAGTTGAATTTGATAGGCAAACGAAGGTCCAAAATCAAATTGATAAGTCATATTTAGGTTACCTTCCACCCATTCATTACGATCTTGACCCTCTTCAGGGATTTCCAAATCTTCTCCCTTGATAAGATGGGAAATCCGATAAGTGATAATAGCCTGAGTAAGGCTATTCACCTTTGAACGTTTATTCACTCCCCCCTCCGTTTCCACCTCTTCGCCTGAGTTGTCGATGGTAAAGATTGCGGACTCATTGGCATAGGTGGCATCATGCTCCCTGCGGAATTGATCCATCTGAAGCTGTGGGTTCGCTTCCTTAGCCTCTTTCCATGCCTCCTGAATCCCTTCTTCTTTGAATTCTCTTTTCACATCGAGCACAATCCCATTGGCATCAAGCGCACGGACGCGTAGCAGATAATCCCCATCATCAAACATCCCGTTAGCAATGTTGATTGAGAGTTTACGCGACGCACGTTTATTTGTGCCGACTTTAGCCTTTTTTACCACCGCAATTTCAGAGTATTCATCTTCCTCCACTTTCACCATTACGATTTCAAAAGAGACAATATCGGGATTGTCTTTAGGAGTGGGATTAGTCTGGATAGTAAAGGAAATTTTGCCTTTCTTATCCACCGGGATTGAAAGTTTCAGATCGCCTGAAACTTCCTTTACCAATTCTTTCTTAGGATCTTTCCCCGGGATGATCTCTGTGTCAATTTTTATCTTTCCTCCCTCTCCGGTCTGAATCCAAGGCATGTTAGAATAATTAAACTCCGGATGGTTGTCATGAATCTCTCTAAATAAAGATTCACGGTCAACAATGTCAGTGTTATTATTCAAAAGAGCCAAAAGATCTTTTTGCTTGGTTCCTTTCTGCAAAGGAAGAGCCACAACTCTATCTACTGGAGTGATTGAGAAATCAGATAGAGGAGTTGAAATCTTCTCTAAATTAATAAAAAACCGCCTGCGTGTCTTGTCCGCTTCCTCTATCAATTTGCTGTCGGGAAGCATCCCGAAAAGATAAAGTCCGTTTCCCCACGCTTCATCAGAGTATGCATGGGTTTCAAGATAAAGAAGATAGTTTATAAATCGGGTTAAGAAGGTGTCCCTGCTGAAATCAAGCTCTGAAATAAGTTGGTTGATGACCCTTAGGGTTGCCTCTTTCTCTTTGGGTACCGACTCCTCCAGTTTGCGTATAAAAGAGGGTTCCAGGTCTATGACGGAAAGATTCTGGAAGGTAGCATCTCCGTAGGAATCTTCGGCCGATGTGCGACTATTCGAAGGCACCATGATAAGAATAGTCTTATCCGGATCGTTTCTAAGCTCAATGAGTTTAGTGGCATGAATATACTCATCCCCGCTACGTTCTTCATCAAGGATATAAGTATCAATCTCGGGATTAATACTCTTTAATCTCGGCTGAAGCAAAACCAGCTGTTCCAACGGCAGCCCGGTGATTTTCATACAATGACCATTCTTTGCCCCTTTAAGACGAGGGGTATAAGCTTCCTCTACATGTTGAAGAAACCTTTCGTAATATAATTGTTTAATCTTATCCATTAGTCATCGAAGTTGTAACGTGGACGAATTTTTTGAAGTATGCATGCGTCACTGAGATCAGTATAGAAGCCAATCTGACGGAGCTTGTTTTTAAGTGCTTCCATATTGACATGGAAAGCATGGTTGGTAGCCACATCGCCGTCAGAGAATCTTTTTTCCTTCAAGCCATTTATCACCAACCCATATCGGTTGCGAATCTCATCGGCAAGCTGCTCAATCGACAATGGGCGAGCTTCATAACCTCCGTTGCTTTTTTCTTGAAGCACGAGCAGCTGAACCAAAGTCTCGAGCAATTTTGCGCCTAAAACTCCGCGGCGAGTATGTCTGACCGCACGACTATCGGCCAACAGCATTGAAGAGGAATTCTTCATAGAAACCTTATCAATGAAGTCTTTAAGATATTTATATTGATAAGCTCCGAGATTTGATTTTTCAAGCACATGAACCAACTTTGAGAAATAGTCGTCGGCGGGGAAATATTCCAACATCTCATCAAAATCGTCTTGATCAAATTCCTTTTCATCCTTCTTGGGAAGAGATGCACGAATGTTGATAAGCTGACTTTCAAAATATTCTGAAGATTTGTCATTCTCCTCTTTCAGCACACGAAGCACCTCATCGATCGAGCTGTTTGAACCTCTGCTACTGAGACGTTTCTGAATAATATCAGCCATATAAGTGCAGCGTATGTATTGGCCGAATCCATTTTCAATACGCTCCATATCTTTACAAGCGTATGGAGCCACCACGCTGTCAAGATTATCTGTCAAGTCAACCACCATCGTCCAGTCATCTTCAATATCCCTTGTTCCGGCAGCCACCATTTTGGGAAGCAGATAGATAACCTTCATAATGTAGAGGCAGAGATGGAATCCACAAAGGATACGCAAATAATCTATAAAGACCGCCCGTGGAAGTTTATCCTTATAGAGTAGCAAACGGCGGATATCGTCGTTGAACAAGTCTGTTTGCTTTGTTAAGAACGGTAGGGTGGGTTTTTCAATCTCCTTTGCAGCTTGTTTTTTAAGACGCAATCCTTTGGTGAGATAGAGGATGCCGGTGGTATCAACGTCAAGAGCCTCACCTTTTACAACCTCATTTGCCTCCTTGTCCCAACCTTTGGTGAGATAGCGCCTCAAACCCTCCATTACTTCCGGAGAATTTTGGAGCATTAGGTAGAGCTGTTCTGACGCACGGAAATCCTTGCAGAATTTTCGGTTCTGCACGAAGAAACTCAAGAGATGTAACGGCTTGAGAGTGGCTATATGTTCTTTCACCACATTTCCACGGTTCACAAGCTCAAGCAACGAACTGCGAAGCCAGTCTTCCACTGCCTCCGGATTTTCACGCGCACCCTTGATATCTCCGTTATCCTGAAGGATAGTGATAAAATTCTTCAGCACGTCGATTGTATATTCCTTGGTAAAGGCGAGTTTTACATTCTTCTTGTTGCCCGTATAGATTTTCATGAAAAGCTGGGTCAACATTCGGTCGAGAGTCACCGCCTTTCCTTCGGCAAAGAAGATATCCTTATTCAGGAAAGCGTCAACTCCCGTGCCGCGTTTCAATTTTAGAATCATTGAACTCATTTCACTGTGGTTTTAAGAGGTTCGATCACTATCTTCTTATTGTCGTCAAGCCGAATAGAAGCAAATTTCCTATTGTTCTTAGTCACAAGAATCTCAGAATAAGTCTTGGCTTCGAGCAGGTTCTTGAATATCTGTAATTCTATGAAGCGTCCGCGGAGGTCGTTGACCGAAGGGCTGAATCCGGCGCGGATGAACTGCAACATCTCAAATAGATCCAAGCTGACAGTTAGCTGGATAAATTTATCCTCCTTATGGCGGAACGTCAGGCTGTCGCTCTCATATTCTATATAGTCGGTGAGGTGAGGAGTATGATTCACGAAGAGCTCAAAATCCTCAAGCGGGAATCTTCTATAGCTTTTTGAGATGGGGTCGCCAGCAGTGCTGTTGGCAAGCAGAAGATACCCTTTTGTCAATTCCGGATCCGCACAACCCTCACTCGTGGAAATTGCCACGGCAAGATCCTGCATTGTGTCGTGAAGTTCCTTTGGATCTTCATTACGAAGGCGCCCAAAGAAATCCTTTACATAGCGATAGGGTAGACGGTCACGGAAGTCATATTTATTTCGGGTGGTCGCTCCCTCAAAGTATTGATGACGCGCGAAGTTTTTTTGACGCATTGTGATAGAGAACCTAATATCAACTGATTTCACCTCGTAGGGAGGTAGCAATTCAACGGCGTTAAATTGGTCGAGGAGATTGCGTTTGCGGTCGCTGAATACAAGATAATCCTCCTCTTTCTTTGTCGAATAGTAAAGGTCGCGGTCGAACGCAGGCAACGAGACTCCGGCAACATCCGTATCTCTAAGCAATTTTACCAAACGGTCGGATGATTCTAGACTCGGCAATGGAAAGTAATTAGAGGGAGCTGCCACAGGAGCAGTGAGATTGAAATAATAGAATTGCCAATAGAACTCATCAAGTTTTTCACTCTTTACATATTCCACCAATTGTTTCACCTCATTGCAGGAATAATCTCGGGTAAGCATCCACGCTATCATAGACCGGAGATCGCGCATCGTAATGTGCAATTCGCGCTTATAAACGATAGTTCGCAATAACCATTCAAGACGATTAATCACTTCCTCTCCGGCGCTTGAATCCTGGAACGTATCAACATTATATTTTATAAAACACCGGTCGGCAATCGGACAGCCGTCACACTTGGTCCAGAGCTCTGGGCGGGTGAGTTTCTTTACTTGCTGAGCCAACAGACTTGGTGTTTTCCCATCGCTGGCAGTGACAGAGCGCAGATTAAGATTAATAATCATCAATCCCGGAAGCAAGTCCGAATGACCTTGATTGTGGAAATAATCCTCAATGTTATCCTGAAGATTACGGAATTCTGGACGGGTGGAAAGGAAATCCACAAGTCGGCCTTCGTTAATTGCTATCACGCGCCCTTCGTTCACTTCAGTATAATCTTTCTTTCCCGCAAAATCAGCCAAAAACTCTTCAAGCACAGCATCATTGCCACGTTCACCTTCATCCTGCGAACCGTCATAGTTCGATTCAAAACGGGTGCCAGAAAGCCAGAATTCGCTACCATTATTGGTGTCGAATGCTCGTTTCCCTGTTCCCTTATTCTCTATTCGATGGATAAAGGCTGTTTTTCCATCACCTGCATTTCCCGTGATAATGATAAGTTTATATTTCAACGCTTCGATATCGGCAATTAGCTTTTTATCCAATTTTGTTTCCGTATATGTCAACGCGTCAAAAGTGCTTTCCTTGTTTCCAGCGCGAGTGCCACCATTGCCATGATGACTCTGGCTATACAGGGAGTTGAGATACTCCACTGGGTCGTCGGTTCCGCCATTGATGGTTTTCACCATCTTGGTGTCTTTCAACAGTTCATCATCTCCGATTGCATTCAAAGCCTCCTTCATTTCCAATGCAGTAGAGAAACGACGCGTGCGGTCGGTGATGATTGCCTTCATCACGAAATCGGCCAGTTTGTCTGAAAGTTTGTCGTTATATTTGCGGATGTCAGTGGCTGCAACATTGATATTGGGAAGATTCTTGCTTCCGGGCCAAGGATAGGCATGAGTGAGGAGTTCATAGAGCGTGATACCCAAAGCAAAAGTATCAGCCGACTTATCCCAATCGATCTTATTGCCGGTCAGCACAAGGTCGGGGGCCATATAGGGGAATGTCCCGGCAAAAGATTTATCCTCGGTAGTGGCAGAGATATTGAAGTCGATAAGTTTATAGGTCTTCCGATCGTGCCACATGATATTGCTTGGCTTCAGGTCGCGGTGGAACACAGGAGGGTTCTGCTTTTCCTGCAAATAGACAAGGGCATCGAGGATTTGACTTGCCATTTTATAAACCTCATCCACCGGGAGACGCTGAGCGCTGTTGCGTGTATAACCCTGGAGATTCTCCCCGTCGAGCAGTTCCATCAGGGTATAGTAAAGCCCCTGCGTGCTGCGGTCGGCATAGTAGAATCTGACGATATTCGGGTGTTTTAATTCTTCAAGAGCTTTGAGTTCGGTAATAGCGTTCTCGACAGATGCCCCACGTTCGAAAAGCTTGATTGCCATGTATTTGTTATACATACTATGCCAAACGCGGAACACCATTCCGAATCCCCCTTTCCCTAAAGAATCGTGAAGGGTCATAGCAGGAGTTACGTTCACTCCCGGCTTCATATCTTTCAGATAATATATTTTCTCTTCTCCTGTGTTTGCTGTTGTTTTGGTTGAAGTGGAGGTAGCTTGTTTGGTCTGACGTTCTTCATCTAAGGCTTGACAGATGAAATCTATCATCTCGTCGGCTGTCTGCCATCGCTGGAAGGAATCGGCAACAATAGTTTTCTTTGCCACTTCGTCCATCCACGCAGGAAGATCTGCATTTACTTTTGTGGGGAGTTTATCTTCAGGCAACACGCCTCCCATGCGAGTAATGAAGGTCATTACAGAATCGAAGGGGAGTTGTCCCACCATCAGCTCATAAAATATTATGCCCAACGAGTAAATATCACTTCCGGTAGTAACATCCCCTTCAAGAAATTCGGGTGGGGTATAGGGCGACTGGTTATCGGCGTTTCCATAGACAGTGAAATTCATATCGGCATGCTCCACAAACCATGACATCCGGAAGTTGGATAGCATTGCCTTGCCTCCTTCATAGATATAGATATTCTCCGGACGCACATCGCGATGATACACATCTTTGGCATGGGCAGCTTTCAAAGCTCGCGCCACATCCAAGACAATGTTTACTTTATCCGTCTGCTTGAATGTCTTCTGGCGAAGTTTGGCATAAAGAGAACTCTCTTCTTGATAACGGCTTATTTCATAATAGTAGGTATGCTCCTCGTTGAGGCGGCAATTGGTATGAACGATATAAGGAGAGTCGCCAATCTTCTCCTGTGCAAAACGGGCATTCTGCACGGCGAGAGCTAATTTTTTCAGTTCACCGGGCGATTTACCGGCCACATCCAAGGGAAACTCTCGGATCTTATATTGAGCCGTACGGATCATTTTAGGCACACAGAGATATTCGGTAAACTCTTCAGTTTCCTGCAAGGTCTCGATGATGGTATAATCGAATATCTCTTTGCGACGTCGCATAATCCGTTCGCTGGAAGAACCGACCAAGTGTTGGGCAAGACGTTCGGTATAAGCGGAGATTTGATTTTCCGAACGTCCAACACGCTCCGGGTTGGTAAGGAATTCAATCAGGTCATTATTCAGAAGGAATGTCTGTTCGTAGGTGTTACACTGAGGGTCAAGTCCGAACTTCGATTGTTGGGGATGGCTCAGGGTGATACCCGTTATCACATGGCCGAATTTCCAGTCGGGATGTTGTTGTTTTACAGTAGTGCCAAGAATCCGGCTTTTGAGATTGGCGGTCTTGTGAGGGTTCTGCACCTCCTGACCGCTACGGAACCATGCAAAGTCATCCCCTTCAAGATTCCCGGCCCAATCCTTGTTTTCAAGATGATAAACGGCATGGGGAGCAATGACAATGCAGTCATACTCCCAATACTTCATCATGCGGTTGGTTCCTCTTACCGCTAAGTTTAGGTTAGGGATTATGATATACTCCTCCGGCAGTTTGAGCGCAAGGAAGTCAAGGAGTCGTTTCTCTCCCTGATTCACCGGTCCGTCATCATGCCTTGGATGTCTTATTTGTGCCATAGTTTAAGGTATATTCATTTATTTTTCGAAGATACATAAGTAGATAAGAAGACGCTACGAGAATTTGACATGCCAGCTTCCTTTCTTTGTCGCTCCCTTGCGCACCAAAAAAACCCCTTCACGTTCTAATAGATTCCTTTGATATCGGATAGCAGCTGTAGTTAATTCTAATTTATCAGCCAAAGAGCTAAGTGTAATGTGAGGGTCAGTTGTTATCAAATCAATAATCTTTTTTTGTAACAGAGAAAGATTTCTTTGTTGTATTTCTTTGTTGTATTTCTTTGTTGTATTTCTTTGTTGTATTTCCTGATTCTTATCTGCTGCCTGCTGAACTGCCGTGTATTCGGAATTTACTTCATATGTCGTCCATCTCCCATTGGGATGGGAAATAAGGAAGTTATTGTGGGTAAGGTTAGACAAAATATGATTCACCTCCCATGCATTTTTGCCAGTTGAAATTTGCAGATCAGAATTAGATTGACATTTTCCGGCCATTATGAGCACAATAAACTCCTTTTCATCAGAAGTGAGTTTACTGAAAGAAGATCCAAACATCTTTGTTACATGCTCCATCAATTCCGAGCCATAAAGCGAAGCCATCTTCAGAGTTAATGTTACTTCGTGCAGTTCTCTATCCTCAGATAAATCTGGCTGAATCCAGGATTCTTCCCGCCAAGCAGAAAGAATTAAGGGAAATCCAGAACCGATATTGTCGCCATAACCTATCATTCGGAGCATATCTTGAATCTTAGGATTACGCGAACGACTATGCCTTCCTCTGTATATTTTTTCTCGTGAAAGCTTGAGCAACCCAGGATTCCGCAGTTCAATACAGTCATCCCGTTTTTCAATTCTTAAGACACCTTCTATTCTGAAATCCGCATGAATTATACTATTGGTGACACTTTCACGCAAAGCCATAAAAACTGGAGAATCATCATCTCGCACCATGCCTTTAATAACTCCAGGATTGGGGAGTCCGAATGTAATTTTGCTCATTGCAAATGAGATGAAATTATAAAGATTATTTTCCCAACGCCCGTCATATGTAAGACGCTCATTCCATTTTAATCCGCTTCCCGAAGAGATGCCGGTCAGATCAAGATAGTCCATTCTGAAACTCGGGAAGAGGGATCTAATTACAAGACCTTTCCCGAACATTAACATTCCTGCCATAGTTAACCCTTCTTTCCCGGATGCTTCATCTATAACATAACCTCCCATTTGAATTAAGAACTCTTTATCGTCGTAATCAGTGAAAGTGTGGCCATTGTTACGAAGATTAAAGGCAGTGCGATACTTACGAAGAGTCTCCGGGTCAATATGCCTCATGTCATAATGTTCCATGAGAGTCATGTCATTATCACCTACATACGCGTCCCGAAGCATCATATCCAGTTCTTCATCGGATAGATGAGCATCGCCTTCAAAAGTACGCTTATATGAGTGATTCACTTTATTTTTATGAAGGAAGATGGGCTTTTGTCTGTAATCAGCTTCAGGTACATGAATAACGAGAACTGGTTTTCCGTTAATGTCAACTGTATATACGTCATCATCGGTCAAAAGATTACGTGACACCTTTTCCGGATTGTCAAGCTGACTGCCCAGTTGATCTTTTATCTTTGGAATATCGGAAATGCCGACAACCTCAAACTTTTCCGGAAGATTTTTATCTCGATGTTCAGTTATACCGAGGATAAGCCAGCCACCATGAGTGTTGGCAAATGCTGAGTAAGTTGGCCATGCTTCTTTTGGGAATGCTTTGCCACATTCCTTGAATTCCACGTTGACATTCTCACCTTCTGCGAGCATCGCCTTTATATCTTCTGCTGTAAGTTGTGTCATATTTATAAACCACAGTATTATTATCTGGTTATTATATTCTTTATTCAATCACTTACTCCATTTTTCGATTTCTTGTTCTACCAGAGAGATGGCTTCAAGTTCCAAGTGTTTGGCCTTAGAGGTAAATTCAATGTGTTTCTTTGCCTCAGATACTATCTCTTGATATTTTTCGTGTAGAATTGGAACAGGAATATCCGAAACATGAAAGGCCTCTAAATGTTGAATTACCGACCCATACTTAAAATGATTTACAAGTTTCTTCCCAATAGGAGAGGAAAGGAAAGCGAATAAATAGAGTTGGTTTTCCTTATCTTTAGGGACTATCCTTATTAAGTCGTGAGTATATATGAATTCACTTAATTGCTTGTCAACGTATACAATATCACCCACAGAACCGCTACATGTCATTAACAACCATCCTTCTTCGACAAATAAATTCTTTTTCCTTGCTGCTTGTTTAAAGGAAATAGATTTAGATGGGGTAGGAATGGCTTTAAGGATTTCTGAACCCATCATGAAAGGATGACCTTTCTCCACATATTCACGTTTAAAAATTCCTTCTGTAAAAAGGTTAAGCGTCATCTCTCCAACCTTATGATGGTCGTATAAATTAATAATAGTGTCTAAGAATGCTTGAGCAGTATCAGTGTATAAGGATGCCTCAAATCTTTTATTTTTGGAATTGATGATCTGTTGTATATTTACAGAAGAAGATGGCTTCTTTACCTTGAAAGAAAGTTCTTCTTCAAAACATTTATGAATCTTGTTAAGTGCCTCTGCAGCTTCTTCACGCAGACGTGCCGACTCCTTTATCATCCCATCAACT
>CAYZQA010000006.1:0-32750 GCA_964480745.1 uncultured Sangeribacter sp. | reverse complement strand
TGCCTCTGCAGCTTCTTCACGCAGACGTGCCGACTCCTTTATCATCCCATCAACTATATCAATTATCTCATCTGAAAGAATTGGAATTTGGATTTGACCTGCCTGTGAAGCGTTGATATGCTTTACCACGCCGCCGAACATGGATTGTGTTATCTGATAATAACCAAATTTGCTTGTCAAGAAGGCATAGACATATCCTCCTTTTAACTTTTTCTCATCCGGAATAATGCGAATCAAATCGTGGGTTGCGATTCTTCCGGCATAATTTTTGTTCGTATATGAGGTGTTACCAAGGGTTCCGGAGCAAGTAACTAAAATCCAGCCTTCTTTAAGTATAAGATGAGCTAATTCTGTGGCTTGCTTTTTGGCAAGAAATTGACCCGTATTGAGATTTGCCAGAACGGTATCGGAAGCTGCAAGATAGGGAACGCCATGAACCGCATCTTTTACCCAAATTCGAGAGAAGATATTTCCAAGAAAAATCTGAGATACTACGGAAGAAAGGGATTTAATGGAGAAAGGCAATTCCTCAAGTATTTCACGTACCCTAACTCCTTCACTCAAGTGGAGCGATGGGTCAAACCGAAATTCCATTGAAGGAATCTGCTTAACGTTGACTGTTCCGGTCTTCATCTATGTTCCTCCTTAAATTTTGCGTAGGCTTCGGAAACGCGTGGAAGATCATCGTCGATTTCTTTCAGGCGTTCGCGTCGAGAGCGTACGAGTTCCTCTCCGTTGTCGTCAACTACAAGCCATTGCTTCATCTTGTCGAAGAGCAATTCGGCGCCGTCGTCGTCGCGTTTGTAGATTGGCACTCCTCGGCGGTCTTTACCTACTTTCTCCACTATCGCCATAAACACGTCATAATCCTCCTTGGAGTAATCCAAGGCTTCCTCCTTCTCAGTTTTCTTCTGAAGGAAAAGTAAGGAGGCTTGCACACCCACCTGCGGAAGGAATGTCTCTACGGGGAGGTCAACCGATGCAAGCAGTTTGAAATGTTTCAGAATCCAGCGACGCACAGGCTCAGTGTTGGGATTGCCCAAGATACCGTCGGGAAGAACAATCGCCATCTTTCCTCCGGGTTTCAGATAGTTATAACAAGCCTCAATGAATAGCACTTCAGGCGCACGGCTGGGCAACTCATAACCTGCAGCAATCTCCTGGTCAACCTCAACTTTAGCACCAAAGGGCGGATTGGTGAATATCATGTCGAAACGTCCCTGTGCATTAGTATCAGCTTTTACAAACGGGAAATCCTTATCCTTGCTCTTGGCAATACTTGCCATAACAGCCGGAGCAATCAGACGTTCGTCGGGCTTGGTGCCATTGGGATAAGCCAATGAATTTATATTGAAGATATTGGAATGTCCGTCGCCAGCCATCACCATATTCATACGGGCTGCTTTTTTGAGGTCGGGGTCGAAGTCAAAACCATAGACCATCCTCTCGGCATATTCACGCACTGCATCGCTGACCTCCGGGGAATTGAACTTTGATTCAAGATGCAGCTCGTCAAGATCGGGATACATCTTCCGAGCAATCTTGCGACGCACATGGTCGAGAACCATCACCAAGAATCCTCCGCTACCACAAGCCGGGTCGAGCACGCGAGTATCTTCATCGGGGTCGAGCATTTCCACCATGCAGCGAATCACATTTCGGGGAGTGAAAAACTGTCCCGCCTCCTGTTTCAAGGTATTGCTGACGATAGTCTCGTAGGCCGTTCCCTTCACATCGACAGTGGCTTCGAGGAAGGAGTATTTGGCAAGTTCGCTGGCCACGAAAGCAAGTCCGGCATCAGAGAGCATGATCTGTTCAGAGCCGTCGAATACGTCTTTAAACACTTGGCTCTCCTTAAGGTCGTCGAAGAGACTTTTGATTCGGGCTGCCACTTCACGCTGACCCTCTTTAGTGAAACGTTCCTTGGCACCAACCCAGAAGCGACGGCGGTAACTGACACTCGGATCAGGATTATTGATGCGGCACTTCTCATCGTAGAGCTTACAGAAGATTAGGTTGAGCAATTCCCAGAAAGCCGTCTTCTTCATTCCCTCATTGCCATAGATATAGTTATGACAACGCTTGAAAGTCTGAATCAGGGATTCATTTGCCGGTTTTCGGGGATTCCCTTTCTCGCCTTGGGCAAGCAGGTCTTCAAGAGTTTGACCTTTTGTAGGGAAATCCGCAATATCCTCAACATCCACTTGTCCGAATTGGTCTTCCGTGGAATACTGAAAGAGTTCGTCGTCGCCATTTGTCCAGCAGCCAAATTGGCAGTCGGTGTTTTCAAGAATAGGGGAGAGTGTTGCCGAAGCGCCTGCTTTGCGGTCTTCCGGTTTCACTTTAGCATCCTTAGCTACAATTATGAAACGGATAAGATTTTCCGGTTCGTGCGCAGCATCCTCTTCAAAAATAGCAAGATCCACCTTCTGAGTCTTAATTTTTCCCGACTCTGGATCTTCGTATTTCATTTTATAATCGCGCTCAAGATCGGAAGCCGAAAAACCATATTCCTCGATCATCTTGCCGATCATATATTGCAGGGTCTGCTCCTTATCGGAAACTTTCACCACGCGATTGGTGAGCATGCATACAATTTCATTCTCCGCAAGAACAACGCCTTCTGGATTAGTATTATTGGAATCAGTGTTCATAATAGATCAGGACGTTATTTGCGATAGACTATATAGTTATCGGTCTTGGTGGAATTAAGCAAATCTTTAATATCTATCTCCAGCAGGTTGGCAATTTCTCTTAAAGTCTCAAGGCCGGGCTGAGCGGTGTTGGTACACCATTTAGACACCGTGGCAGGATCCTTGCCAAGTTGAGAAGCGAGCCACTTGTTGGTTCGTTTTTTCTCAGCAAGAACCACTTTTATGCGGTTAAGGTCATGTTCCATGATATGTTGGATTTAGCTTAGATTATCTCTGGATTGAATAAAACGCAAATTTAATAATGATTTAGTAAATACTATAATTAATTGGGGAATTTTACTAACTTTGCAACAATATCCTCCCTCCGACTCCAAGTGGACGCCAGAGAACCCCTGGATTATAAACTACTCATGACCTTCGGCCATAGATCTACAAGTTATATGCAGTGAATAGTTGCAAAACTTTTGAACTCTTGAAGTTTAGGAAAGGATTTGTGGAAAGCCTTTTTGGTTACGTTGATTTAATGGTGCTGTGCACATATGTGGCTAAAGCGCGGATTACAGAGAGGATTATAAAGGGGAAGCAACCTTGGAATTCGATGTTCTTGAGTTAATGCTTAAGATTTTCCAATGACCGGTTTTATTACTCCCGACTCGCTCTATTATATAGTTTTCCCGTAAACGCTTCAGTATTTTTTCTACTGTTCGTTTAGTCACTTCAATTCGGTCTGCAATATTTTGTGCCGTATAATCCGGATGGGAAGCTAATAATAGTAGAACTCGTTTCTCATTATCACCGAATTTTGTACCGAACTTTGTACCGAACTTTATACCGAACTCTTTGTCAAGAGGCGTAGTATTATCGCGTCCCTGCTGCGGCAGATGAAGCTCCGGCTGCGGCTGGAGCAAAGGGTCAGGCGGCGGGAGCTGGGCGGTCCGGTTTGGCGTACCAGCGGGTGAAGAAGAGGCGGCCGAGGAAGAGGAGGCCGCGGATCGTGAGCTCGATCGCCATCGCTATCCAGACGCCCCGCAAGCCCAGGCTCTGCGACAGGATCCATGCCAACGGTACGCGGATGACCCAGATGCTGCCGAAGTTCATTATTGCCGGTATCTTCGTGTCGCCCACGCCGACAAAGACCCCGTAGGCCACTATCGCCGCCGCAAACATCGGCTCTGCCCATGCCTCGATCCGCAAGACGGCTGCTCCCAGCTCGACAATCGAGTCCACAGGCGTGATCAGCTCCATGATCGGCTTCGCGAACAGCCACATCAATACCCCCATCAATGTCATCGCGGCTATGCCCAATCCTACAGACATGAAGCCGAATTGGCGCACGAGGCGCGGTCGCCCCGCGCCATGACTCTGGCCCGTCAGGGCCGTGGCAGCATCCCCGATCCCATATCCGGGCATGTAGCATAGGCTTTCCGCCGTGACGGCAAAGGCATTCGCCGCAATGGCTATGACCCCGAGCGGGCTTACTATCATCGTGATGGCTATCTGTGCGCCACAGATGACTGCATGTTCCAGCGTCATCGGCGCCGAAATGGAGACTGCTTTGCGCGTGACCTCCCTCGTCGGCTTGAAACTCCCTTTCCTCCCTTTCAGCCGCAATTCCTTCTGACGGCAACAGACATACCACATCAGCACGGCCGCACAGATTGCCTCCGCGCCAACCGTTCCCAATGCAGCGCCCAGTACGCCGAGTCCTGCTCCTGGCATTGTGAACGAGATGGAGCCAACTGTCAGCTCCCGCGTCGGGAATATCAGAAGGAAGTTAAGAACGCAGTCAAGGACGCACATCGCCCCGCTCACCAGACTCGGCACCTTCATATTGCCGACACATCGCAGCATTCCTCCTGCCAGATAGTTGAGGGTCAGCAGCGGCAGCGCAGCCACGAATATGACAAAGTAAAGCGACGCATTGGCGCGGATCGTCTCCCCGCCCCCCAGCCAGACAGGAAGGGGCCATGCGATGGCGATACCGATCAGCGCCGCAATGACGCTGAAAATCAATGCGGCCCTGATACCCTGGCGAAGCACTTTCCGCGCCCCTTCGTCATCCTTCGCCCCTACGCGATGGGCAACCTGGACCGAATAGCCGGAAGTCATCGCCGAGCAGATTCCCCAGAAGAGCCACAGAGACGTAGACACCAGACCGATCGAGGCGGAATCATCCGCCCCCAACCGGCCCACCATCGAGGCGTCTATATACTGCATTGCGATGCTCGACAATTGGGCGAGCATCGCAGGCAATGAAAGTTTGACAGTCAGATGAAGGCGCTGGCTCCACGAAAGCTCGCGCCCTTCCCTGATCAGTGAAATGTCTGTAGACATGTTGAAATGCGTTCGAGGGCTTCCTCAAGGATGCTGCGCGGGCAGGCATAGTTGATCCTGATGCAGGAATTGTCGTGATAAATCGCGCCTGAACTTACGCGGACCCTTCCCTTGTCGAGCAGCAGCTCGGCTGCCCGATCTCCGTTGAGACCCAATCCTGTCACGTCGACCCATGCGAGATATGTCGCCTCGGAATCGCAGACCCTCAGCCCCGGGATACGGCTTCGAAGCGTCTCGGCGAGGAGCTTGAAATTCTCGCCAAGATATTCGTTGAGTTCTTCGAGCCATGTCGCCCCCTCATTGTAAGCGGCCTGAAGGGCGACAACTCCGAAGGGATTGACATCGCAGACCTCATTGTCGTTGATCGCGCGGTCGATACGGCTCCGGATATCCTCGGACGGCGCGACTATATTGGCTATCTGGAGGCCGGCGATATTGAACGCCTTGCTCGGGGAGCAGCAGACAACGGCGCGGGAATCGACAAGCGCGTAGGGACAATAGGGGTGGCTGTCGGGATGGACAAGCTCGCAATGGATCTCATCGCTGATGACGATGACGTCGTTGCGGCGGCAGATGTCGCGAACTCGTTCCAGTTCCTCACGCGTCCAGACGCGTCCCGTTGGATTATGAGGATTGCAGAGGATCAGCAACCGGGCTTCCGGCAGCGCGGCTGCCCGCTCAAGATCGTCGAAATCCATCTCATACGTAAAGCCATTGCTTGTCGCGACGCGGCGGAGAGGATTGTCGATCATCCGGCAGCCCTGATTCCTGACAGAGGAGAAGAAGCAGTTGTAGGCCGGAGTCTGGATGATCACGCCGTCTCCCGGGACGGTCAGAGCCTTTATAATCGCTGAAACCGCAGGGACAACGCCGGAAGTATAGATAACGCGCTGGCGGGGAATCGGCCAGCCATGGCGCGTGGCGAACCATTCGGACAGCGACTCGTAGTAGGAGTCCGGCACGCTGACATATCCGTAAATTCCGGAGAAGGCACGTTCCGTCACGGCCTCGATCACGGGCGGGGCCGTCTTGAAATCCATATCGGCCACCCATAGCTGGAGGACATCCCCGGCATCCCCGTTTGAGTCCCATTTGACGGAATCCGTGTTGCGGCGGTCGTTGACTATATTGAAATTATAATGCTTCGGCATAATCTTTATGAGACGGGGTCTTACTTTTCCGTGACGATCTCCACGGGGTCGATCGCCTTAGAGTTGCCATCGATGATCACTTCCCCTACGGAGGGCACGACGATACGGCCGGCGCGGGGATTCTTGATGCTCGTCACAGGCGATTTGATCGTAGCGTCAAGTTCGGAATCCTCGAATGCGAGGTCGCAGTCTTCGGCGAATGTGCAGTCGATCAGCTTCAGGTTCTCCGCGTAGCAGAGAGGCTGAGTGCCGGAGATGTGGCAGCGCACGAGCGTAAGCCTTTTGGAATGCCATCCGAGATATTCCCCGTTAAGGACGGAATCATAGACGGTGACATTCTCCGTGCCCCAGAAAGCATCCTTTGAATTGATCTCAGCGTCATGGATCTCTACATTGTGGCAATACTGGAAGGAGTAGTTGCCATCCTGACGCCAGCGGTTGATGCGGATATTGGACGAGTGCATGAAGAGATAATCGGCATGGGCGACATTGACATCCTCGATGTCGACGTTATGGCAATGCCAGAGGGTCTCCTCTGCGTCGGGGATATTGACGCGACGGAGGCGGATACCATCCATTTCGCGGAACATCTTGGGGGCGTCGACCTGCGTGTCTTCCATTACGAGATTGCGCGAATACCAGAGGGCGGCGCGGGCGCCGGGAGTGAAGGTGCATTCCGTGACGCGGAAGCCGTCAGTGTGCCAGAAAGGATACTTCCCTTCGAAGCGGCATTGGTCGGCGATGATGTCGGCTGTGCATTTCAGAGCCGATTCTCCGGCGTGGAATGTTACATTTTCAAGTCTGAGATGGCGTGCGCCAAAGAGGGGGCGTTCTCCCCCGAATTCTTTATCCTTTATTGTTTCCATGGTTTTGGGTAAGTCAAGTGGAACGGGACGCATAGTCCCCTTTATTATAACGCGCGAGGGGCGGCAAAGTTATCCGGCTATTGTTAACACGGACCCTTCCCCGGGGGAAACCTGTAGCCGCGCGGACGCGCCTTCGACGAGGGGGACGTTGTCGGAAGTGTGCCCGACGGGAAATCCGAAGCAGACCGGGAATTGTCCTTTCAGCCCATATTCGTCAAGCAGAGCCGAGATCATCGTTTCCATGTCGGGGAAATTCCGGTCGGGATGACGGTAGTCCGTGAAAGCGCCGACAATGAGCCCGCGGACTCGCCGGAAGGTGCCAGATAGGGCAAGACGTCGAAGCATCCTCTCGACAGCATAGATTGCTTCCGATATGTCCTCGATAAAGATGATGAGGGGAGTCTCCTCTTCTTTTCCGAAATTGAAAATGTCGTATGGGGTGGCTGCGAGTCCGTTGAGGACGGCCAGGTTTCCCCCTACGAGGACTCCCTCGCCGCTCCCCGGGATGTCGAGCAGATGAGGGGGAGCATAAAATTCGCTTTCGGGCCCTTCGCTGAGAATGCGCATCATGGCCGTCGTTGCGTAATGGTCGGGCTCTTCTACAGTCAGATGCTTCGCCATGGGCGCATGGAGCGAGCCGATCCCGAGGGAGAGCATATAGGCGTGGAGGGCGGAAATATCGGAGAAACCGATGACCCACTTCGGATCTCGCCTGATGTCAGCGGCCGGAAGGGAGGGAAGAAGTTCAACGGAGCCGTAGCCGCCGCGCGCACAAAGAATAGCGCGGATCTCCGGGTCGCGGAAAGCCGCCGACAGGTCGGCCACGCGATCGGGCGCCGAGGCCGCGTATGACCCCTTGGCTGGCCCGTTGGCATGGGGCATGACTATCGGCCTGTAACCGGCGTCGGCGAGGAAGCGGGCCGCGCCGGCAACATATTCCTCCTTGACGATTGTGGCCGGAGAGACGATGGCGATGCCGTCGCCCGGCTGCAACTTTGCTGGAATCCTTATCATGGGATAGGTTCTCTTAAAATGGGGCGACATTGATCCCTTCATCCTTCATGCGGGCCGCGATTCGCTCGATTTCCTCGCGCGGAATCTTCCGGAGGTTGTCGGCGGGAGTGGAGCGGTCAAGGCTGTAGAGCATCACTTCCCTGGGGCGGATTCTCTTGTAGGCCTCGATAAGGGCGTTGATCTCCTCGGGGGTGGTGTTGTCGAAAGTCTTGCCTCCATATTCTCCTTTGACGAGCATTGTCTGGATTATGCCGGTTCCTTCAAACTGCTTGAGGGCCTCGACAACGCGGTCTACTGTAAAATCCTTGGAGGCGGGGCGGTCGATTGCCTGCATGGTTCCTTCGATGGCGGAGTCGAGCTTGAGGATATTGTTGTCGACGCGCTTCAGGGCGCGGGCCACAGAGGGGTCGAAGATGCGGGTCGAATTGGTCAGCACCGACACCTTCGCCTGCGGGAAATACCGGTCGCGCAGCCGGAGCGTGTCTTCAATGACCCCTTCAAATTCGGGATGGAGAGTCGGTTCGCCGTTTCCGGAGAACGTGATGACATCGAGGGGCTCGCCGTTGCGGGCCAGTTCGGCGAGGCGTTCCTCAAGCAGACGGGCCACGACGGCGCGGTCGGGGAGTCCGGTCTTGCCGTGACCCTGGGAATTGAAACCTGCCTCGCAGTAGAGGCAATCGAAAGAGCAGATCTTGCCGTCGGCAGGCATGAGGTTGACGCCTAACGACGATCCGAGCCTACGGCTGTGGATAGGCCCGAAGATTGTGGAATGAAATATGACGGTCTGGTCGGAAGCCACGGTTGGTTTAAGTTTTAAGTCAGAGTTATGAGGGTTATTTCCCCGTTATTAGGGATTGGAGGTCGTGGAGCATTGTCAGGGCCTGGAGCGGGGTTAGGGTGTCGATGTTGAGCGTCAGCAGGCGGTCGCGGATCTGGGAGAGCAACGGGTCGTCGAGCTGGAAGAACGACATCTGGTAGCCTTCCCGTTTGCGGCTGACAGCTTCCATGTCGGGCCGTCCCGTTCCGGGGCGGCTCTTCTTCCCTTCGCACGAGCCCGGCGAACCGGCGGCCTCCTCCAGGCTTTTGAGCACTTCCGATGCCCGCTTCACAATCGAAGGGGGCATGCCCGCAATCTTGGCCACATGGATACCGAAACTATGTTCCGACCCGCCACGCTCGAGTTTGCGCATGAAGACGATCTTGCCGTTCATCTCGCGGACGGAAACATTGAAATTGACCACCCTCGGGAAGGTCTTTTCCATCTCGTTGAGTTCATGGTAATGGGTTGCGAAGAGGGTCTTCGGGCGGCAGCGGTTGTTGTCGTGGATATGTTCGACGATCGCCCAGGCGATGGAGATGCCGTCGTAGGTCGATGTGCCGCGGCCCAGTTCATCGAAAAGGATGAGCGAGCGAGGGCTCATGTTGTTGAGGATGGCGGCGGCCTCATTCATCTCAATCATGAATGTCGACTCCCCGGAAGAGATGTTGTCGGAAGCGCCGACACGCGTGAATATCTTGTCGACAAATCCGATACGCGCGGAATCGGCCGGAACGAACGAGCCGGTCTGCGCCATGAGGGTTATCAGCGCGGTTTGACGAAGAAGAGCCGACTTACCGCTCATGTTCGGGCCTGTCAGCATCATTATCTGCGTCCCGTCGCAATCGAGGCTGACGGAATTGGCGATATAGGGCGTGCCCGGCGGAAGGCGGCGTTCTATCACGGGGTGTCGCCCTTCCCGGATTTCGAGGCTCATGGAATCATCGACAATCGGCCGGACATATTTGTAGGCTTCCGCAACGTCGGCAAGCGAAAGGAGCGCATCGATGTCGGAGGCCGTGTTGGCCGTTGCCTGCATCTGGGGGATGAAGCGGGCGAGGCCTTCGAGAAGCGTGTCGAACAGGCGTCCTTCGATTTCACGGATCTTGTCTTGCGCGCCGATGATCTTTTCCTCCAGTTCCTTAAGTTCGGGCGTAATATAACGTTCTGCCGACACAAGGGTCTGCTTTCTGATCCATGTCTCGGGGACTTTCTCCTTATGCGTGTTGCGGACCTCGATATAGTAGCCGAAGACGTTGTTGAAGGCGACTTTCAGGGAGGGGATTCCTGTGGCCTCGCTCTCGCGGTCGCGGATGGCATCGAGTGCATCGCGGGAATGGTCGCGGAGGTTGCGAAGTTCGTCGAGGTCCTTGTCCACTCCTCGGGCGAAAGTCTCGCCCCGTCCGAGGGCAGCCGGAGCGTCGGGAAGCAGGGTGGAGGAGATGGTGTCGGCGACGACGGTCAAATCCGGGAAACCGCCTGCGATCCCGCTGAGAGGGGAGCAGTCGCTCTCTTCGAGCGTTCGGCGGATGGCTGCGCAACATGTCAGCGACTCGCGGATCTGGATGCAATCCCT
The DNA here is from genome assembly GCA_964480745.1 of uncultured Sangeribacter sp. GTDB lineage: Bacteria > Bacteroidota > Bacteroidia > Bacteroidales > Muribaculaceae > Lepagella. Next base: position 22,338 of record CAYZQA010000006.1, on the reverse strand, counting down.
CGGCGAGAGGCGTCGCGTACCGATTTTCGTGACGAGTTTGCGGAGATCGCCGACCCCTTTGAGATGGAGGGCAATCCGTTCGCGGGTTGCGGGGTCGCGGAAAAAGGCTTCCACGACATCCTGCCTTCTGCGGATTTCATCGAGGTCGAGCAGCGGGAAGGCGATCCAGTTCTGGAGTCGGCGCGACCCCATCGGGGTCCGCGTGCGGTCGAGAATGCTCAGCAGGGAGGCCCCGTCGGGACTGAGCGGGGCAAGGAGCTCGAGGTTCCGGAGCGTGAAACGGTCGAGCGCCACAAAGCGCCCGGAGTCGATTCGGCCGAGAGTCGTGATATGCCGGACCTCCGTATGCTGGGTCAAGTCAAGATAATGAAGAATGCTCCCGGCGGCAATCACGGCGTCCGGAAGATGGTCGATGCCGAAACCCTTGAGCGTTTCCGTTCCGAAATGGCGGCGAAGCCGTTCCTCGGCGGCATCCAAGGTATACACCCAGTCGTCAAGTTCGAAAGTCGGACACTTGACAGAGAGATTATCTTCGCAGAAGGAGCGCGTCCCATGCATCCGGATGAGTTCCTTGGGGGAGAGATTGGTCAGCAGCTTGTCGGCCTCCGGGAGGTCACATTGGGTGCATAGGAATTCTCCGGTGGAGATGTCGAGGAACGCGAGGCCTATGGAGGCCCGGTTGACATGGAGGGCGGCCAGGAAGTTATTGTCGCGCGAGGCCATGGCGCTCTCAGACGTGTTCACGCCGGGAGTGACGAGCTCTGTGATTCCCCGCTTCACGAGGGTTTTCGTTGTCTTTGGGTCTTCGAGCTGTTCGCAGATGGCCACGCGTTTGCCGGCCCGGACGAGGCGGGGGAGGTATGTGTCGAGGGCATGATGGGGGAAGCCGGCGAGTTCCACGTATGCCGCCTTGCCGTTGGCACGGCGCGTCAGCGTTATCCCGAGGATTTCGCTTGCCGTAATGGCATCCTCGGAGAAGGTCTCGTAGAAGTCACCGACGCGGAAGAGCAACACTGCGTCCGGATGCTTTTTCTTCATTTCCGCATATTGCGCCATCAGGGGCGTTTCGGCAATCTTGGCCATAAGCAAAGTTTTAGTGACTAGTGACTGGTGAGAAGTTAGAAGATTTCGGAGAACTCAGAGAACTCGGAGGACTCGGAGAATTCGGAGGACGCGATATATCGCGTCCCTACTGGGGGGTCGGATTATCTCAGGTCGGGAAGACTTTCAGCATCCAGATGGACATTCCGACGTAGATCAGCAGGCCGACGACATCGTTTGTGATCTGGATGAAGGGGCCTGTGGCAAGGGCCGGGTTGACCTTGAGTTTCTCCAGCGTGAGCGGGACGAGCGTGCCGAACACCGTCGCGAAGATCACGACGGCGAACAGCGAGACGGATACGGCCATGACGAGTGCCCAGTCCCCCGGTTCGGTGATGGCAATATATGCGAAAACCAATCCCGAAATGACAATTGCGTTCAATAGCGCCACGCGCATCGCGCTCCATATCTGGCTCCAGAACTCCTCGAGTTCCAGCTTGCCGTTTGCGAGGCCCTGGACCACGATTGCCGAGGCCTGGACCCCGACGTTTCCTCCCGTTCCTCCGATCAGGGGGATGAAGAAGGCGAGGGCCGTGACGGCAGCCAACTGAGCCTCGAAGCCGCCGAGGATAAGGGAGTTGACAATTCCTCCGACGATTCCTATAAGAAGCCAGGGAAGACGCGCCTTTGTCTGGGCGAAGACTGAGTCGTCAGCATCGACATCCGACGATATACCGGAAGCCAGCTGATAGTCGCGTTCGGATTGCTCACGGACTTCATCCATGACGTCGTCGACCGTGATTTGCCCGACGAGGCGACCGATGCTGTCTACGACCGGCATCGCGACGAGGTCATATTTTTCGAAATCGATCGCCACTTCCTCGATTGGCATGTCGGCTTTTACGGAAACGGGGTCTGTCTCCATGACATGCTTGATTTTCGACACGCTCGGGTGGGTGATCATCTTTTTCAGGGGGAGCACGCCCTTCAGACGCCGTTCGTCATCGACGACATAGACATAATAGATGTCATCGAGATCTTCGGCCTGATGCCGCATCTCCCGCAGACAGTCGGGCATTGACAGATTCTCGTTGACGGCAAGGAATTCCGTGCCCATCAGACCGCCGGCCGTGTCTTCGTCATACTGAAGGAGGTCGACGATCGAGCCTGCCTGTTCGACATCCTCGATGTTCTGGATGACCTCTTCGCGGTCTTCTTCGTCAAGTTCCTGGATAAGGTCGACGGCATCGTCCGTGTCGAGCAGGTCGATGAAATGGCCGATCTGGTCGTTGTCCATTCCTTCGAGGAGCTTCTTGCGGTCTTCCTCGTCGAGTTCCATGAGGACGTCGGCCTTTGTCTCCTTGTCGGGGATAAGCTCGAAGAGCTGTTCGGCCTGGCGCAGGTTGAGTTCGCGGAAGAGTTCGGCGATGTCGGCGGGGTGCATCCCGTCGATCAGTCCGAGAAGTTTCTCCTTGTCGCCGGCATCGATATACTCATCGATGCGCTTGATATCTTCGTCTGTGAATTCTTTCATTTGGCGGAAGGTTGGAGGAGAGAGCCAGTTAGAGAGCCAGTTAGAGAGTCAGTTAGAGAGTCAAATGGAGATGGAGAGTATTCAAGAGGAGAGATAAGAGATTAATAATGGAAAGAGGATCCTCCGAGGAATTCCCTGAGCAACGAAGTCGGGGGCACCTGGTCGGCCGGGATGGCCCGGAAATATCCGAGGAAATTCGCAAGCCTGTGGGCGACAGCGTATTCCGGAGCCGTATGGGGCACGTCTGCGAGCAGCGGTGCTGCATATTCCTTCATTACGCCGAGCTCGAAGATAAGGGAGGAGTTGAAAGTTGCGTCGGCATTTTCCTGGAAAGGAAATATCCATTTCTCCTCGCCTCGGCGGACGCTTGGCCAGCGCCGGATCGAGTCGAGGGGCGATGTGTGGCGGTATTTATAGTCGCGGACAATTCGGCGGAGGAGACGCGTGTCGGATGTGGAGATCCAGTTGTGGTTGTCGATCCTCAGCGTCGTGAGCGCCGAGACATAGACTTTGAAAAGGCATTCCGGAGGGAGGGCGGCGGTCAATTCCGGATTAAGCCCATGGATTCCCTCAATCAGCAGGACATCGTCGGGTTCGAGCCGGAAAGGTCGCTCTTTTTCGATCCGCCGGCCGAGTTCGAAACTATAGGTCGGCAGGTTGATCTCTTCTCCGTCGAGGAGACGGCGGAGGTCGGTGTTGAACTGCTCAAGGTCGAGGGCGTAGAGGCTTTCGTAGTCGTAATCGCCCGATTCATCCTTGGGCGTATGGGCGCGGTCGACGAAGTAATCGTCGAGCGATATGAGGCGGGGCGTCATCAGGTTGGTCATCAGCTGGATGCCGAGGCGTTTGCCAGACGTGGTTTTCCCGGAGGAGGAGGGGCCGGCCATGAGGACGATGCGTGCGCCTCCGTCGCGGCGGCGGTCGCGGATGGTGTCGGCGATTTTGCCGAGCAGCTTATTGTGCATGGCCTCGGCGACATTGATGAGGTCGGCGGCATGGCCTTGCTCGACGGCGCGGTTGAGGCTGCCGATGCTTGCGACGCGCGTGACGCGGTTGAAGCGCTGATGTTCCATGAAGGCCTCGAACATCTTAGCTTGGCGCACGGGCCTTGCCGCCACGGCCGGGTTAGCCGGGTCGGCCGCCATGAGCAGCATCCCGTCTTTGTATGGGCGCAAGTCGAATGCCCCGGTCAATCCGGTTGAAGGGGCGAGGGGGCAGTCGTAGCTGTCGGCGGTGTCGCCAAGGAAGTAGACTTTCGTATAGAGTCGGCCGATTGTCTCCAGGAGTCCGACTTTTTCTGTGAGGTTCGCCTTGCGGAAGAGTTCGATGGCCTCCGGGGTCGGCAGTTCGCGCGATTCAAAGGGGATATCCTCTTCCTGGAGTCTCGACATGGTCTGCTTGAGAAGGCGGATAGTGTCGGCGGAGATTTCGGCAGGGTTGTTGTCGCGGTCGAGCAGGCGGCAGAAATATCCGTTTGAGATGCTGTGTTCGATCCGGACGCCATGCTCGCCGGGGAGGGTGGTGACGGCCTTGTAGAGCATCATGCAGAGGGAGCGGACAATTACTCGGCGTCCGGCCTCGGAAGTGGGGAGGAGGTATTCGACCTGTTTGGGGGCGTAGATAGGGAAGTGGAGATCCTCGACTTTGTTGTTGACAAGGGCGCAGACCGGTTTCTCCCCGGCCTCCGGGTCAAGGCGGTTGAAGACTTCAAGCAAAGTCTCTCCTCCGGCGACATCAACATGGCGGTCGAAATTGCGGCAATATATGCGGATAGTCTGATTCATGGCGACCTTAGTTAAGGGAAGATAGACCCTCGTTCATTTACTGCAAAATTAAGAATTTTTTTCAATAAAAACTGTTCCGGACCGCGCTAATGCGGGGCTATAGTTCGTAGTTCGGGAAAATTAGTTAATTTTGTGGGAAACAAGTCCGGCTTCGGCCGGAGGAAACTGAAACGTCATGAAAAAAAGAGCAGAACAAGCCAACGAGATTTTCGACCGCAGCGTGGCCGACTATCATATCGCCGACAATGTCGACGCTCCTGTGAATAATCCGTATGAAGAGGGGTCGTTCGAGGCGATCCTTTATGCAAAGAATTGGGTGGATGCAGTTCAGTGGCATCTGGAGGATATTATCCGTGATCCGGAGATTGACCCGGTTGAGGCTCTGGCGCTTAAGCGTCGGATTGACCGCTCGAATCAGGTTCGTACGGATATGGTCGAGGATATCGACACATGGTATCGCACGGAGTTCAAGGATGTCGAGGTTCTCCCCGATGCGACCATCAACACCGAGAGCCCGGCGTGGGCACTTGACCGTCTCTCGATCCTTGCCCTGAAAATCTGGCACATGCGCGAGCAGGCGGAGCGTGAGGATGCGGACGCCGAACATCGCGCCCGCTGCCAGGCAAAGCTGGATGTGCTGCTTGAGCAGCGCCGCGATCTGACAGAGGCCATCGACTGCCTGATCGATGACATTGCGGCCGGAAGAAAATACATGAAGGTTTATCGCCAGATGAAAATGTACAATGACCCGGCAACGAACCCCGTCCTCTACGGCGCAAAGAAATAACCTCCCCCGGATAAACAAAAAGAAAGGACCGCTTATTGAACAGCGGTCCTTTCTTTTGTTCGATTATTCGGCTTCCGGATCAGTTGTCGGCGGAGTCTTCGGCGGCGAATTCCATGAGATAGGCTTTGATGAATTCATCAATCTCACCGTCCATGACGCCGTTGACGTCTGAGGTCTGATAGTTTGTGCGATGATCCTTCACGCGACGGTCGTCAAAGACGTAGCTGCGGATCTGGCTTCCCCATTCGATTTTCTTCTTTCCGGCTTCGACTTTCGCCTGTTCCTCCATGCGGTGTTTGAGCTCCTTGTCGTAAAGGATTGATTTCAGCTGGCGGAGGGCGTTTTCCTTGTTCTTGGGCTGGTCGCGCGTCTCGGTGTTCTCGATGAGGATTTCTTCCTCTTCGCCCGTATAGGGGTCTTTGAACTGATAGCGGAGGCGGACTCCGGATTCAACCTTGTTGACGTTCTGGCCGCCGGCGCCGCCGGAACGGAACGTATCCCAGGAGATGCGTGCGGTCTCGACCTGGATATCGATTGTGTCGTCGACGAGCGGGGTGACGAACACGGAGGCGAAGGATGTCATTCGCTTGCCCTGAGCATTATAGGGGCTGACGCGGACCAGACGGTGGACCCCGTTTTCGCTCTTCAGGAAGCCGTAGGCATAGTCGCCTTCGATGTTGATGGTTACGGATTTGATTCCGGCCTCGTCGCCGTCAAGAAGCTGGGCGATGGAGGTTTTGTAGCCGTGGCGTTCGGCATAGCGGAGGTAAAGGCGCATGAGCATGGAGGCCCAGTCCTGGCTTTCCGTGCCGCCCGCTCCGGAATTGATCTTGAGCACGACTCCCAACTTGTCTTCTTCGCGACGAAGCATGTTTCGGAGCTCCAGTTTCTCAAGTTCCTTGAGAGCCGTCTCGTATTGGGCATCTACCTCTGACTCTTCGACAAGACCCTCCTTGACGAAATCGCAGGCGAGACGGACCTCCTCGACCTGACGGGCGAGGGCTTCATAGGAATCGATCCAGAAATGGAGGCCCTTGATTTTGCGCATCTGGGCTTCGGCCTTATCGCGGTCGTCCCAGAAATCGGCGACGTGGGTTCGGAGTTCCTCCTCCTCGACCTCAATCTTCTTTGAATCTATATCGAGATAATTCTTCAATTGCTCGCAGCGGGTTTCCAGGTCCTTGAGCTGGTCGGTAGTGATCATGATCAGAAATTTTTTACAAAATTAATGCTTATCCTCCGTATTTTAAAATCTTACCCGAAATTACGCGTTGAGGTAGCGGGCGTAGAGGCGGGAGGATTTGAGGGGGACGGGGTCTTCCGCGTCGAGTTCGCGGACTTGAATCAGGTTTTCATCGACATGGACCGAGAAGATGCCGTCGCGGTTTTTCGTCACGTTATAGTTCTCCGGGTTGTATAGGGAGGGGAGATTTTTCAGCGAGCGTTTCAGACAAGCAAATATCGGACGCCTGATTGTCGGTTCGGTCAAATCCGGCGCCGCCTCGCTGTCGCCGCCGAACATGGAATATATCGCCCGGTAGCGCGCCTGAATCTTGGCCATCCTGCGGTCGTATTTGGCCAAACTTTCCCCGGTCTTGGGCATGTTGAAATTCAAACCCTCGCTGCCGCTGCAGAGAAGCAGGGCGTAGAGGGCGCGCTCGCGACGGTGAAGCCCCGTTGCCTTCGTGTCTATATCCGGGAAAATAATCTCCTCCTTGTAGGGGTCGATGATGATCTCGCTCCGGATATTCTTCCGGATCAGGAAAATGTCGAGAAGCTGCTTATAGAATCCATGGAAATGGAACTGGCTGTCGCGTTCCTCCGACGTGTTGACAACATATACGTCGCCGCTCAACATTGAACAGAAACGGTCGATAAACGTCTGGACTGTCTCCAGAATATCTTCATCTACTTCAATCTTCAGATAATTGGCATAGGCATCCTCGCCGACAAAACTGTTTCCAATCTTGATAAGAAGGGAGGGGTATGTGTTCCGTAAATCCGTGATCCCACACTTATTGCAAAGCAAATCCTTGCAGAAAACAGCCGTCGTCATCTTCATCAGGGAGCGATAGGCATTGTCGATGCCCGCCGCGCTCAATGAAGGGGCGAGGAAAGAAAGGATCCTGCGGAAAAGATGCGGGTCCGTTTCCCGGTAATGCTCAATAATCTTGGGAGGATAGACGAAATGGAATCCTGCCAGCTGGAACTCCTTGAAAAGCGACCGATAATTCCTGACTATGGCCTCGTTGGTCGCGGGGTCATACTCGCTCTCGACATAAAGCGAGGTCGCGATGTCGATATTGAAACTCGCCTTGGGGATGGAGAAAGTCTCGACGCGGAACGGCTGCTCGGGATCCAGCATGAGAATCAGGGCCATCATAATCAAGGCCTCAGAATGGGCGCAGAAACCGTCGCTGACTGTCATCGACCGGCAATCGCCCAAAAGGTCCTCACGCAGGCCGGTCCCTCCCGAGCCGCATATCGACTCAAGCGCATCGGAAAAGGAAACATATTGGGCCTCGGTCTCAATCTCCTTGTCGATCGCATATTTTGAGCAGATCCGTTCCCAACATTCCATCTCCCCCGTATCGATGATACGGTCGGCCTTGATGAGGTCGGAAAATATCCGCGCAATCGCTATCTTATGGATTTTCAGCATTAGGATTTAATCTTGTTTAAGGTTGGAAATGACGTTGTAACAGAACCAGCTGTTGAGGTTTTCGAAGAACATCGGCTGTTCGCGCGCGCCATCCTTCTGGATTCCAAGTCCGTTGGAGTAGGGGTCGAGCGACAGAATCTTCGAGAAAGGGATTTTTAGTGATTTTTCCGGACAATGGAAATAAAAATTCCGATCCGTAAGACACACGCTTCCCGTTCCAACGCGCTGCATGTAGGAGGTCTCAACCGGGGTTCCCTTGAAGCCACCGGTCCGGTAATAGACCCCTCTGCAAATACGGACGCTGACGCCGCGCGTCCGCCCGACGGTCTCGCGGCGCACTTTCTGCATCATCAGCGTCACGTCGCGGAAGAGCCACAACATCCGCTCATTCTTGCCGAGCAAAAAGGGGAAACTCCCCGAGATCGTGATTCGCGGCGAGGGAATCTGACCATTGAGCAACTCCTGGAGCACCTTCGACTGGACCACCTTCTCCAGCGACCGGTTGGCATTCAACGCCTGCTGGGGAAGGCCCGTGAACTGCATGAAGCGGGCCACGGTCTGCTCCTCATTCCGGTCAATAATGCCATCGTCAAGGTATCTGTCTATTGCCTTGTCGAAAGTCCGACAATATATATCGCGCATTTCCTCGGGCGAGATATAGGAATCCCGGCAAAGGTCGTTGACCTCCTTCTGATGAAGATAGAAATCCTCTTTCCTGTTGAAACACTCCTCCAATATGTCGCAAAGGCGGCCAACCCCGCTATCATGCCGTTGCTCGCAATCGGCATGTTTGCTATGGAAGAATCCGGCATCCTGACCGCAATATCTGCATTTGCTCATAAGCCCACTTCTTAATTGTTGACGAGCTGGACGACTATGAGGCGCCCTCCGTCTTCTCCTGACATGAGAATTTTCCTTCCTTCTGTCAGCTCGACAAACTCGCCTACCTTAATCTGACGTTTCGGCTGAGTCGTGACATCCCACATATCCGGCAGGCGGCGGTTGATCAGGATCCATTTCCCATTGTGGAAATGGAAATCTCCGACAGGCTTCTTGTCTTCCGGCTTCGTCCGCTCGTTGGGGGTGATGAAACGGTTGGCGTGCCACATATAGAGCGACTGCTTGTCGTAGACCATCAGCCGGTAATTCTCGGGCAGGAATTTTCCATGGGAGGGAGAATAATAGAGATTCAAGACCGGAAGCTGGCCATGATATTCCGTTCCGCAGAAAGGGCAGCGGGGCTTGGTCGAGTTGTCGAACACAAACCAATGGGCCTCGCAGTCGGGGTTCTGGCATGGCTGGATGAGGTCGGTTGTCTTCACGAGGGCTGTTTCCCATTCATCGGCCGTCGGGCGTTTCGAGGGGTCATGGAGCCCGTCGATAAAGGCGCGGTTGAACAGCTCGGTCAGGTATGGGCCGCAGATCGTATATGGCCGCTTTGTTACATCCCCTTGCGGCAGCTCGGAGGGGGCGAGGTTCTTCAGCTTCGGACGGTTGCTCGCATCGGAGGGATGCTCGATGAAAAGCGCTTTCTCGCCCATCGACAATTCCTCATCGCGGGCGGCGTCAAGGTCGTTGACTTTCCCTCCGCGTAGAGGATGACGGTTGAGCAGATACATGTAGATCAGCACGGCCAAGGCGTGGCGGTCGGTCTGGATGCTCGGCAACTTCTTGGCGGGGTCGCCAACCTTGAGGCTGCGGGTCTGGAGAACTTCCGGGGCGATGAAATCGGGCGTGCCGACAACATCGGGCGGATACTTGCCCGGGACGACGAGGCCGTCAATATCTATGACGGCCGCCCGGCCGGTCTGGGGATCGACCAGCACATTCTTATAGGAAAGGTCTGAATGGGCCAGCCCGGCGGCATGAAGACGCCTCACGGCCCGGGCAATCTGGAGACACATGTGAAAATGGGTCAGCCATGTTCCCTTCTGGTCGGGAGTCAGGAATTTATTGCGCAGTTTGGCCGAGGCAAACCATTTCCCTTCCTTCTCCTTCCCCTTGAACATGCCGTCCTGGAAGAAGAAATGCTTCTGGTAGGCCGGGCAGACGATCCCGAGCTTGCCGTTCCATTCGACAAGCTTCGTCGGCCAGCAAAAGAGGTTCTCCCAGTAATCGCCGCCGACCTGACCGAATATTTTCTCGCGATAGCGACCAACGATGTTCTGCAGCCGGTCTTTCGAATTGGCATCCTGGGGCTGCCGGAAGAAACCGACAACATAGCTCTTGTCAGGGCTGAAATATACATCCTTCATCGCCCCGCTGCCGATAACCTCATCGACAAACTCGACCGGGGAGCCATCGGTGGCCGTAAGTCTGACTGTATTTGCCATAATATTGCGATTGAAGGGTTAATATAGGATTGCGATTGTGCGGTCGTCATGGTTGCCGGGACTCCAGAAATCGAGCCAGCCCAACAACTGGTCTTTGGCCGCTTCATTATCGTCCGACAGGTCGACGCCCGGAATGTCATCGTCCGGGAACCCGGCCTTCAGATTATTCCAGAACTCCTCCCACTTTTCGTAGGAATTGAGATTCCGGTCGGTCTCGAACATTGGGTCCGAAACGCCGTCGCTCATCAGGAAGAGGGCCGTGAAATCCGGAACAATCGCCATCCGGAGACGTTTCGAGACGACATCCTTATCTTTGAAAATCTCAGGCATGGTAAGGAAGCGTGTCTGTCCGGAGAATTCCCCCTCATCAGGCGTGCCGAGCAATTTCGCTGTCCGGGTTTTCTCATCGAAAAGACACATCGCGCCGTCGCCGACCCAAAAAGAGGCGATAAACCAGCCGAAATCATATTTCTTGCAGATAGCGAACATCAGGGTCGTCGCAAAATCTTTCAGCCGGGCCCCTTCATTGGCTTCCGCGACCTTCTTTACCGCTTCATGGGCCTTCAACGCCCCGCTGTAGACTATGTCGATCACATGGCGGGTGGCCGCCGTGCGTTTCGCTTCATTGTCCCGGTCGTTCTCATATTCGCGTATTGCGGATTCAAAGGCAGGATTATCAGCAAGAAGAGCCCTGCAATGGTTGACAACGGCATTGCAGGCCGCCTCCGATCCTTTGCGCGAATACTTGGCCGACCCGGCGCCGTCTGCAACAGCTATGACATACCAGTCTGAATCGTCGCAATGGTAGAGCGCGAAATGGTCGTCGCGCGCCTTCCCTTCCTGGGCATGGCTGCGCCCGCGCTGGCTGGCGGCCACGATGTCTTTCCTCGGGCTTCCATCGTCTCCGGCCTTAACCTTGATATATTCCCTGTCGCTATCTTTTTTGAAATAGGGAATGTTCTCATCCGTCGGAATATTTTTCCATAAATCCCGGGGATTTGGGTTAAAGGCAATCGGAATTTTTAACTCCGAAGCCCCTTCCCCTTCAATAGTATTGTATCTTAGCACAAGGGTGAAATCTCCCGCAACCTTAGGTTTGCCGCAGAGCGCAAACTTCCCCTCGTCGCCTTCGACAAGCATGAGCCCCAATTCCTCAGCTCCGGCCAGCTCCACATTGGAAATTTTATTCACAGGGAGTTCAAACCGCGTGGAGTATTCTTTCTTCACGGTTCCGTTGGGGAATCTCAGCCCGAGGGCTTTTATCTCGTTTTCAATTATAAGTCTCTGATTCATCCGTTCTTCCTTGAATGTGGTCCACAATGAGGAAAGCGTCCAATTGAGGAAACTTTCTTTATCCCTGGAGGGAATGCCGGCATTGGTCATAGCCTTATCGAGGGAGCGGGCAGCCTCGTTGAGGTTGACAACCGCCAGCCTATTGCGGCCGTTTATTCGGTTTTGTCTATTCATATCCATATTTTATGAGACGGGGGTTTTTAGCCGAGTCCGCGGGTTATATCCATCCCTCCCGCGCCGCCGGAGCCGAGCACGCCCTGCATCCCGCACCAGGGGCATTCCAGGGTCTCCTGATCGCCTACGCAGAAAATCCCTCCGCACTCGCAGACAACGACTCCAAGCTGATTGCCGCAGCATGGACATGCCGGAACTCCGATCAGTTCCATCGTGTTGATCTTTATTTTTTTGCCTGAAGAGAGGGCTGCGTATGATTCCTTATCGACAGGATAAGCTCCCACAAGCTTGAACCGGGAATCGCCAGACATCTTCATTTCTCCAAGCCCTTCTCCGCGCTTTGCATATTTGACGAGGTAATCATTCCCCGTCGTCTGGCAGCGGCCATGAAGGACGACAAAGTTCTCATCGACCGTGTGGGGGCACTCGTTCGGGTTGACTTTGTCGAGGTTGATGCCCGTTGTCGGGGCCAGTTTGACTCCATCTGCATTCTGCTCGCTGACCGACATGCTTGTCGTCTTTATGGAGGCCGTCACCCATTTGAAGAATTTGGAAAAGGATTCCGCGTCTGTCTCCTTCAGGAGAAGGATGTCGTCTGTCAGCTGCGCGAGAGTCAGGACATTGACATTATCCCCTATCGAGACGGCCACGAGGTTGCAATGCTTCCTGTAGCGTTCATTCCAGCGTTTGAAGGCTGCGTTGTAGTCGTCTGTCGGATTGCCGTCGGTGAAGAGGAAGATAATCGGTTTCCAATCCCCTTTTTGCTCAAGGGTGGTCTTCTGGACGGATGCGTCAATGTCGTTCATCAGGGCCTCGAGTCCTGCACCCAATGAGGTGCCCCCTCCGATCGGGAACGTGGGGGGATAGAATTTGTAAAGTTCGGTCAGAGGGGAAAGAACCTTTGCTTTTCCTGCAAAAGCAATGATGGAAACGAAAACGGTTTCAAGGGCATAAGGGTCGACACGAAGATTCTGGATAATCGTTCGCATTCCCTCCTGGACCTGATCAATCGGAGTCCCGACCATTGATTCGGAAACATCGACAAGGAAATAAATCGGAAGTCTACGCATAAGCTAAGTTGGTTGGCGGTAAGTATTTATTATCAAGGGAAATCTGTTGTCTGGGAGAGCGGACAACATCGGTATAGATCTCAAAGATGGCGTTCAGATTGTATCTGCACTCCTTTTCGGTATGCTCTTTCGAGCGAAGCGCCTTTATCAGGGAGTCGTATCTGTCGGTGATGTAGGAGCCGTTTACGAGATCGATGACCTTTATCAATTCTTCAAAAGCCATGTCGATCCGGCCTAAGGCGAAGACTGCCTTGTAGCTGCTGAGCGTATGGCAAAGGAAATCCCGGACCGAGAGATTTTTCTCGTGGATCATGACGAAACTGATGAAATCGTCACATCTTGGGTTGTCAATCTGGTTTGACCCTGCCATAGGAGAGGTTGGGGACGATGTCGGGGAAGAGACAGGACTGACCTTCCCGGCCCCATTGGCGATCCGAAGCTTGTTGAGGAATATGAATATGGAGTCGTCGGATATGATGTCGCTGTAGGTGATGTTCTTGGTCAGATAGAGCCCTTCGAGCGACTTGACCCGGCTCAGGGCCACATATAGCTGGCCGGGAGCGAAGATATGGCTGTCAAGGTCAAGGATAACCTTGTCGTAGGTCTGGCCCTGGGATTTGTGGATGGTGAAGGCATACGCCAGTTTGACGGGGAACTGGGTTGTCTGCTGGATGAAGGGGGTCTTCCGGACGAGCTTGTGCCGGCGCGCATCATAGACCATCTCATACCGCTTGTCTGTAATCTGTTCGGCGCGGTAATAGTCCTGCGGATTTGGACATTCGACCACCTTCCCGGAATCGAGACGGATCACGAAGGAATCGCCCGTGAAGTCCAGGATTTCGCCGAAATCCCCGTTATTGTAACCGAATCTGCGGCTGCTTTTGGTCAGCGTCACGCGGGCGCCGACCTTGAAATTCAATATCCCGTCGTATTGGGAAGGGAGAAGAATCGGCTCAATATCCTGGGAGCAGGGGAGCCCGGAATGGCTCAGGTCGACGTATGAACTGCTTCCGCGAAGCTTGATTCTGTATTGCGCCTCGCTCGTCCGGGTCGCTCCCGGCAGTTCGCCGAGTTTTTTGGTGTTGACTTTGCTGACCTCTTCGTTCGACGAGGCGACGTAGACAGCGTCAGCCGGTAGATCGGCGACAACGCGCGAATTAAGTTCGTTGAGAAGTTCGACTTTCTTCTCATTCGTCATAGGCTCGCGGAAGGCATCGAGCAGCTCGACAAACTTTGCATCATTCTTCTGCCGGTAAGATTTGGAGAGCTCAAACAGTTTGACGTTCCCGAGATTCTTCCGGATCACATGGCTGTCATAGAAATAGATTCCGCCATATTCCTTAAGCAGATATTCATAAACTGCATTCTCCGTCACAATCGGGGGAAGCTGGAACAGATCGCCGACCACAACCACAGGAATACCCCCGAAGGGGAGCGAGTTCCCTTTCGCTTTCTGGCAGACCTGATTCATCATCTCGAATGTGTCGGAGCGGACCATCGAAATCTCATCGAAGACCAGCATCCGGACGGCTCCGAGTTTGTAGGCAAACTGTTGGGCTTTCATCGGGGAGATATTTTCCGGATTCTGGAATCCCTCTTCCAGATTGTCGAACGCGCCCCAGAAAAAGGAATGAAGCGTTCGGGCATGACGGTATAGCGAGGCCGCAAGGTTGGTTGGGGTCAGCACCTGGCATCCCGGCATCGAGGCTTCAATCTTACGGATAAGATAGGTCTTTCCGCATCCGGCCTTCCCATGGATGAACGTAATCCCTCGGGGAGAACCCTTCAGATACTCCAGGACTTCCTCTTGGGTTGAAGATAAGGGGGCCACATATTCTACGGGCGCGGCTTCCCGCTTCGGAACGGGCGCGGCTTCCGTCTGCTGGCTGGCCGCGCCTGTCTCCTGCCGGGCTGCTTTTTCAGCCCGATCCTTCTTTTTTCGCCCGAATACGCTGTCAAGGAATCCCATAAAGTTTGATGAGAATAATAGGGGTCAGATTATTACATTAACTTCTTCCGGGGGCGGAGGGAGGACGAGGTCTTCGGTCGCCCCTATGCTGCGGTTGCCGATGGCGGAAAATTTCCATTTGCCGTTCCGGCGGTAGAGCTTGCCCATGATCAGGGCAGTCATTCCTTTGTATTGCGGCTCGGCGGCCACATCATATGATGCGAAAACTTCCTTGACTTTTTGCGGCGTCCCTTCATACATGCGGATCGATGGTTGGCGGAATTATCTCACGTATTTGTCAACGAAATATTGCAGTCCTCCCTTATATCCGTTTCCTACGGCTTCGAATTTCCATTCCCCGTTGCGACGGTAGAGGCGGCCGAATTCAACAGCTGTCTCGACAGAGAAGTCTTCGTCAAGGTCATATTTGGCGATTTCTTCGTTGGTGAGGGCGTTGTAGATGCGGATGTAGGAGTTATGGACCTGTCCGAAGTTCTGACGGCGTTTGTCGGCCTCATGGATGGTGACGGTGAAGATAATTTCCTGAATCCGGGGATCAACCTTGGAGAGGTCGACGGTCAGCGTCTCGTCGTCGCCTCCGTCACTGTTGCCGCCTGTCAGGTCGTCGCCTGAAGATTCGACTGCGCCGTCGGGGGATTTCTGGTTGTTGTAGAACACGAAGAATTCGTCCAGGGGAAGTTTCTTGTCTGAGCCGAGCATGAAGGCCGATGCGTCGAGGTCAAAGTCAAAGCCTGTGCTCATGTTGGGGTCCCATCCGAGGCCTACTCCGACTTTCTGGAGACCGATTTCGATTCGCTGTCCTTTCTGAAGATTGATTGCCATAGTCTGTAGATTTTTAGTGGAGTCCTTTCTTGGCGTCAGATAGTTATATGAGGGTTGCAAGAGAGGGCTACCATTGTTTAACTTACACTGCGAATTTAGTCATTATTTTCGGTCGATACTAAAAAATTGCAATATTTCATTCGGGAAAGCATGAAAATTCCAATTCTGTCCTGCAACGTTTCAGCTTCCAATTGCATTTTCAGTTGATTGTTACTATCCTATCATCTTGCAATCTTTAGGGATGGGGCTTCGTTGCAACATGTCTCGCGCCGGAGGATGCCATTCGGAAAAAACCTTCTTTGTTAGGAAATTTTGCCTCCTTTCAAATAACCCTCAAATTGCAGTTTTGGGGATGAGATGGAAATTTTTGGGTCGTCTCAGGGCTTGAAGTAGTGCAAAAATGGCCGTTTTAACACTCCCGACGGCAATTTTTAGGAATGTTAACACTTTTCGACTCCTCCAAAACCTTGATAAAAATGGGCATTCCGGAGGATGGGTTTCTCCCTGCCTCCAGAGCTGAGGCACGCGCCAGGGCGCCGGATCGGTTTGCAACAAGTTGGCGTGTTTGTTCCGCTGAAAGGGAGCGCTTGGCATAATTGGCCCAGCATCCTCCGATGGCTTTAAGCTGGCGCACCACTTCTGCCGAACTGATATGATTCCGAGGAGTGGAAAAATGCAGAAGGAACCAAAGTTCTATGCACGGGTTATTGATGATTAGGGTTCCGGGTAGATCCTGCAGTTTGTCAACAATGCATTGGACATCCCCGTCGTAGATATAGAAGATGTCGATATTGTCCCCTCTTTCCATTTCCATCTCGCGGGTATATTCCGTAACGAGACGCCGGTTTATGCGGTTGCCGCTAACTTTGGTAACGATTGAAATGGGGAGGCGATATTCCTGCCGAAGAGAGTTTACGTAGACCTCCTCGGTCTCTCCTTCGCAAATCACCAGGATTGCTCTCTTCGGACGTCTGGGATTCCTGAATTTTCGCTCTCTCATGAGTTCTCCTTTCCATATTTGACGAAAATGTCTGACACTACCCCGATATAAGGGATGCCGTCAAAGCGTCCTTGCAGGTATCCTTTACGGATGTCTGCTTCCGGAGAGAGTCCTTCATAATCCGATAAGGGCACAAACTCGGATCCTCCGGAGGAATCCTTACTGACCACCACAATTTGCTCCAGGCGGAGTTTCTTGCTGTCAATGAGCGCGGGATTATGACTTGTAAAAACCAGCTGGCCTCCTTTTGTGGCGCGGATAATGTCAAGCAAAAATTCTGCGAGTCGCTGATGAAGCCGGAGGTCAAATTCATCGAGAAAGAAAGTCGCCCCTTCATTGGCTTTCTTAAGCAATATCAGAAGAATCTTCAGAAGTCGCTTCGTCCCTTCCGATTCCTCCTTATCAAAATCAAAGGGAAGAGAGGGGTCTTCGCGGTGAAAACTCATTAGCTGAGGTTTTCCGGAGGCGCTTTCTCCCAATCGGATGTCAATAATATCGCTGTCGCTGATTTCGAATGCCTTAAGAAGCATGGGAAGATTCTCCTCAAGCATTTCGGGGTGAAGACCCCAGCCATCCTCCTCCGGGATGCCGATGACTATTTTTTCAAGGAAGAAACGATAGACCTGACTCGCCACCGGGCGATTCATGGAACTCGCCCGGCTAAGGAAGAGGGTTCTTGTGCCGGTGTTCGCCTCAATTTCCGCCGGACGTGCAATTATCCCCTTCCCGAAGGAATACTGGTTGCCCTCCGTGCGGACGAATACTTTGGCGCGTCTCCCTTTAGGGTAGTAATAAAGACTTTCCTCCAGCACTTCCCCTCCAAACAGTTTGAAAGAGTATTCATATTCGATCCCTTCCGTCACGAAGTCTATGCTCATTTCCGAAGGGGCGGCAGCTTGAAATTTAAAAGGCTCAAAATCAAATCTGGAATCCTCATTATATAAATGAGAATCGAGAACCAGACGCCGGCAGAAAGCCATCGCCTTCATCAAATTGGATTTGCCTGTCGCGTTCCCTCCGAAGAGTCCAATTATGTTTATAAATTTATCTCCTTTGAAATCCAACAGATTTTCGGGAAGAGACTCCCCGTATTTTCTGGAGCTCAAATCGGCAGTAAAATCCAGCCCCGCGTCATCGCGCAGGGAGAAAAAGTTTTTGAAACGAAGGCTTATTATCATGGCTGCTTTATCTGAAATCTAATGAGGCTGGGTCGTATGCGAAGTTACCATTTTTTTGCCAATTTTTCAAATTTTCCAGAAAGCGTTTTCACCCAGTTTTGAGGATGAGATGGAAATTTTTGGGTCGTCTCAAGGCTTGAAGTAGTGCAAAAATGGCCGTTTTAACACTCCCGACGGCAATTTTTAGGAATGTTAACACTTTTCAACTCCTCCAATATCCCACCCCTTGAAGGTCGGTAAAAGCCTGCCGAGAAACTGCCAAACACAGACTGCTATTTTCATGAATGTAGTCTTAGCTTCCCTCGTCTTCATGGAACACATCTGGAACTATTCTGCGAGAATAAAAATTTTTAGGCAATTGCAATAGTTACCTTAAATTTTTTATAAATTCGCTTATCCTAGAATATTTTTGGATAATGAATGGGAATGTAAAATGAATGGGAATGTAAAAGGGAAGAGATCAAATATGGAACAAACAGCAGGGCATGGCAAATTATACAGATTGGGCGTGCTGACAGTATGCGCTTTCGGTTACTCTTTGTTGTTTCAGTTTCTATATAATCTCATGCGGTATCACACTGCGTGGCCTTATCAGGATTTTGGAGAAGTGCTTCTTTCCAGTGGCATTCAATTTTTGTTTATATATTTGATGTGTCTGGCGGTGTATGCGGTTGTCTTCAATAATCCCCTGAACAATAAAGTCTGGATAAAGACATCCCTCGATCTCATTATATGTGGGGTCCTGTTTGCGACTCTTAATCTTTTTGTAATATATGTTATCAAGATGCCCATTGACTGGGGCGGGACCGCATTCAATGCCATATTCATTTTATTGGCGATAGAGACGGCTTATTATATCGTCCGTTATAAAGAGACTCTTGAGAGGAACGCTCGTTTCCGGGAGGAGGTTGCGGAATATAGATTGGAAGTGCTGAAAGCGCAAGTCAATCCCCATTTTCTTTTCAATTCTCTGAATATTCTGGGCTCACTCACGGCTTCAAACTCTCCCCGAACCCCCGAATTCATCGCTTCCCTTGCGTCAATCTATCGTTATGTGTTGAGCTGCGAAGGGAAGAATCAGGTCAGCTTATCTGAAGAACTGGCTTTCTTCAGAAACTATGCTGAAATCCTGAAGATGCGTTATCCTGATATGCTTGCGATTGACGTCTCAATTCCTTCTCACCTGATGCAGAAGAGGATAATACCCTTTACGCTGCAACTTCTCCTCGAAAATGTCACCAAACATAATGTCATATCTCAAGAATGTCCCATGCGTATCCTTATCACGGCAGATAGGGATTCGACAAACAGCGACTGTATAAGGATGAGCAATCCCATCGTCAAGAAGAAGAATGTCAAGGGGTCGCGTGTTGGGGTCAGATATCTCACGCAGTTCTATGCCCGGTATGATAAGGAATTTCGGATTGAGAACGACGGGAAGCATTTCACTGCCATCATCCCGTTTATATCCCAATCATAATCTCCAACCCTATTTATTATGATTAAATACGCCATAATTGAGAATGAGTGTCTGGCCTTGGATCTTATGAAGGCCTTGGTCAAGCGTGTTCGCCCGGAATGGGAATTGGTTTTTACGGCGCCCACAGTGGCGGAGGCTATTAATTTTTTCAGCTCCGGGCATGAGGCTGACCTATGTTTCATGGATATAGAGTTGAATGACGGGGACTGTTTTGAAATATTCGGGGAGGTGGAAATCGGGATTCCTATAATATTCACAACTGCCTACGATGAATTTCTGCTCAGGGCCTTTAAAGTCAACAGTGTTGACTATCTCCTTAAGCCGATAATGGAACAGGATGTGGCACAGGCAATCCTGAAGTATGAAAGATTTCACGCAAAGCGGGGGAGTGAGAACAGTATGCGTTATCAACCTTTGTATGAACTTTCGGGTAAACGCTCTGAGGCTTCTTCCCCTGTCAGGATTCTCACTGTCTCAGGGGATAACTATAGTTTTGTGCCAATCGGGAAGGTTGCCTGGTTGGTTAGCGAGGAGAAGTATGTATATGTAGTGGATACGGATGGCAACCGCCGCCTTACTGCCTTTGAGACGCTTGGAGAAGCAGGCGAGATTCTGAATGGGGATTCATTTTTCTTTCTACGACGCAATCTGATCTGCTCTCCGGAAGCAATAAAAGGCGTGAAGAAATATTTTAAGGGTCGGCTTAAAGTATATTTGCAGTCAGGGGGGCATGAACTGGAGATTGTGGTAAGTTCCGACAGGCGCCAGCAGTTCCTTTCCTGGCTCGGCGGGAAATAGCAAATTTGAGACGGGTCTAATTCGGAGGAGTAATATCCCGATTCGGTAGAAGAATATCCCGATTCGGGCCTAAGAGGTTGCGTTGAATAATAATTATGAATAGCTTTGCGATATATCAAACTTCAGGCCTGCTAAAAAGACGCAAAATGATTAAGAACTCTCTAATTCGCCGATCGCTGGTTATTCTTCTGGCAGCAATGTTGCCGGGCTTGGTAATGGCGAACCTTGCGGTGAAGATCACCACTGTTTCAGGGGATTCCGTCGTAATCCCTATCGAGGAGGCTCCAAAAGTCTCAGTGATTGACGGGAAAGTCATGGTCGGACAGACAAGTAATGTCACGCTTGAATTTCCCCTTGAAGACTGGCCGAGATTTGAACTTGGAAATTTTTCAGGTGTGGATAATCTCGACGGCCGTCAGCCTACTATAAAGTATGAGAACGGCCAGATACTGCTGTCGGGCTTCCGGCCTGACACCCGGGCTGCCGTGCATGACTTGTCCGGCCTTCTGATCTGCTCGGGGACAACCGATGCGGATGGTTGCCTCAGTCTTGACATGACCGCCTCGTCCGCAGGAATCTATATTATCTCCACTCCATCCATCAACACAAAACTCGTCATAAAATGAAAACACAAATACTTGGTGTCCTCACCCTCTGCGCCTCTTTGGCCACTCCTGTAACATTGATAGGACAGACTGCAACCGTTTATCTCAAGAGCGGAGAAAAGATTGTCTACTCTTCAGAAGATTTGGATTACATCCAGTTTTCTGACGAAACCCCTTTTCAAGATGATGAGAATATCCTCACCCCGGCCATGATGCCGGATGATGAACTCCGAAACTATATAAATGAGAATCTGGCCGGAGGTTTGGGTGTCTTCACGGTAGAGGAGGCGGCAAACTATAACAAACCGCTTGACCTGTCTGACTGCACGGGAATCACTTCTCTGAAGGGGCTTGAATTCTTCACATCGTTGAAGACTCTCGACATCAGTTATCTCAGCTCTCTCGACACATCGACTATTCCGATGCTCAAGAGTCTGACGTCTCTGAAGGCTGCCCACCTCTCCATGAATCCCGCGAAGTTCAACTTTGCCAAATCGTTCCCCGAATTGCAGAAGCTGACGGTCTCCTATAGTGAAGTGGAAGGGCCTTGGACGTTTGCAAGCGAAAAGCTCACGGATCTTATCTGCGATGGGTGTCTGCTGTCGAGTCTGGATGTCTCCGGTTGCCCTGAACTCCGCCAGTTGGTTTGTTCTACCAATCAATTGACTTCCATTGACATTTCAGGCTGCTCAAAGATTGAGGAATTATATGTCCAGTATAACTCTCAACTCGGCAAACTTGATTTGACCGGAATCGGATCTCAGTTAATTGGCCTCAATGTGGCTCAGACAGGGATTTCAGATCTCGATGTGACTGGCTGCGTAAGTCTTGTGGATCTTGAACTTCAGGATAACTTCATGTATGGCCGGGTATTGGACTTCACAGGTTGCCCGAAGCTTTCTCATCTGCGTTGCGAGAACAGCTATCTTGCCGGAATAAAAGTCAGCGGTTTGGCAGAGCTCAACGACCTGAACTGTTATAATAATCAGTTTACTGAGCTTGACCTAAGTGGATGTTCCGGTCTTACTCTGGTCAATGCGTTCTCCAATAGTCTGTCTTCGATCATAACCGAGGGATGCCATTCGATCTATCAGCTCAACATTGCCAACAATACGATTTCTTCCCTGGATGTGACCGGTTTTGCTGAGACTCTCAGTGTCCTTGGCGTTACAAACAACCAACTGTCGGAAATAGTAGGAATTGAGGATTGCACGGCTCTGAGCGACATTAACTTCAATCAGAATAATCTTACGAGTCTGCGGATTTCCAATTGCCCTCAGCTCCAGCAGTTCCAGTGTTCGGACAATGCGCTTGAAACGCTTGAAGTGATAAATTGCCCTGCCGTCCTTAACATGGACATATATGGCAATAAGCTCAGCCGCTTCGATCTCACTGGAATGTCGATGGACGTATTCACCACCGGAATGTTCTTCTTTGCTGAAAATCTTCCCAATTTCCAGATTAAGGTTTGGCCTGATTTCGATATCAATGACATTCCTTCCAGATGGTATGGAGACGCCGAGTTTGTATATGAATTTACGAACGATTGATATGAGTTAGGTATAGTTAATATTATTTGTTTTTAAGTAGGATCTCGGTCGGGTTTAGTCCCGGCCGAGATCGTTTTGATACAATAATGGGCCGGCCTTTCTCAGGGGCCGACCCATTATTGTGGGATAGGGTAGGATAGGTCAGAATGGGAATTTCCCGGACATGGGAAAGACTTTCTTGGCCTATAAGATAAAAGGGGGTCCTATTTCAGCGGGTAGGAGTCGGAGTACATTTCCTCAATCTGGCGGGCGTAGTTC
>CAYZQA010000005.1:0-72961 GCA_964480745.1 uncultured Sangeribacter sp. | reverse complement strand
ACCGGGGACACAAGGATTTTCAGTCCTTTGCTCTACCAACTGAGCTATGGCACCCTTTGCACTCTCGTGCTGCTCCGAAACTTCTCTCTGGACAACTGTCCAGTTTTCGTTTCGCCGCGCTGGCTCTCCAGATTGCGGGCTCAGGTTGTTTCCCTTTTGCGAGTGCAAAGTTAGGCTTTTTTTTGGTTTCCGCCAAATTTTTTATCCAATTTTTTCATTCTTTTTCTGAACGTCGGTGTATCACATTTGTAATCAAGGAGATAATAAAATATAATACCACTGCTTAACAGATAAAGAATCGGATGCCCCACGGCCTATTGAGGCCCGTTCATTTGGACCGATTTTCAGAAAATCGGGAAAGTCGAGGGATTGAGCACATATTTTGTGCGGAATTGCTCGTTCGTCATGCAAAGCATCATTATTCCCTGGATGAGGGAGATGATATACCATGCCCCGCACGTTATCAGCGTCAGCAGAATCGTGTAGATGCCTCCCTGCCATTTCCCAAGGTAGAAGTATTGGACGCCAAACTGTCCCAGGAAGATGGCCAGCAATGCGGCAATCCCTCGTGACCGGCCTTCCGGCCCTTCGTCAAACGGATTGTTGCGGTCGGCATATCCATTCTGATTTCCATATCCATTCTGATTTCCATAAGGATTCCCGTATGGAGATTGCCCATAGCTTTGAGCATTGTACTGAGACGGCGCAAGCGGCGCGCCGCATTTCTGGCAGGAGGTGTAGTTGTCAGGATTCTGACAACCGCAGTGATGACACATTTTCATATCGTTTTCTTTTTTGTTTCCGTTTAAAATCTTCAATTAAAAATCAATTCCGACAGAGAAAACGGAGTTCCTGACGGAGGTGAAAAGATGGTTGGCCTGGAAGCCACGGTATTCAAATCTCCATCCTAAAAGGAGGGAGCATTTTCCAAGGTGTAGCTTTGCCTGGAGAAGGTTATCGACCCCCCCCGCGTTGCCCCACCATCCGCAATGGACGAGCCCTCGGCGGTTCCCCAGCCATATCTCATAATAAGTCTCCCCAAACTGAGGACAGAAGAATGCCGATAGGGTGGGAATCCGGACGCGGTCGGAAATGGTGACGGGCAACTTGCCGATTCGGAAACTCCTCGATGCGGAGGCAGTCAGATCAAGTCCCGGCGAGCCGATGGCTGTCACGGGATTGTTGCTGTTTCGCGTCAGGTAAAGCGCCCCGGCATAAATTCCTATCCGCCCTCCAAGCGTAGCGGTCCATCCGGATGGCAATTCAGGACGCCAGGCGAGTCCCCAGCCGAAGTCGAAGGTTCCGGCCAACATTTCGGCCGTCTGTGCGGGGTTGAGCATGTCGCCCATGGAAATGCGAGTGTCGAATTCCATGACAGCGTGGTTATTGAAGTGATTGAAAACCTTGCTCCATCTTCCTGTGACCGCGATCTGTTTCCCGGAATAGGGGAGGGGGGAGAGATAGGTGGATTTGGCGTTCATCCATCCCCATTCAAGGGCATACTCTGACTTGATAGGGCGCCGCATTTCCTTGCTGCGGACAGAGTCGCAATTCTCCCGGCCGGTCGCCTGGGCTGCCACAGACATGGAGAAAAAGACCAAAAGCCAAAGTAGGACCCGGAGTTTCATGGAGTCGCTGAATTGGTTATTCATTGAAATCAAACAACGAAGGTTCGTCAGGGTAGGGCTTCTCATCCGAAGAGGGTTCATTGGCCTCAGCAGCCGATTCAGCCTCCTCTTCAATTCCCTGAGATGCTGCTTCATTCTCAGCCGTTGTTTCCTCCGGCCCGATTTCTTCAGCCTCTACATCCTCGATCTCTTCCTCTTCCGGTTCGGGAATCGGAGTGATGTCCTCCACGCCGGCCAGTTCATAGGTCGTGAAACGCTTCCCTTTGGCTTTGAAACTCTTGACGCCTACAAAATCCTCTGCTTCCACCTCCATCTTCGGTCGAGACGCATCGGCCCCTCCGAATTCAGCGAGCAGGACAGGATTCGGTGCATCGGAGAGAAGTATCAGGCTCGAACGTTCATCCGTGCCGACATATCGCTGAGGCTTGGCTGAAACCTCGAAACAGAAACGTTTCAGATAGGGATAGCCGAGAGTCGGATCAAAGAACACGAGCGTCCAGACCTTGTGGGGATCAAACTTCTCTATCCGCAAGATATTGTCGGCATAATGGTTCGTGTCCGCATAGGAGGAAGTGAAATATTCCCCGGTCTTGGTGATGATCAAGACCTTGTCGTCTCCTTGAAAAATCCCAAGGCTTCTTCCCCGGCCATCATAGTTCAGTCGGATCACATCTTCATCAAACCATACTTCGCGACCACCGAGCGTGCTTGTTCCGCGCCGTTCGAGGCTAATGCCCTTTATGCGGAATTTGGTGACGAGATTGCCAAGCGATTCCTTCCCCTTTATAAGTTGCGAGGCGAAATCGATGCTCAGCTCAGTCTGACGCGGGCGGCGGCCATTCTCTCCAGGCTCATCATATAGGTTGACGCGCACTGTCTCAGCCTCTCCGTTGGGATTGGCCGTAAGCCATTCGATGCGCGATCCCGGGAGATCCTTGGTCAGGCTATATTCCTTTTCGCGGGTCAGTCCGGTGATGTTGCAGCGCTTCATGTAATAGTTGCCCCCCTTGCCATTCCGGTAGATGAGGTTATAGATTGTGCGCCGGTCATTCTTCTTGAAAATTCCGAGATGGATCACTTTCGTCCCCTTCTTCCCGATATATAGCTTATCCTGGACACGGACGGTCTTGTAAGTGCCGTCCCGGTAAATGACAAGGATGTCGTCAATGTCGGAGCAGGTAAAGAGGAAATCTCCCTCCTTCAGGGCCGTTCCTAGGAATCCTCCTTCAGGATCGTACGACAGACGACAGTTCGCTTCCGCCACTTTCGCCGCCTGGATCGAATCGAAGCTGCGGAGGGTGGTCAGGCGCGGGAAGGAAGCCCCATATTTCTCCTTAAGATGCAGATACCATTTCTCCGTAGTCAGATCGATATTGGCAATGTCGTTCTGGATGCGTGCAATCTCTGCGTCAAGCCGGGCAATCTTCTCCTCCGCCTGGTCAGCATTAAATTTCAGAATACGCCCCATCTTTATTTCCCAAAGACGGACGAGATCCTCATCCGTGATCTCCCGGTAGAAGGATGGTTTGAAAGGCTCCATCAGCGTATCTATGCGGCGTGTAGCCACCTCCATCGCGGGCGCCCGTTCGACTTCCTCATCCTTGTACATCCTCTCCTCGATGAAAATCTTCTCCAGCGAACAGAACATCTGTTGCTCCCTCGTCTCGCCAAGCGCAATCTCCAGCTCTCGGCGCAGAATATCGCGTGTCCGGTCAACGGAATCCTGAAGCAGTTCGGTGACAGTTAGGAATTCCGGCTTCTGGTCGCGGATGACGCACGTGATGGGAGAAATGGAAACCTCGCAATCCGTAAACGCATAAAGGGCATCTATCGTCTTGTCCGAGCTTGATCCGGGAAGGAGATGGACCACAATCCGGGCCGTTTTCGACGTGTTGTCGTCAACCTTCCGGATCTTGATCTTCCCTTTCTCCATCGCCGACAATATCGACGTGATCAAGGTGGAAGTTGTCTTCCCGAAAGGCAGCTCCGTTATGACCAATGTCTTCGAATCCAGTTTCTCGATCTTTGCCCGGACGCGGATCTTCCCTCCCCGGGCTCCGTCATTATAGCGCGATGCGTCCATCAGTCCTCCGGTCTGGAAATCGGGGAGCAATTTGAAAGGACGCCCGTGGAGATAGCTGATCGCCGCGTCAATTATTTCATTGAAATTATGGGGAAGGATCTTCGATGAGAGACCGACTGCGATTCCCTCCACTCCCTGGGCGAGCAGCAGCGGGAATTTCATCGGAAGCGTCACGGGTTCCTTCTTCCTGCCGTCATAGCTTGGAATCCATTGAGTGATTTTTGGGGAGAACGCCGTCTCGATAGCGAATTCCGACAGCCGGGCCTCTATATATCGGGGGGCGGCCGCGGAGTCTCCGGTAAGGATGTTTCCCCAGTTTCCCTGCGTATCGATCAGCAGTTCCTTCTGCCCGAGCTGGACAAGGGCGTCTCCGATTGAAGCGTCTCCATGGGGATGATACTGCATCGTGTTTCCCACGATGTTGGCAACCTTGTTGAAACGTCCGTCATCGAGCGTCTGCATCGAATGGAGTATTCGTCGTTGCACGGGCTTGAGACCATCCTCAATATGGGGGACGGCGCGTTCAAGGATCACGTATGAGGCATATTCGAGATACCAATCCCTGAACATCCCTTGGAGAACTGTTGACATAGCTTGAATTGGAAATGGAAACTGAATTGGATGTTATTTAACGATGGAGGAGAAATACTCCTCGCGCCTGCGTCGGGCTAAATCTTCATGCTCCGCATCCCCCATATTGGCGAAAGGATGAATGGAGATGCCCCCCCGGGGCATGAAGCGACCCGTCACCTCGATATACTTCGGGTCCATCAGCCTGAAAAGATCCTTCATGATGATGTTGACGCAATCCTCATGGAAATCCCCGTGGTTGCGGAATGAAAAGAGATACAGCTTCAGGCTCTTGCTCTCCACCATCTTCCGGCGCGGTATATAGGAAATATAGATATGTCCGAAATCCGGCTGTCCCGTCTTGGGGCAAAGGGTTGTGAATTCCGGGCAGTCGAATGTGACAACATATTCATTGTCGGGATGCTGGTTATCGAAAGTCTCAAGCAATCCCGGGTCGTAATCGGAAGGATAATTTGTTGCCTGGTTGCCAAGCAGGGAAAGGGAGTCAAGATTATCTCTCATGGTTAAACTAAGCGTTCAAAAATATGGGTTTAGGAGGATGCGCCAGGCGCACCCTCCATTAATGGGTTTCTTCCCGGAAGCCACATCAGGGAATCCCCAGGAAGCGGTGGAGCTGGACCGACAATGTCCAGCGGGGATCCGACAGCACTCGGCTCACAGTCCGCAGACGGTTACGCCGGAACTTCTCGGGGTCTGCCACGTAACAGGGCTGAAGATACATCAATGTCTTCTCCCCCCTGCAACGGAGGCTGAAATATGGTTCAAGATCCTGACCGAGGTCAACGACCTTGATTTCATCTGCATGTTCGACGGCGATCTCCGTCTGCCAGTCGGAAGGGGAAGACCCCTCCGGAATGCCGATTCCCTCCTTTGGCGACACCGTCACCCAGTCTATGCCGGGAGGCAAGGCTCTGGTTCCGTTGGTTTCGATCGCTATCTTCTTGCCGGTTGCCTTTTTCAACAGACGGACAAACTCCGCGTCTATCCAGAGGGCCGGCTCGCCGCCTGTGAGGACAATCCAGTCTGCCGAATAGAGCTTAACGGCCCGGATAATCGCATCGTCATCCATCAGGATCCCCTCCTCATGGCGCGTGTCGCAGAAAGGGCATTTGAGATTGCAGCCGGAAAACCGGATGAACACGGAGGGATATCCCGAATGATGCCCTTCCCCTTGCAGGGAATAGAAAATCTCATTAATCTTTTTCATAGGCAGCGATATTTCCCTCACTTTCCTGAACCGAACAGCGGAAGCAATTCGGCACGGTGTCTACAACCCATCTCGCGATATTCTCAGCCGTCGGATTGAAGTCAAGCACATCGTTGAGGACCCGATGGTCCAAGCGTTCATGGATAAGCCGCTTGATCTCCGTAAAGTCGGCCACCATCCCGTTGCCGTTTAGCTCGCGTGAACGGCATTCGATCGTCAGGATCCAATTATGGCCGTGAAGCGAAGTGCATTTGCTCTCGTAATTGAGTTCAAGGCGGTGGGCTGCGCTGATTTCAAGGGTCTTCTTGACGTAATACATCGGCGTAACAGGGTTGCTGGATTGGTGGGTTATGCCTTGCGGGCGCGGGTTGTCTTTTTCGGGCGCTGTGCAGGCTCTTCGGGCGCTTCGCCGGTCAGAAGGGCGTCGATCATGATTCGTCCGCAATATTCGCAGACAATCACCTTCTTATGCATCTTTATCTCAAGCTGACGCTGAGCCGGGATGCGGTTGAAGCAACCTCCGCACGCATCGCGCTGGACCGTGACGATGCCAAGACCGTTGCGGGCATTCTTGCGGATGCGCTTGTAAGCGGCCAGAGTGTAATCATCAATCTGCGGCTCGATTTCCTTCGCCTTCACCATGAGTTCCTCCTCCTGCTCGCGGGTCTCGCTCTTGATCTGGTCGAGCTCAGCCTTCTTCTGCTCCAGGATATGGGCATGGTCGTTCAGCTGCTCATGGTCGCGCTGGAGTTCGGCCTCTTTCTGCTCTATCTTGGCCTTCGCGTCGCGGATATGCTTCTCGTCAAGCTGGATCTCGAGAGTCTCATACTCCTTTTCCTTCTCCAGGAAAGCGAACTCACGATTGTTGCGGACGTTGTTGATCTGCTCGTCGTATTTAGCAACTTTCTGGCTGCGCTCCTCGATGTCGGCATTCTTGCGCGATATCGTGTCGTGGAGATGCTTCAGCTCATCCTGATGTTTCTCGATTCGGGTCTGGAAACGGATAATCTCATCCTCCAGGTCTTTCACCTCCAGGGGAAGCTCTCCGCGCAGAGTGCGGATCCGGTCGATTTCCGAAAGGTATGTCTGAAGCTGGTAAAGGGCCTTGAGGCGATCCTCCACGCTGTTCTCTTTGTCGTGTTTCTTTTCAGTTGCCATTATATTATAATGATGTATGTTTTTCTATCTTGTTCTTCGGATGTTGTCAGACCATCGTGGCCACAGGGTTCTCCTCTTTCGACGGGAAACAGACCGTGAGGGCCGGGAAACTTTCCCGGATGATCCTCCAGATGATCTTCTCGGCGCAAAGCTCCCCCTCGAAATGGCCTATATCGGCAATCAGTATCTGTTGGGAGAATGTCGTGAAATCATGATACTTCACATCTCCTGTGATCATCACATCCGCGCCCGCTCTGACTGCCTGGCCCAAAAGGGTAGCTCCCGAGCCTCCGCAGATCGCCACGCGTTTGATCACCAACGCCGGAGACTGGGCCGAAAACCGCAGGGCCTTTACCCCGAATTTCTCCTTCACCCTCCGTAGGAATTCCAGTTTCGGAGTCGGCTTTATCACGCCGATGATCCCCAGGCCTGCAGCCGGGTCTGCCTCGTTGAGTTCAAGAGGTCTGACTTCGGTTACGCCGAGCATGTTGGCCATCTCATGGCTGACGCCTCCGGGAGCTGAATCAAGGTTGGTATGCGCGGAGTAAATCGCCATATCCTGACGCAGCGCGGTGATGACGGCGCGCTGTGTGGTGTCGGCGCCGGTCAGGCTCTTTATCCCCTTGAAGATAAGAGGATGATGGGAAACGACCATATTGCAGCCCCGCTCGTGGGCCTCCTCAATGATCTCCTCCGTTACGTCAAGACATAGCATGACGCCTGAGACCTCCATCAGCGGGTTGCCGACCTGAAGCCCTGCATTGTCATAGCCTTCCTGGAGCGACAACGGAGCGAAGGCCTCCAGGGCCTCCGCAATCCGCTTCACTGTTATTTTTTCTATCATCCGGAGAGATTTGTCGGTTTGTTGTCAATCTTTGGATACAATCTCCAATCCGAGCTCATCAAGCTGAGCCTTGTCGATGGGGGAGGGAGATTCGTTCATGATGTCGCGACCCGAGTTGTTCTTCGGGAAAGCAATGACATCCCGGATTGTGTCAAGCCCGGCCAATATCGAGACGAAACGGTCGAAGCCGAGGGCAAGACCTCCGTGAGGGGGAGCGCCATACTTGAAGGCATCCATGAGGAACCCGAACTGTTCGCGGGCCCGTTCCTCCGTAAAGCCGAGGAGCTCGAACATCGTGTCCTGAAGTTCAGCGTCATGGATACGTATCGATCCTCCGCCAAGTTCCGTGCCATTGACAACGATGTCGTAAGCTGTGGCGCGGACATTGCCCGTGTCGGAATGGAGCATGGGGATATCTTCGGGGTTCGGCGATGTGAAAGGATGGTGCATCGCGTAATAACGCTGTGTTTCCTCGTCCCATTCGAACAGGGGGAAATCCACTACCCAGAGCGGGGCGAATTTGTCTTTCGGACGGAGCCCGAGACGGTTGCCCATTTCCAGGCGAAGCTCGCAAAGCTGCTTGCGGGTCTTCATTGCCGGGCCGGCCATCACAAGGAGAAGATCCCCTTCCTTGGCTCCCGCGCGTTCGCCCCACGCCCGGAGCTCTTCATCGCTGAAGAATTTCCCGACAGAACTCTTGATTGCCCCGCCATTCTCAAACTTAACCCACATCAGGCCCTTCGCCCCAACTTGCGGACGCTTTACAAATTCCGTAAGTTCGTCAACCTGCTTGCGGCTCCAGCCGGCGCAGCCGGGAGCGGCTATTCCGACGACAAGCTCTGCCTCATCGGCAACGCTGAATCCATGGCCCTTGGCCAAATCCGTCAGATCCTTGAACTCCATGCCGAACCTGATATCCGGCTTGTCCGAACCATAACGCTCCATGGCATCCTTCCATGTCATGCGCGGGAAAGGCTCCGTGAAATCAATATCCTTGACATATTTGAAGATATGCTTGACGAGCCCCTCGAACATCTGGATGACGTCTTCCTGCTCGACAAAACTCATCTCGCAGTCGATCTGAGTGAATTCCGGCTGGCGGTCGGCACGCAGGTCCTCGTCGCGGAAACATTTCGCAATCTGGAAGTAGCGGTCAAAGCCGCTGACCATCAGCAGCTGCTTGAACAGCTGAGGGCTCTGAGGAAGAGCGTAGAATTCTCCCTGATTCATGCGGGAGGGGACAATGAAGTCGCGCGCTCCCTCGGGAGTAGACTTTACGAGGATCGGGGTCTCGATCTCCAGGAAGCCCTGGGAATCGAGGTAGCGGCGGATCTCGAAAGCCATCTTGTGGCGAAGCTCAAGATTCTTGCGGACAGAAGGACGGCGAAGGTCGAGATAGCGATATTTCATCCTAAGATCGTCGCCTCCGTCAGTGTTGTCCTCGATAGTGAAGGGCGGAACCTTGCTCTGGTTGAGGATGCGGAACGACTCAGCCTCCACCTCGATCTCTCCCGTGGGAAGATTCGGATTCTTGGAACTGCGCTCACGCACGGTGCCCACAATCTCGACAACGTATTCGCGCCCCAGTTTCCCGGCCTTCTCAGCCAGCTGGGGGTTGATGTCCTGTCCGAAGACAACCTGCGTTATGCCATAGCGGTCGCGCACATCAACGAACGTCATGCCCCCCATCTTTCGGGCGCGTTGAACCCATCCTGCCAGCTTGACTCGCTTGCCGGCATCGGCAAGCCTCAGCTCGCCGCAAGTATTATCTCTATACATTTGATTTCAGTATATTAATGTGCAAAGATACGAAATTTTTTGCCATTTGTCAAGTGAGCCGCTAAATATTTGTCTGTCAGAACTATATTTCCTTCAGCAGCTTCCTTATCGCTCCTTTCTCAATTTGCCGCCCAAATAGGATGCGGCCTCCCCGAGTTCGGGAGACCTGAGCAGCTTCATGAATAGAATGTAGACGGCAGCTCCGGCCGCTATGCCCGTTATCAGCTGGAAAACCGGCGCCATTCCCGTCAGCCCGCATAGCAGGGCGGCAAATGCGCATAATGCTGCCCCGATGGCGAATGGAACAAGGTCGCCCAGCATCTTCGCAAACGAATAGCCGGTTGAGCGGCAAACCATCACAAGCACCACAATCCAAGTCGCCGAGGAAGCTGCCAATTGGCCCCAAACCAGTGCCTCGACTGTGTGGCGGCTGATGGTCGCCAGTACTGCCGCCACGATCATAAGATCCTTCACAATCTCAACGGCAAATATCTTCCGGGCATATCCGAGGGCCAGGAGATAATTATTATAGATGGAGATAAGGACAACGAATGCCCCGCGGACCATGAGAATCTGAAACAACGGGATTGCCGCATCCCATTTCTGACCGAACAGGAGGTGGAACAAGGGCGCCCCCAC
Source organism: uncultured Sangeribacter sp. (assembly GCA_964480745.1). Lineage (GTDB taxonomy): Bacteria > Bacteroidota > Bacteroidia > Bacteroidales > Muribaculaceae > Lepagella. The sequence continues at coordinate 63,032 of CAYZQA010000005.1, read as the reverse complement.
GGCAGCCCCTCCTAACAGAACGGGAAACAGAATGAAAGCCCCGAAGCGGTTGATTCCCGTCACATATCGGTTGAAGCTATCCCGGTCATCCTGGACCCGCGAGAGTAACGGCACAAACGTAGCCGTCAGAATCTGGGAGATGGAGGCCGACCCCATCTTGCTCCATTTGTCGGCTTGCGTGTAGACGCCGAGAGAACTCAGATTGTAGAACGCGCCGATGACAAACGAGTAGATATAGAGGAAAAATGTGTTCAGTGCCGACGAAGAGAAAACGCTGAATCCAACCCTCCACATTGCTTTCAGGGATTCGAGGCGGAAAATCAATTGCGGTCGCCAGCCTCCGGTCGCCCACAGCCATGCCGACTTGACTCCGGAGAGTGTCACCGACTGCCAGACCAACGCCCAGGCGCCGGCTCCTCGGAAAGCAAGGATGACTCCGACAGCCCCCGAAACTGTGAGGGCTATGACATTGGCCATCGCCACCATCTTTACGTTCATTTCCTTCATCAGGCGCGTCGTCTGGACGAGGGCAGTGCCGTTGAGAACAAACGTCAGGAACATAACCCGCGACATCGGGATTAGACGCCTGTCACCCTGGAATATGTCTGCAATCAATGGTGCGCCGGCAAAGAGGATTCCGTAAACCAGCACGCTCACTCCCAGATTGAACCAGAAGACGGTCGAATAGTCCGCGCGCGAAGGTACCTTTCGTTGAAGAAGGGCAGACCCGAACCCGGAGTCAACGAAAAGAATGCCGAAGGCTTGGAAAACGAGGAGCGCGCCAACCAGACCGAAATCCTCCTTCGAAAGAAGATTGGCCAGGACAACCCCTACAACCGCGTAGAGAACCTGCGACGACAGACGGTCGATCGTGTTCCACTTCAGTGTCCGGGCAGTCTTCAGTTTCAGATTGGATTCCCCGCTCATGGACATATGGTATAGGATAGTTATTAAAAATCCTCTTCCTCCTCTTCTTCTACGGTTTCTTCTTTCTCTCCTTGCTCCCCTTGCTCTTGGTCGGCCGATGCTGAGCTATCTGACATTTCTTCCTCTGCCGTTTCCTTTAGTGCGGGCAGGTCGCTCACAAGTCGGGAGAGACGCGCAGCTCCGGTTTTCTTCACATCCGGATTCCCTTTGTAGAATATTCGGGTCGACCCGAGGCCGGTGACGTCCAGTGTGTCAATTGCCTGGCAACCTATGGAGCCGGTGCCCATAGCTCTGCATTTGACGATCTCCGCCCGGAGGTCGGCTGCTTCTATCGAACCGGTGCCGACAAGGTTGCAGCTCAGTTCTACGGTCTTGCCGGAAGCCTCTATTTTCCCGGCTCCCGTTGAAAGCGATAACTTGGCAGACGTGCAATCAACCCCTTTGGCGACAATCAGTCCGTTGCCGGAGACTGTGGCCGAGAATTCAGGGACGGTCGTTTGCAGGAGTGCTTCGATTCGGGCATTCTTCTCGCTCGATAGCGAGGTGACATAAGCCGAATACACCCTCACCTCTGGCCAATTTGCAAAATTGGCCGATTCATCCTGATTTTTTATGGTCAGCAATCCCTTTTTTACAGATATTTCCACTCCATCCGCGCCCTCCGGATTGACGATCACTGCCAAGCCGGCCGAGTCCGGTTCGCAACGGTAAGTCACCTTGACTCCTCCCTGGGCGCTGATGGCGTCAAACGGTCCGACCTGCTGCGTTTTTTCCGCAGCCTTGAGCGAAAGAGGGTTCAGAGTAAGGAGAGCGATAAGGAGGATAAAGATGTATCTGATCGGTTTCATATTGGGTTGTCTTGCAAAAGAGTTATTATTTGATTTCACTCTCCGGATTCTTTTCCGTGTCGATAAGGAATTTATCATGGATTTCATCCATAAGGGATAGAAGCTCATCGATTTTCTCTACCCGAAGCATCCTTATCCTTGTTTCCCGGAAATTGGGGATTCCCTTGAATAGGGGAGAGGCTGCGAGATGACGCCGGATATGGAGGATTCCCCGGTATTCATCAATCCTCTCCACGCTTTCATTGATCTGACGTTTGAGCAGAAGAAGTTTTTCCTCAGTGGTGACCGGACTGATTTTCCCCGTATCAAGATATTCCCGGATTTCGCGGAAAATCCATGGCGCACCGAATGATGCTCGGCCGACCATAATCCCGTCCACCCCGAAACGTTCGAATGCCTCGGCCGCTCCCCTCGGGGTAGTTATGTCGCCGTTTCCGATTATGGGAATCTCCATTCTCGGGTCAGCCTTAAGCTGACCGATCAACGACCAGTCGGCAGTTCCGGTATACATCTGCGAGCGTGTCCGCCCATGGACGGTCAGCGCTTTTATTCCGCAATCCTGAAGCTGCGGACCGAGATCTGTGATTATCTTGTTCTCGCAATCCCAGCCGAGACGGGTCTTGACAGTGACCGGGATGCTTACCGCATTCACGACGTCACGCGTTATGCGGAGCATCTTGGGAATGTCGCGCAACATCCCTGCGCCCGCCCCCTTGGAAGCAACCTTTTTCACCGGACATCCGAAATTGATGTCCAGTATGTCGGGCCCCGCCTGCTCGACTATCCTGGCCGCTTCGGTCATTGCGTCCGGATCGCGTCCGTAAATCTGAATTGCGACGGGTCGCTCCGATTCATTTATAGTCAATTTGCGGACTGTCGATTTGATGTCTCTGACGAGCGCTTCGGCCGATACGAATTCCGTATAAACCATCGCCGCTCCCTGCTCGCGACATATCAGACGAAACGATTCATCAGTGACGTCCTCCATAGGCGCGAGCATCACAGGGCGCTCTCCAAGATCTAAGTTGGCAATTTTCATAACATTATTTTCATAACATTATTAGGTCAGGCAATTGTGAGGCGCGAAAGCCCGCGATCAACGATCATTCCTGCTATTTCCTGAAGTTCCTGGGCAGTTACCCGGCTGACTGCCTCGATTGTCTCCCTGGGGGAATGGGGGCTTCCGAAGTAAAGGGTGCTCTTCGCAAGGTTCATTGCCATGCTTTCATTATGCTCCGTCCCCACAATGAGTTGTCCGATATATTGTCTTTTGATCGCTTCAAGCGAGCGGTCAGTCAATTTGCGCGTGGCCAGACGTTCGAGCAAGGAGTTGATAAGCTTCTGACAGCGTTTTACTTCCTTTTCCCCCGTGCCATAATATATCTGTAGCGTTCCGGTGTCGCTCAGCAGAGCGACGGAACTATCCGCCGTATAGACCAACCCCCGCTTATCCCGAAGTTCACGGTTAAGGAGCGAGTTCATGCAGGGCCCTCCGAAATAATTGTTCAGCAGGAACAACGCGTGGCGACGTCTATCCCCTCTTCCGAAGAGGCGGCAGCCTGTGACGGTGTTTGCCTGAGGGTCTTCTTCCTCTATTTTCTTGTCAAAGGGGCTCAGAATCTCAGGCGTTCGGGTGGAGAGATCCGGCATGGGATGGTCAAGGCCCCCGAAATACTTCTCCGCCAATCGGAATGCCCGTTCCGGAGAATGGGGCGCGCGGTAGTAAAGGACCATGTTTTGAGGCGCATAATACGTGTCGACAAACGAACGGGCCACAATCCCGTTAATTTCCGACACAGTTTCCGGCGTCCCAAGTATATTATGCCCAAGGTCAGACCCGGCATATATTAGGTCGTCAAAGTCATCATATACAGACTCAGCCGGGTTATTACGGTAGGAATTAATCTCCTCAATTATGACGTCGCGTTCCCGGTCGATTTCCTCTTTTGGAAAGTTTGAATGGGTTATGAGATCGGCGAGAATCTCCATCGCGCGTTCCTCATGGCCCGAGGGAGCGTTGGTATAGACCATCGTCTCCTCCTTCGTTGTGTAGGCATTCAGTTCCCCTCCGACAGATTCCATCCTGTTGGCAATCTGCCAGCTTGAACGCTTTGAGGTGCCCTTGAAGATGGTGTGTTCCACAAAGTGAGCCAACCCCGGATGATTCCCGTCCTGGCGGCTTCCGGCGCCGATTGCACAGCCTATATAGGAGACGGCGCCGGGAACTTGCTGGGCGACCACGCGAAGCCCGTTTCCAAGCGTATGCAGGAAAATCGGATAATCCGGAAAGTCAAGCGAAGGTTTCATTTGCGCTATGTTGCATTTAAAAGGGCCAAGGCTGAAAAGCCAAGGCCCTTTGGAGTTTCTTTTATACCCCGTCTCATAGCCCGTAGGGCCTGGAGGTGATTACTTGCCGAGACGTGCTTTTTCGCGTTCGATGTAGGCCTCGATCCCTACGCCGTTGCCGGGCCGGAACTCGGGATAATCCTTCTGGATTGTCTCGTAACATTCGAGAGCCTTGTCGTATTTCTTCTGTGCGTCATAGACATTGGCCTCTTTCAGGAGGACGCGGACAGCAATCTGTTCATTGCCGTCGGCCTTTGAAAGGGCTTTCTTGTAGCAGTCGAGTGCCTTGTCATAGTCCTTCAGGTTGACATAGCAGTCTCCGCAGAGAACCTTTGCGTTTGCGTCCAACACAGGCTCGGAAGAGGAGAAATTCTCCAGCTTGCTTGCAGCCTCTTTATATTTGCCCATGTTGTAATAGCTTTCGGCTGCGCTCAGGGCTGCCAGCTTGCCGGCATCGTTGCTCCCATACTGTTCGGCAACCTTGCTGTATTCGGCTGCGGCGATCGAGTCGTTGCCCATGGCCTTGATCTCAACCTCATTGTAAGCCTCAAACGATTTGTTGAGACGCGGGTTGCGGTAAATGAAGAGATAGCTGAGCGTGAAGGCAGCGCAGATTGCGATGATTCCTACAACCCAGAAAATGATTTTCTTGTTGGCAGCTACTTTCTCGCTTGCCGAACTAAGATTGTCGTTCAGTCTGTCGATTGCATTCTGCTGCTCCTCGACATCGTTCTTGTGTGCCATATCTTGCGTTTCGTTATTTTTCGTTGTTGTTAGTTCCCTTCTGAAGTCTTTGGTTCCTCAGGGAGGTTCATTGCGCGTCAGGCGTGGCTTCGCGCGGACGTTCAATGTGCAAAGTTAATAATAATTTTTGATAATTTTCCAAAGAATGGTTATGATTATGGGTTGCCTTATGGATTTCCCCTGTTTTCGGGCGCTCTTATCGTTTTATCCGTTCAAACGTGGTGCGCAACATATAGTGGATGTCGTCACGCATTGAGAAGAACGGAGTGGCGATCGGCCGGAACGGGGATTTGTCGGGATCAGTGAAGATTTTCAGTCCCCCTTTGTGACAGACAACTTTAATTTCTTCAGGCATCTCGACATTCTCTCCGTCGGCATGAGCGGCCGTTCCTGTACGCCGGATTATAGCTTCCGATGTTCGGAGAGTGCGGGTGGAGAAAGTGGTTCCGATGTTGCCCGTGAATAGCCGGATGCCTGCAATCGCGTGGACGACAGGATTCGGTGAGCTAAGGATGGTGATGTCGAATAGTCCGTCGCGGATCGACGCCCTTGGGGCGATGAAGGCGTTGTTGCCGTATTGCGACGCATTGGCAACCGTCAGTATGAAGGCTTTCGTTTCGAGTGTCCCCTCCGGTGTTATGATTTCGTAATCGTCCGGCTTGAAGGAGAAGTATTCCCGCATTGCGCTCTGTAGATAGGCCCCGAGACCTCGACGATGCATCTGTGCGAACCGTTCGCTGACGGCCGCGTCGAAGCCGAGTCCGAAAGTGCAGAAGAAAGGGTGGCCGTTGGCCGAACCGTAATCGCATGCTTCGATATTGTCGCTCACGATGACGTCTATTGCATGGTCGGCATCAATTGAGGTGGCGATATGACGGGCAAGGCCGTTGCCCGACCCGAGGGGAATGATGCCGAGGGCCGTGTCCGTGTCCCGCAATGCCGAGGCAACCTCGTTGACCGTCCCGTCGCCTCCGGCGGCGATTACGCCGTAAGCTCCCGCTTCTGCAGCTTCCCGGGCGATTTCCGAGGCGTGGCCCCCATAGTGGGTCAGTCGGCATTCAACATCAAATCCGGCTTCGCGTAAACGCTCCTCTGCTTTTTTCACAATCTCCCTCTTCGGCAGCGTGCCCGAGATGGGGTTCACCACTATAACGAGTTTGCGCGCTCCCGGAGCGGCGGTTGCTGTCTCCTCCGATTTCTTTGCAAGTCCATTCATGTCGCAAATATAATAAAAAACTGACGGGCCGGCAATGTTCATTGCCAGCCCGTAAGAAGATTGACGGCTCACGCCGGTACCTTTTTCGCAATTTTAGATTAAGGTCAAATAATAATCAATTACCCTGTTGTTTTCTATTAATATTTTATCACTTCCGTTTTTCAGGCATTAGACCTAAGATAATCGGTATTAAGGTTCGCTTGAAATGTATAACTCAACTTTTGATTATGGGAAAGCTTTCGCTTTTCACATTGCAAAGTTACAACGCCGTTTTGCTCTTTCCAAATTTTTTAAAATGTTATAAAACATTGTTTTTGGCAAGGGCCGGATCCTTTTCGGACCCGGCCCCCGGTTTATAGCGTTTTTTTTGAGTTTTGTCTCATTTCAATGTAGCCTTCCTCTTTCAGGCTTTTTTATTTTTCAAACCCGCGCAGACGGAGAAGTGCCTTCGCATCGGGGTTATGACCGCGGAATTTGCGGAAGAGCACCATCGCATCCTCCGTGTCGCCGCTCTCCATGATGTTTTTCTTGAACGATGCGGCAGTCTTCTTGTCGAAGATTCCCTTTTCCTTGAAAAGTTCCCAGGCATCCGCCTCAAGAACCTGCGACCAGAGATAGGTGTAATACCCCGAAGCATACCCATCATCTCCGAAGATATGCTTGAAGTAGGGCGAGCGGTAGCGGAACGTGATTTCCTCCGGCATTCCCAATTCTTCAGCCACCTTAACCTCAAATGCGGCCGGATCCGCAACTTCGTTCTGCTGTCCATATTTCAGGTCAAGGAGTGCGGCTCCGGCAAGTTCGGTCGTGCTGAATCCCTGGTTGAATTTGGATGAGGCCTCAAGTTTGGAAATCAAGGAATCGGGGATAACCTCGCCCGTCTTGTAATGGCGCGCATAGCTGCGGAGCACTTCCGGCTCGAATGCCCAATGCTCCGTGATCTGAGAGCACATCTCGACATAGTCGCGGTCAACATTTGTGCCGGCAAGCGATTTGTAAGGCGCGCGGGTAAGCATTCCCTGAAGCGCATGGCCGAATTCATGGAACGTAGTCTCGACTTCGTCGATTGTCAGCAAGGAAGGAGTCGTAGCCGTCGGGGAAGTGAAGTTGCCGACATTGTAGACGATCGGGCGCTTCGTGACGCCGTCGCGGTAGAGTCCTGCGCTCTGCATCTGCTCCATCCATGCTCCCTGACGTTTTGTCTCGCGAGGGAAGTAGTCGCACATCCAGACCGCAACATGCTCGCCCGTCTTCGCGTCTACCACATCGTAGACAGCCATCTCCTCCGTATATTTCGGAGCGTCAGGCATCGGCACGAGCTTTACCCCATATAGTTTTTCCGTGACATCGAAGAGCCCGCTGAGCACATTGTCAACCGAGAAGTAAGGACGGATCTCAGCCTCATCAAGATTGAATTTCTCTCGCTTAACCTTGTCGGCGTAATAGTAATAGTCGTATGGAGCAATCTTGAAGTTGCCGCCATGCGCATCGGCATAAGCCTGCATATCGGCCACTTCCTCATGCGAACGCTCCACTGCCGGCTCAAACACCTGCATCAGCAGCTCGGAAGCTGCCTCGGGAGTCTTCGCCATTACGCGAGAGGTCATCATTTGGGCGAAGTTGTCGAAGCCCATGATCTTCGCTTTTTCAGCGCGCAGTTTGATAATCTCGCTGATGACAGGCATATTCGAGTTGTCGCCGTATGAAGCAAGCGAAGTGTAACCCTCATACATTGCCTTGCGAAGACCGCGGGAATCAGCATATTGAAGCACGGGCAAACGGCTCGGCGCATGGAGCGTGAACACCCAGAGCCCCTTCAGACCGCGCTTCTCTGCCTCAGCGCTTGCCTGGGCAACGGAAGCTTCCGGAAGTCCGGAAAGATCTTCCTCATCGTAGACCACAATCTGGAACTGGTTCGTTGCGTTCAGAAGATTGCGGTTGAACTGGATGAATAGCTTTGAAAGCTGGTCGTTGACCTTTACGAGCTCTTCCTTTTTGTCGGCCGGAAGGGCAGCTCCCTGCTCTGCAAACTGACGATAGTATTTTTCAACAAGGCGTTTCTGGATATCGTTCAGACCCTGCTTGTCGCGCGCGTCATAGACCTGCTTGATTCTCTGGAAAAGAAGGTCGTTGAGGTAAAGCTTGTTGTTGGCGTCGTTGAGCAACGGGATTGCTTCGTCGGCCATTTCTGCAAATTCCGGCGTGTTGAGAGCCTCCATATAATGGAAGAATACGCCCGCAGTCCGCTCCAGGATCGGGGAGAGATTCTCCAGAGGGAGAATGGTGTTGTCAAAATCGGGAACCGCCCGGTTGCGGATGATATTGTTGATGGATTCTTCCTGCTCAGCGATACCTGCCTTGATGGCCGGGATGAAGTCCGCCGTCGTGATTTTGTCGAAGGGAGGGATCTCATACTTCGTGCCGAAGGGCTGCAGGAACGGATTCTCGTGTTCGGTAGCCATGATTGTGAATGACTGGGAGGCAAGCAGCAGCGCGCCGCAGGCCATGATGATTGATTTTCTCATAAGCGTTCTTTTGGAGGGAAGGCAGAACCTCCCTTTTGGAATTTTTGCCAAAATAAGGAAAAATTTCCCTTATTGCCAAATGTTCTGCAACATATCCCCCTTTTTCGCCGGGCCGCTTATGTCTTTAATTTCTATGCAATCAGTCGGTTGCTCCTCCTGTGAATTCAAATTTCGCTTTGACAGGATAATGGTCGCTGCTCTTCAGCCTCCCCTTTTCTATCGACAACGCCTGCAGCGGGCCTTTGTAGAGGATCTGGTCGATATGGAACAGGAATAGATGCTGGTTGTATGTGACCAACGGCCCGAAACCCGCATCGGCGTATGCGTCCCGCAGGTCAGTGCCCCGCAGGATTCTGTAGGCATACGATTCCGGAACATCATTGAAGTCGCCGCAGACAATGACCGGACCCTCTATCTTGTCCAGGGCGCGGCGCAAAACCTCACAATGCTGCTTCCTCAATCGGAAACTGCGCTTCAATTTCCCCCATATCGTGTTCTTGACTTCCTTGAGGCTTTCCTTGGCCGTCTCGACTCCGGTGACATCCGTGATCACCTCCCTCTCCTGGTCGTTCAGCATCGGCGATAGGAGATGGACGTTTATCAGCGTGACCTTCTTTCCCTCTACGTCCGCTTCATAAAACGTGTAGCGGTGTTTGTCGAAGGGCTCATTGATATAGGTGGTCGCCGGAATGACTTTGACGGGATATTTCGAAAGAATTTTGTTGTCGATATTGTTTATCCCCGCCTGATATGGATAGATCTTCTTTAACTCGGCCTGACGCTCCGGGGTGAAGTTGGGAATCTCAGACGGGAGCATATACCATATTTCCTGGAGGAAGATAATGTCGGCCCCGCAGTCGCGCAGATAATCAAACGAAGGATTCCCTTCCTGTTTCATTGGGTCCTCTCCCTTTTGCTTCTGGTCCCAACCGTGGATGATATTCCAGGTCATCACCGTGAAGGTCTTCGCTCCCGGAGTCTCGCTGCGCGGAAGATTCAGCGGCATGATGTTGCCAAGGCTGCTCCAGCATAAGATCAGCACTCCGATTCCGATCGCTCCCGTTATATATTTTCGGCAAATGATCCAGATGATGGAGATGACCAGCGTGATCATCGCCAGCCATTGGCTTGCAAGGGCCAGCACGGAGGGAAAGGTAAGATAATCCGGGTTGAACCGTCCCCCGAAAAGGGATATAGCCGTGATGAGGTATATGACGAATGAGGCGATCCTGAGAATGGTCTTTACTATTGGAGATACAACTGGAATATGCATGGGTATGTCGGTTTAGAAGTGGAAGTGGGCCGTACGTCTCTTATGATTGCGGTAGGGCTCTTAAGATTACGGAATCCTTCGGGAAAGGTCGTCGAGTTCTTTCTTCTCGGATTTCGAAAGGGAGTCATATCCTGAGGTCCTGACTTTGTCAAGAAGTTCATCGAGCCGGATATTCATCTCCCGGAGGTCGCGCATACGGTTTGCCGCCGCCCGTCCGTCGATCCTGACCTTCCCTTTGGCTTTCCGGAATTTTAGCGGATAGCGCTGGAAGATCCAGAAGAGCAGGCCGGTCAGGAGTCCCCCGATATGCGCCGCCTGGCCGGCCCCCATCCCGCCGTCGGCCCCGATGAGCGTCAGAAGGATGCAGACCAAAGCGACCCACTTGATTTTAACCTCTCCAAAGAGAAATAAGTTCACGCGCCGGTTGGGATTGTTGAGCGTCGCGACAGCCATCAGGGTCAGGACGGAGGCCGAGGAGCCCGTCAGATAAGCTCCTGCCGGAGAATCACTCGCAGCCGAAACGATGAGATAAAGCAATCCCCCCGCTATTCCGCCTGAAATATATAACGGGGCTATCTGGCTCCCCTTGCCGGTCTCAGCCAGCATCCTGCCGAACCACACCAGCCAGAGCAGATTGAAAAGCAGGTGGAGCGGATGGAACTGCGAGACCATGTAGGTCCCCAATGTCCAGGGATGGGTAAAGAACCCCTCCGGCGAAGAGGGGAGGGCCAGCAAGCTATAGGCCCAATCGAACGGGAGGCGCGCCAGCAGACATATCAGGAAGGCGATGGCCAGTAGCAGGCCAATCCCAAGATTCAGCCCGACAAGCCACTCCAAACTCAGTGACCCGCCGCACCAGCTGCGGAACATCCACTTCCACGAGGCTCCCTTTCCCCAATTCCCTCTCATCGATACAGAGTCCCTTTCTTTTTCCAATAAAGAATAATTGCCAGGCCGAAGATTAATCCTCCGAGATGGGCGAAGTGGGCTATTGTCCCGCCTCCGCTGATTCCCAAGAAGAACTCAAGGACCGCATATCCTATCACCATATATTTGGCCTTGATCGGAATAGGAATGAAGAAAAGATACATCGGCATGTTGGGGAATACGAAAGCAAATCCAAGCAGAAGACCGAAGACCGCGCCCGACGCGCCGACCGTCACCATCGAATTCTTCATCTGGGCGATTGCCTGCAGGAATTCCGGGTCATGGTTGGCTATCGCCATGTTGACAATCTGCTCCATGTGCTCATACGTCAGTCCGTTGAGCCGGGCGATTCCTTCTATATACTCATGTCGCCATGTCAACGCCCAAACCCCTTCTTGTACGAGCCCGGCGCCTACGCCGCAGACAAGGTAGAAGAAAAGGAAACGGCGCGAACCCCAGACCTGCTCGAGGATCCGTCCGAACATCCATAGCGAAAACATATTGAAAAGGATATGGATCGGATTCCGCGGGTCGTGGAGAAACATGTATGTGAAAGGCTGAGCCGGGTTGAATATCTCCGCACTCCAGGGGTGAAGACCAAGACGCGGCAGGAGTGTCCCCGATGCGAAACTCGGCATTATGAATTCAACGAGCCATATCAGCACGTTGATGATGATCAGGTTTTTTGTAACCGGAGGCCATGCGTTAGGCCTGTAGCCATATTGGTTCATAAAGCGTATGGGTTCATAAAGTAAGTTCTCCGTTGCGGAGAGCCGCGCCCGCGATGGGGCAAAACCGGCTATGAAAATAACGCTGTTTCGCGTGAAAATAATATCTTTGACACCGAATGGGAGGAGAAAATATGTAAAATTGTGAAAATAAGTTAAATTTAAAAGGTCATATGATAGTTATATCTGTATAAATAGTTATATTTGTGAGGGGAAAGGTATCGACTTGTGTCTCATTCTTCGGAGTGGGCTCCCCCAAAAGAAGAAACTTCAATTATTTAGAAAATAATTTTTTTAGACAATTATGAATAAGACAGATCTCGTGAATGAAGTGGCCGCAAAGGCCCAGCTCAACAAGACAGATGCCAAGGCTGCCGTAGACGCAGTGCTTGAATCCATCGCTCAGGCTCTTGCCAACGAAGACAAGATCCAGCTCATCGGCTTCGGTACGTTCTCCATCCAGGAGAAGGAAGCCCGCACAGGCATCAATCCCCGTACGAAAGAAAAAATTGAGATTCCGGCCCGTAAGGTTGTGAAATTCAAACCCGCCGACGGTCTCGGCAAATAATCGGTCGGAAGACGATTCATAAGGGGATGTGCCGGAGCTGATATTCGGCGCATCCTCTTTCTATGAGACGGTGTCTAAATTTAGACTGGATTTTAGGCAATCAAACGAGTTCTTTATTAATTTTGCATTTCAAACCGGGCCTCCCCGTTGCGGCGGATGAACTCCGACCCGGCTAAATCAAAAGAAAATCGAACATCTGAAATAGAGAAATGACAATAGAAAGCATTCTTGCCCAAGGCATTTCCGAAGCTCTCAAAGCTCTTTATGGCGTCGAGGTCGACACTGCCGGAATCTCCTTGTCTGCGACAAAAAAAGAATTTGAAGGCGACCTGACAGTCGTCGTTTTCCCCTGGCTTAAGGCTTCCAGGAAGAGTCCCGAAGCCACTGCCGCTGAAATAGGCGCCTGGCTGAAGGAAAATGTTCCCGCCGTGAAGGATTACAATGCCGTGAAAGGTTTTCTCAACCTTTCCGTCGACCCCTCCTTCTGGCTCAGCCTCCTGCATGACATTGCCGCCGACGACAATTACGGCTTGCGCTCCGCCGGCGAGGACGCTCCGCTCGTGATGGTGGAATATTCCTCTCCAAACACTAACAAACCCCTTCATCTCGGTCACGTCCGCAATAATCTTCTCGGTTATTCCGTAGCCCGGATCCTTGCAGCCAACGGCAACAAGGTCGTTAAGACCAACATCGTCAACGACCGCGGAATCCACATCTGCAAGTCGATGCTCGCCTGGAAGAAGTGGGGCGACGGCGCAACGCCTGAGTCCTCCGGCAAGAAAGGCGACCATCTGATCGGAGATTTTTATGTCGCTTTCGACAAGCATTACAAGGATGAGATCCGCCAGCTGATGGCCGAAGGCATGACCGAGGATGAGGCCAAGGAGAAGGCCCCGCTCATGGTGGAGGCCCGCGAGATGCTCCGTAAGTGGGAACAGGGCGACCCCGAGGTCCGTGCCCTCTGGGAGATGATGAATTCTTGGGTTTACGCCGGCTTCGACGAGACCTACCGCCGCCTCGGCGTCGATTTCGACAAGATCTATTATGAGTCCGACACATACCTTGAGGGAAAGGATCTCGTTCTCTCCGGCCTCGAAAACGGCAAGATGTATCGCCGCGAGGATGGCTCCGTATGGGCCGACCTGACTCCCGAAGGCCTCGACCATAAGCTGCTTCTCCGCGCCGACGGAACCTCCGTTTATATGACCCAGGATATCGGAACGGCCAAGTTGCGCTATCAGGATTATCCCATCGATAGGATGATCTATGTCGTAGGCAACGAACAGAATTATCATTTTCAAGTCCTCTCCATTCTCCTTGACCGTCTTGGCTTCAAGTGGGGAAAAGATCTGATGCATTTCTCCTACGGAATGGTCGAGCTCCCCGAAGGAAAGATGAAATCGCGCGAGGGAACCGTTGTCGATGCCGACGATTTGATCGATACGATGGTCAATTCCGCCGCCGAAATGTCGGCCGACCGTTTCAAGGACATGGAGCCCGCTGAGGCTGCCGAGGTCGCAAGGATGGTCGGACTCGGCGCGCTGAAATATTTCCTTCTGAAAGTCGACCCGAAGAAAAATATGCTCTTCAATCCCAAGGAGTCGATCGATTTCAACGGCAATACCGGCCCCTTTATTCAGTACACTTACGCACGCATACGCTCTCTGCTCCGCAAGGCTGGCGATTTTGATCCGGCTGCCGTTCCTCAGTGCGAGCTCAATCAGAAGGAGTCAACGCTTGTTCAGAAAGTGGCTGATTTCCGGAATGTCGTTGAAGATGCAGGGCGTTCTTGCTCCCCGGCCCTGATCGCCAACTATGCTTACGATCTGGCCAAGGAATACAACCAGTTCTATCACGACTATTCTATTCTCCGCGAAGAGAATCCTCAGGTGAAGGAAGCCCGCTTGCTCCTCTCCTATGTTGTGGCCCGGACTCTCAAATCGGCCATGTCGCTGCTCGGAATCGAAATGCCCGAACGCATGTAAAATCAGCATGGCAGCGAACCCGGCCGTCCCCCAAATTTTTTGTAAAAGCCCCAAGCTTTAGCGCAGGGGTAATAAGTAAATTGAAAATTTAAAATTAAAAAATATGGATTACTATAATCAAGGAATGAATTCCTCTTACGGAGGAAACTCAACTCAGGTTGCGACGCAGACCACAGCCATCATGAAACGCGTATATCTCCGAATGACTATCGGTCTGCTCGTTTCGGCCTTCTGTGCCCTCGGCGTTGCCTCTTCCCAGGCCGCCCTCCAGTTCTTCTTCGGCAATCAGCTCGTGTTCTGGGGAATGCTCATCGCCATGTTTGTCATGGCCTGGGTCCTTCCCTCCCGAGCCATGAAGATGTCTTCCGGCCTTTGCTTCGGACTCTTCCTCCTCTTCTCTGCAATGATGGGGACGTGGATGGCTCCGATCTTCATCGCATATAGGCTCGGAACCATTGTCTACACCTTCTTCATCACCGCCGGAACTTTCGGCGCCATGAGCATCTATGGTTATTTCACGAAGTCCGATCTTTCCAAGATGGGCTCCTTCCTCATGATGGCTCTCTTTGGTCTAATCATTGCCTCGGTCGTCAACATTTTCTGGGCTAATTCCACTATGGAATGGATCATCTCCATCGTGGGCGTGCTCGTCTTTGTCGGCCTGACCGCTTGGGATACACAGCAGATCAAGCAGATGGCGTCGATGAACCCCAACCCCGCCGTTGCAGACCGTCTCGCTACAATCGGTGCGCTCAACCTTTATCTCGATTTCATCAACCTCTTCCTCTTCCTGCTCCGCATTTTCGGAGGTAGCCGCGATTGATTCCCATGAATAGAGAGAATTTTTTAGGTCTTCTCCGTGTCGCTGTGGCTGATTATATCGCTGCCGACGAGGCTTTCGATGACGATGCCCGCCTGCAGGTTGACCCGGCCTCGCTGGAGGTTGCTGTAGTTGACGGGGATGATGCGGAGGAGTCTGATGACGAGACGCTGGATTTCTATCCAATGATGGAACTCATCACGATGGACCCCGAGGGCGCATGGCATATCGATGACGAAGCGCTCGAAGCCGTCGCAGATGAATATAACTTTGACTGACTCCCTTAATATTAAGGTGTAAAATAAATACTGACTCCCTTAATAATTAAGTAGTAAAAATAAGTTTAAACGACTTCAAAGGCCGGCAGATTCCGTTTCGGATTCGCCGGCCTTTATTTTGAAGTCACGGGGCAATTCCTTAAATTTGTATCATCATATTGATTCACCATTAAAACAACGATATATGACAAAACATTTACGCTTTCCCGCCACTCTCCTCGCCTCTCTCCTTACCGTCGGATTCTTGGGAACGGGCGCTTATGCCGAATATCCTGCCGCCTCCTATCTCTTGGGCGACAACGGGACAGTGCTCGAAGCTTGGTATGGCAGCGAGTCTGACCTTGACCTCGCTTCCGATCCGGCTTTTGTCAATGTGGAGAAAATCTCCAACTGGGTATTCATGGATAAGGCGATTACGTCCATCGTCCTTCCCCCAAATCTCCGGGAAATAGGGCTCGCGGTTTTCTCCGGCTGTCAGGAACTGGAATCTGTCACTTTCCCGGAGTCGTTGACAACAATCGGCAATTCTGCTTTCTACGATTGCCGTTCCCTCCGGTCGGTTGAGCTTCCGGAAAAGATTGCAGCCGTACCGAAAGGCTGCTTCAACGGCTGTTATTCCCTGGAGTCCGTTTCTCTGCCCGAAGGAGTCATCCTTATTGATGAGGAAGCCTTCAAGGGATGTGGAATGAAAGATTTCGTCATGCCCGACGCCGTGCAGACTATCGGAGCATACGCCTTTGAGGATGCAGACCTCAGCGGCTCGGTGACATTTGCCGGCCAATTGACGCAAATAGAGGCTTCGGCCTTCTCCGGCTCATCAATTGAATCGGCCGATATGTCCGTGATCAAAGGGGCGGTCTCGATAGGTTTCAATGCTTTTCAGAATTGCGAAAACCTCAAGACGGTCAAACTCCCCGAAACCGTGGACTATGTAGCGAGCGGCATGTTCACGCGATGTGTCAGTCTTGAATCTATCTCCATTCCCGCCGGCTGGGAGTCAGTGCCTTCAAAACTGTGCTATTACTGCTCCGGATTGCGTGATCTTGATTTGGGGAACGTCATCACAATTGCAAATTCCGCGTTTTTCTGCTGCGAATCGCTGGAGAATATAGTGTGGAGTTCGCAGTTGGAGACAATAGATTGGAATGTCTTCTACGAATGCAAATCGCTTGAGACTCTCGAATTGCCCGAATCGTTGGTGTCGATTGATGATTATTCTTTCTCCGGGTGTGATGCCCTGCGCACGATCCATATCGGGTCCGGGATGCAGTCGCTCGGTCAGGAATGTTTCTCCATGAATCCTCTTCTTGAAAAAGTCGTCTGCGAGGCGGCTGTCCCTCCGACGTTGGGAAGTTATGCGTTCTATAAGTCAAACGTTGAGGAAGCGACTCTCGAGGTGCCCGAAGAATCGATCCCCCTTTACCGGAACGCTTCCCAATGGAAAGACTTCTCCAAGATCGAAAAAGTATCCGTCGGTCTCGGCTCGATAGGGGAGGAGAATCTGTTTAGCCTAATGGAAGGCGGCATCGTGGCCTCCACCCCGGTTGACATCCTGACTCTGAACGGCGCGAAAGTAGCCGAAGGAGTAACCGGAACTGTCAACCTAACGCCTGGTTTCTACATCATTGCAGACAATGAAAAAGCCTTCAAAGTCATCGTAAAATAACCCAACCATATCCACAATGAAAAGGGAGTTCCAATCGGAACTCCCTTTTTTAGTCGGATTAGCGACGCGGCCCACGCGGCCCACGGTCGTTTCGCGGCCCACGGTCATTGCGGGGACCGCGATCGTTGCGGCGCTCGCCTCTCTCTCCTCTCTCTCCTCGATCTCCTCCCTCACGGCGGGGACGAGCCTCACGCTCAACATAACCCTCCGGCTTCGGAGTCAGAACGCGAGTCGAAAGACGATACTTGCCGGTCTTCTTGTCGATCTCAATCAGCTTCACTTGGATCTTGTCGCCCTCTTTCAGGCCACTCGCCTCCATATTGTCGAGGCGATCCCAGGAAATCTCGCTGATATGAAGCAGACCGTCGCGACCGGGCATAAACTCAACGAACGCGCCGAAATCAAGGATCGAACGGACCGTCCCGTCATAAACCTCGCCCTCCTCGGGCTGGGCAACGATAGCCTTGATCTTCGCCAGAGCCGCATCGATGCTCGCCTTGTCGGCAGAAGCAATCTCCACGCGGCCAACGCCTGTCTTCTCATCCTCGTCGATCGAAATCGTGGCGCCGGTCTCTTCCTGGATACCCTGGATCACCTTACCCTGCGGACCGATAACCGCACCGATCATCTCCTTCGGAATCTCGATCGTCATCAGGCGCGGAACATGAGGCTTGTAATCCTCGCGGGGTTCCGGAATAGTCTCGTTGATAATATTGATGATATGCAGACGTCCATCGCGAGCCTGGTTGAGGGCCTTCTCCAGAACTTCATAGCTCAGTCCGTCACACTTGATATCCATCTGCGTAGCCGTGATACCCTTCGTCGTGCCCGTAACCTTGAAGTCCATGTCGCCGAGGTGATCCTCGTCGCCAAGGATGTCGGAAAGAATCGCATACTTCACATTCCCCTCATCCGAAATAAGACCCATCGCAACGCCGGCAACGGGACGCTTCATCTTCACGCCGGCATCAAGGAGCGACAGCGTGCCGCCGCAAACCGTTGCCATCGAAGATGAGCCGTTCGATTCCAGGATGTCGGAAACAATGCGGCAGGTATAGGGGAAATCATCCGGGAACATGCGCTTCAGAGCGCGATGAGCCAAGTTGCCATGTCCGATCTCGCGACGGCCTACGCCACGCTGCGGGCGAGCCTCGCCAGTCGAGAAGGGAGGGAAGTTATAATGGAGAAGGAAACGCTCCTTGCTCTGGTTGAGAACCTCATCGATGATCTTCTCGTCGAGGGTCGTTCCGAGTGTGGTCGTCACAAGCGCCTGAGTCTCGCCGCGAGTGAATACGGCTGCTCCGTGAGGACCCGGCAGATAATCGACCTCACACCAGATCGGGCGGATCTCCGTTGTCTTGCGGCCGTCGAGACGGATTCCCTCGTCAAGGACGCAACGGCGCATGGCCTCTTTCTCGACATCGTGATAATAACGTTTCACCATCGCAATCCTCTGCTCCGGCGAATAGAGCGCAAGCTGCTCCTCGGTCATTTCCGGAAGAGAATCGATATATTCCTGGCGGATGGCGTCAAACTGCTCGATGCGCCAGTGCTTGTCGGCGCTCCCGGTGCGTGCGATTGCGTAAGCCTTGTCGTAACATTTCTCGCGGACATCGGCGCGGAGTGCCTCGTCGTTGATCTCATGGTTATACTCGCGCTTCTCCTCCTTGCCGGCTTCCTTCATCAGCTCCATCTGGGCCAGACAGTGCTTCTTGATCTCTGCGTGGGCAACCTTGAGCGCCTCTAAGAGTTCAGCCTCGGAAACCTCATTCATCTCTCCCTCGACCATCATGATGTTGTCGTAGGTGGCGCCGACCATAAGCTCGATGTCCGAACGCTCGATCTGCTCGAAAGTGGGGTTGATCACCCATTCGCCATCGACGCGGGCGATACGGACCTCCGAAATCGGGCCGTTGAAAGGAATGTCCGAGCAGGCGAGGGCCGCCGAAGCCGCGATGCCTGCAAGCGCATCGGGGGCATCATTCTCGCTCGCCGAATATAGCGTGACGTTGACAAACGTCTCAGCGTGATAATTGTCAGGGAAAAGGGGACGCAAAACACGGTCCACGAGTCGCGACGTCAGAATCTCGTAGTCGTTGGCGCGGCCTTCGCGTTTCAGGAAGCCGCCCGGATAGCGTCCGATCGAGGAATACTTCTCTTTGTATTCCACTGTCAGGGGCATGAAATCTACCCCTTCGCCCGCCTCGCGGGCCGAACATACGGTCGCAAGCAACATCGTGTCGCCCATGCGGACCTCTACCGCTCCATCAGCCTGCTTGGCAAGTTTGCCGGTCTCGATCGTGATCTCGCGACCATCGGGCAAGGCTATGGTTTTTTTGATTGGTTTCATAAAAATCGTTATTGTTTTTTCTCTTCGCAAATTTTGTGCAAATGTAGCAATAATTTTTCAGTCCCCGTCCCCTTCATATTATAAATTTACTTAATTTTGTGGTTGTTTTAAGGCCCCTTTCGGCCCTCCCTCTTATTTTCTCATTCCCTCCCCCCTTTAGATTATGAAAAATTACCAACCCCTTTCTCTCTCTCTCCCCTCTCTCCTCTCTCTTCTCGCCCTTCCCCTGTTTGTTCTGTCAGGTTGCCATAAGGATCCTCAGTTCACACTCTCAGGGGAAGTCTATGGCGCCGAAGGGCGTCATGTAGTCGTCGAAAAATCTGATTTCTCCGGTCGTTGGATTCCCGTGGATTCCGTTGAGGTCGGCTCGACAGGCAAGTTCTCTATCCGCGTCGCCTCCCCGGCTTCCCCGGAAATATATCGTCTCGCCCTTGGCGATTCCTTCATCTATTTCCCCGTGGATTCGGTCGAGAACATCACGCTGACCAGCTCCGCCGACCGCTTCGGCACAGATTTCGAACTCGCCGGTTCCCCCGACGCGGAACGCCTCGCCCGCTTCGAAAAGGAGGTCCAGAAAGCCGATTTCTCCAATCCGGACAGCCTCGCCTCTTTCAAACGCCGCGTCTACACGGAGTATATCCGCGACGGCAAGGGCTCTATCGTCAGCTATTACGTCCTGACCAAAACCAACGGACGCAATCTCCTTTTCAATCCTGAAGACCCGGAAGACGCCCGTTATTACGCCGCCGTTGCAACCCAGTTCATGCAATATCGCCCTGACGACCCCCATGCCGGGATGCTGGCAAAGGTCTCGACCGATGCAATGAGGCGTAGAAAAGCTGCCGGAGGGCAGCAGTCGGTCGTCGAAGCCCGCGAGATTTCCATGATCGACATCTCCCTTGATGATGAGAATGGCCAGCAGGTCCGTCTCTCCGACATAGCCGGAAAGGGGACACCCACAGTGGTGGCTTTCTCTCTCATGAACGACCGCGAGTCGCCCGCTTTCAACAAGTCGCTTTCCGAGGTCCTCAAGTCGCGTCCCGACCTGAAAATTTATCATATCTCCCTTGACGATGATTATTACCAATGGCGTGAGGCCGCTGCCAATCTTCCTTGGACTACGGTCATCGACCCGCACGGAACGAGCTCCACAGCCCTCATCGACTATAATGTCGGAGCCTTGCCCGCCATTTTTATCTATGATCGCGCCGGAAACCTCGTTGACCGTGCCGAAGATTTTTCTGACCTCCGCAAAAAACTCTCTGCGTTATGATGGATTGGAAAGATGCACTCGGCGCCATGCTCGCCGACCCTTCATTGCCCGAGGGGGAAGAGCTCGTTCAGGAATCCCCCGAAAAAAAGAAATCGGCCGACCGTCTCCATATTTTCAAAGAGAAAAAAGGGCGCAAGGGTAAGACCGCGATCATAGTTGAGGGATTCTCCTGTTCCGACGAGGAAGTGGCCGAAATCGCCGCCTGGCTAAAGCGGCGCCTCGGCGTCGGCGGCAGCGCAAGGGGAGGGGAAATCCTGATCCAGGGCGACCTCGCCGATAAAGTCTCCGACCTCCTCCGCGAAAAAGGTTATCGTGTGTAATTCGTCCCTCGTAGCTCTGACCTAACCAGCGGAGCCTTTTTGAAAAAGCCCCAAGCTTCAGCGCCGGGGCACTTGTCACTTGTCACTTGTCACTAATCACTACTCATGCTTCAGCTTCAGCGCGCCTCCGCCGGCTCGGGAAAGACTTTCACCCTTGCCAAGAAATTCATCTGGTTTTTCATCACGATTCGCCCCGAAGGGGAGAAGCGTCGCCTGCGCACGCCCGCTGAGCTCGACGATTCCCTACGCCATATCCTTGCCGTGACCTTCACCAACAAGGCCACAAACGAGATGCAGATGCGAATCGTCGAAAAACTCTTCGCCCTCGGTTATCCCGACGAGGCAAAGGCGCGGGGAATCAAGCGCGACTATGCCGCAGAGTTTTGCCGGGAGTTGGGAGTGTCGGAAGAGCAGCTTGCCGCCACTTGCCGCCGCGCACTCTCCATCCTCCTCCATGGCTATTCCGACTTTAATGTGTCGACGATCGATTCCTTCTTTCAGCAGGTGCTCCGGACGTTCGCCTACGAGACCGGTATCAATGACTCCTATCAGGTCGAGCTCGACACGGATTATCTCACGCGTCTCGCCGTCAATGCACTCCTCGAGCAACTCGACACGAAACGCGCCGATCCGTCAATCCTTTTCTGGATCCGCGTCCTCATGCGCCGCGAGAAACGCGCCTGGAACATTTTCCAGCGAAAGGAACGTCAACCGGGGCATAAATCCGGAAGCCCATACAGCGATCTGTTGGAAGCCGTCGCCAAACTCGAAAATGAAGATTACAAGACAGTCCGTCCGAAGATTGAGGCCTTCTTTTCGGGGGAGTCCGATTTAAGAAAAGAATATGAGCGCCTCTCCGATTATTTTGCCTCGCGTCTGAAGGAGCCGCGCAAAGGGTTGCTGAAAAAGGCCGACGATTTCATGCGGGCATTGCCTCCCGATGTGGCCGGCGCAACGGGAAACTCAACCCTTGCCGTGTTCCCCCGCATGGTGAGGTTCATCCTCGGTTCCCCCGACGACCGCCTCCCCTCAGCTGAAATCCCCGACTATACGAAGATTCTTGCAAAGCCGGCATATCTCAAATATGTCAAAGCCCATCCCGGGGAAGCCGCTCTCCTCGAAGCGGGGGCAGCCGCGCTGCTTGCCGTCTGGGAGGATTGGACCCGCATCGTAGGCGATCCTGCCTACCGCTCATGGCGACTGTATGAGGCCAATCTCCCCTTCATGGGCCTGTTTTCGATTATTCTGGAAAAGCGACGCGAGTTCCTCGAAGAAAACAATGCCCTCGAACTGGCCGAGACCTCCTCAATCCTGCATGAGATGATCGGCGATGATGACGCCCCGTTCGTTTACGAAAGGATGGGGACATATCTCAACCATTTCCTAATCGATGAGTTTCAGGACACTTCCCGTCTCCAATGGGCCAATCTCCGCCCGCTCGTGTCTGAAAGCATGTCGCGCGACAATGACAACCTTATCATTGGCGACGCAAAGCAAAGCATCTATCGTTTCCGTAACGCAGACCCCTCGCTGATCACGGACGTCGTGCCCCGCGAATTTGAAGGCCGCGTCGACAGACTCGGGGATGCGCCGGAACATAACACCAACTGGCGAAGCCGCCTGCAAGTGGTCCGATTCAACAACACATTCTTCCGGTTTCTTGCCCGAGGGCTCGATTCGATTTTCCTTCCCGGCGCCCCGGCTCGTCTGAGCTTCGACCGGCTCTATTCCAATGTGGTTCAGCCTCCCCATCATCAGGAAAATGCCGGGTATGTAGAGGCTACTGTCTATGACGCCTCAGACAAGGAGTTCCAGCTCACAGAGCAAATCCCCGGCATGATCCGCGATATGCTTTCGCGCGGGTATCGCCTGAATGAGATCGCCGTTTTGGTCGACACCTCCTCACAAGCCTCGAAAGTGATTGCCGACATAATGGCCCATAACGCCGCATTGGCTGTGGGGGAACGGCCCATCTCCTTCATCAGCGAGCAGTCGTTGCTCGTTAAGGCCTCCCCGGCCGTGGCGATTGTAGTTGCCTGTCTCGAAAGCGTGGCCCGAGGGGCTGCTCCCCGACTCGCCGCCAAGGATGAGCCCGAGGGGAGAAGGACCCATTTCAACTGGCGCGAACTGGAATGTAATTTCCGCTTCTTTATGATGAGCCATCCCGAGGTCGTCACGGAGGAACTGATGCGCCGCTTCCTTGAAGAGGGGGCGCAGTTTGACGCCCTGCGCGATATGCTTGCCGGGATGCAGTCTGTTGCACTCCCTGCCTTGGTCGAGGCCATCGTTGCCCGGTTTGTCGACGCTGACCTGCGCGCAAGGGATGCGATTTATATTGCCGCTTTCCAGGACCTTGTCCTCGAATATTGCGAGGGGCATTCAACAGATATAGCCTCTTTCCTCGAATGGTGGGGCAGGAAGTCGACAAAGGCTTCAATCTCCTCCCCGGAAGAGACCGACGCCTTGCGCATTATGACAATCCATAAGTCGAAGGGTCTGGAGTTCCGCTGTGTCATCATCCCCTTCGCCGACTGGCAGCTGCATGACACGCTTTCCAGCAAAGGGACCGAATGGCGGTGGGTCAAGCCCCTGCTCCCCGAGGAACTCGGTGCGCAACTCCCGGAATATCTTCCGGTGGCTGTCTCGCGTGAGATGGAAGGGACGCCCCATGTCGATTCGCTTCATAAATATTACGACCAATATAAGCTTGACAATGTCAACCGGGCCTATGTCGGTTTCACCCGCGCCAAGGATGAGCTATACATTTTCGCGCCGCGTCCGAGAGTGCCGAAGAAGGCCACGGCTGCTTCTGCCGGCGACATGCTCTTGGGCTCCTTCCTGGATGCCTTTGCCCGAGAGGTCGAGACTCTCCAGCCCGGAGGGGATATGCCTGAAGCGTTGGTCCATGGTGAGGATGTCGCTGTGGAGGAAAGTGCGGAAGGACGCCTGACTATCAGGATAGGCCATAAGCCTGAGCAAGTGGAGGAGGAACGCAAGGTTTCCTCGGCGATAGAGCTTGGTGATTATCCTTCGCTCACCCCCGGGGATTATCTGCGCTACCGCATCGACACGATCCCTCTTTTTGAAGGAGAAGGAGAGAGCGACGAAGAGGAAGGGAATGGGGAGGAAAACGAAGCGACGGCTCATGTCGAGGATGAGGAAGCCGATCCCCGTTCGGAGGGGAGCATCCGACATGCGATCCTTGAGAATGTCGTTACGGTTGAGGATCTTCCCCGGGCGGTGCGACAGATCCGGATGGCCGGACTTCTGAGCGCGATGCGTCAGCGGGAAGTGCTGACTTCCTTGCAGGAGAGCCTTGCTGACCCGAGGGTTGCCCGCTGGTTCGACGGATCGGGGAGGGTAGTGGCAGAACGGAGCATACTGAAGGCTCACGGCCCATTGCGCCGTCCCGACCGCATTGTCATATATGACGATGAGTCCGCGGAAGTGATTGATTACAAATTTGGGCGCCATATGCGGGGGAGCTACTCCTTGCAAGTGAAACGCTATGTCGACGCCCTAAAAGACACTGGCGAATTCTGCGCCGTCCGAGGCTACCTCTGGTATGTCAACCTCGGCGAAATCATCCACGTCGCCGACTGAATATGCCCGCTGCCCCCAACTTCTACCGCAACAAAACACGAAAAATTGAAAAAATTGTAAAAAACTTTCCTTAACTGGTGAAAATGAATTATATTTGCGCCTGAAACGATGGACACATATATCTCTTTCAGCAGTGATGCCGGGAGAGACAGCTTCGGAATATGCTGTGTTTCTGTTAGATACTAAGAACTGCCCTTGATCCGGAGCAAGGCTGACAATAATGAACGATATGAAAAAAATCTACGGATTGATGGCCGTGGCTGCCCTTTCGGCATCCTCTGCCTTTGCTATGGAGCAACTTCCTGGCGAGATCAAGGATTTCGACATCGTATTCACTTTTGACGGGGCGAATTCCTCCGTTTCTGGATACTTTGTCGCTCCGACTCAAGATGACGGATACTGGGATGATGAAGTATGGGGCACGGTCTACAATGACCTGACCGAGAATATTGACCTTATCAAGATCACACGCTCCAGCTATGAAGTGGGTGAGTCTGACGTGCTTGTTGCCCAATACGAGAATGTTGAGCCTGGAAAGCGGATTGAATTTGTTGACGAGGTGCCCATCGAGTATGGTCATCAGTATAATTATGAGATCCGTCCTTACCGTGTTAAAGAGGATGGTTCCGTCGATTACCCTTACGGAGCTTACAAATATGTGTACGTTGGCCTTCAGCCCGGGATGCCTTCAATCTCCGCTGAACTCGATGCAGACGATTTCACAAAGGTAAACGTAAAGGTTACGGCTCCCGAAAAGGATGCAAACGGCAATGATTTCCCCGAAGGATTCAAATTAACCAATCTTAAGGTTGAGGATTACATTGATTGGAACACTTCATATCCTCTCAAGGACATCGAAAACCCGGAGTTTGGACAATCTTACGAATTCCAGCTTGAATTCCCGGAAGGGGTCACCAAATCTATCCGCGTAACCGCTGTTTCTGATTTTGGTTCGAGCTATGCCAATACTGCCCGTGTATATGTTGGCCGAGATCTTCCAGGAAATCCCCAGAATGTAAAGGCTGTCCAGAATGAGGATGGTTCCATCACGGTTACCTGGGAACCCCCGGTTGAGGGTCTGAACGGCGGATACTACATCCCCGAAATGACTTCCTATCGTGTTCACCGTCGTGTATCCACCAGCTCATATCCCGAGGAGGAGCCCATCGCTGATAATCTGAATGAGCTCACTTTCACGGATGATTGGAAAGATGTCACTTCTCCCGCAGAGTTCTACTATGTCGTTGTTGCATATAATGAACTGGGAACCGGCGGTAAGGCTGAGTCGGACAACAAGTTCGTTCTTGGTCCTGATTACCCCCTCCCCTTCATTGAAAACTTCAACACCGGTTACGGTTGGAATATGTCGCCTGATAATTTGTGGAGCAGCCAAGGCGGTTATATCTCAATCACTTCTTATGACTATAAGGGTATCGACGGCGTAGACTATGATCCGGAAGATTATTGGAATGGAGATGATGGCTTCCTTACTATCTATCTCTATAGCGGAGATTACGTTTCTGGCGCTAAGTATGAGTCCGGTAAAATCGATTTCAAGGAGGCTGAGAATCCCATTATGTCTTTCTATACCGTTGGTGTGAAAGATAATACCAACCGTATCCAGGTGCAGCTCGGTCTGGAATCAGAATCTGAGAATTTTGAGATTCTTGACTTCGATCCCGCAGAGGATGCTGAGGAAAATGTCTATGAGTGGAAGAAGACAATTCTCTCTCTTGAAGATGCAGTTGGCGAAAGCGCAAAAGTTGCTTTCTTTGTCTATGGTGAGGATGATTACAATGCTAAGCATGATTACATCTACATCGACAAGATTGTCATCGACGATTATCCTTCCGTTTCTGAAATCAAGTATGATGTCGTTGACGGCAAGCATATCGTTTCCTGGACTGCTCCTTCCAACAAGAGCTTCGGTGAGCCCGACGCTTACGAGGTTTACCTCGACGACGCAGAGCCCGTCCTCGTTCAGCGTCCCGCTACTCCCGAAGGCGATGAGAATGAACCCGCTCTTCTCTCTGACGAGGAAGAACCCGCAGTTGCTGCCGCTTGGACTCCTTCTTACGAGTTTGACGCCGAGCAGGGCAAAGAATACTCAGTTGCTGTGAAGCCTATCTATGGCGACATCCACGCTAACGTTTCCCTGCCTCAGTCGTTCACGGGCGGCGTGCCCAGCGGCGTTCAGGTCATCGGTATCGACAAGGTCGCTTCTGTTGAATACTATGACGTCAACGGTCTCCGCGTTAACCAGCCCGCTAAGGGTCAGGTTGTCATCAAGCGTATGATTGGTGAGAACGGCGCAGTCAAAATGAAGAAAGTTGTCTTCTGATTGAAATAATACCTTACATTACATAACAATCCCTCGCAGGCCAATCACCTGCGGGGGATTTATTTTGAAAAAAATGTAAAAAACTTTTCATGGTTTGCGGATTAGTGCTATATTTGTGATTTGAAAACAAATAGCACTGCAACAATTTGAGACAAATTAATTGTAGCGCCTCCGGAATGTGCTGATTCTCAACACCATTACTTTCGAATCCTCCCTAATCCGGAGTAGGGTTTAAACATGAACGATATGAAAAAAATCTACGCCTTGATGGCAGCTGCCCTTCTATCGGCCCCCGCTGCATTCGCCACGATGGAGGTGCTTCCTAAGGATGTCACCACTTTTGACATCGAATTCCATTTCGAGGGTCAGGAGTCTTATGTGACTGGTTCATTTGAAGCCCCCAAATATGGTCCGGCTTATTATGATTCCTCCTGGAATTGGATTAATCCGGAGATCGTTGGCACCATCGACCTTATTGAAATCACGCGTAAGACTTCCGACGATGGCGCAACAGCTGAGCCCGAGAATGTCGTCCTCTCGTTTACCGATGTGGAGCCCGGGGCTGTAATGGAATTCAGGGATGACAAACCTTTTGAGTACGGTCATGCCTATATGTACACCATCTACTGCTATAGTGTCGATGACGACGGGACAAAGAATAAACCTTCCAATGCCTACGGTAAGAACGCAAGTTTCTACTGCGGGGAAAAACCCATGACCCCGACCCTCTCTGCATATTGCGACCCGGAGAATCCCACGCTCCTAAAGGTTACAATTACGGCTCCGACAAAGGACTATAAGGGTAACGATCTCAAGATGCCCCTTACCAAACTTGAGGTGACCAAATATATCGCTTGGGATAACCAGCCGGTGCTTTGGTCGTACGACAACCCTGAATACGGTCAGGAAATCGAATTCACCATCGACACCTACGAGCAGGGTGAGCAGGCTCAGCTCGCTCCCTATGCAATCGGTGAGTATGGCAAAAGCGATAAGAAAGATTATGCTTTCTGGATCGGTTATGATGCTCCCGCCCAGGTTAGCAATATTAAGGTCGTTACTAATGCTGATGGCTCTGCAACCATCACTTGGGATGCTCCTGATAAGGGCCAGAACAGTGGTATCTTCACTCAGGAGGGCCTCAAATACAAAATTAGCCGAGGCGTTCCTTCCGGCTACAGCTATGCTTACACACTGCTTGCTGAAGGTTTAGAGGAGCCCACCTTCCTTGACCTTTGCGAGGATCTTGACGGTCCGACTCAGGTGCTCTATCAGATTATCGCTTCTAATGAGTATGGCGAAGGAAAGTCTACCACGAGTGGGTCCGCCGTTGTTGGTCCTGCTTGCAAGCTCCCCTTCTATGAGTCTTTCTACACGGGCGGCTTCTCCGGCACTTTGACTCAGATGTGGACGAAGGAAGATAACGGACGCTTCAATGCAACTGCTCAGAATTATTCTCTGAATATTGTTGGTTGTGGTCCCAACCCGAGTCCATATTACGGTGAAGGTTTCGGATATTTCAGCCTCGAATACGTCTACAACGCTGGAGAGTTCAAGATTATCTCTCCGAAGATCAATCTGGAAGAAGCTGAGCATCCCGTTCTCTCTTTCTACACTATCCCCCTCGCTGAAAACCCCAATGAGCTCAAGGTCAGCGTCCGCTCCGACATCCTCGAAGAGGATCTCGAACTCTTCGCTAAGACTTCCGGCGACATGGCTGCCGAACTTGGCATTGATGCAACTTCTAAACCCTCCTGGGAGAAAGTTATCCTCTCATTGGATGATGTCGCTGGAGATGTCGCATCAGTCGTTTTCACTGCTGTGTCTCCCGAAGAGACTGAACTGACTCGCCAGAACATCTTCATTGATGAGATCGTTGTTGACGATTATCAGACCGTGAAGAACGTTAAGCACGTTGAAAGCGATGGCGTCGCAACCATCACTTGGGACGTTCCTTCCAACAAGTCGTTCGGCGAACCCGATGCTTACCTTGTTTATGTCAATGATGATGAGCCCGTGCTCGTAACCAACAAGCCTGCCGTTGAAGATCCCGAAGAGGGCGAAGGCGACGAAGAAGCAGAACCCGCTCTCCTTTCCGATGAAGAGGAGGAGACCGAGACCGAAGAGCCAGCAGAGGAAGTCTGGGTGCCCAGCCATTCCTTCGCTGCTGAACCCAGCCAGAACTATTCTGTAAAGGTTAAGGCTCTCTACGGCGACGTTGAATCCAACCATTCCGAGGCTTACGAGTTTGTCGGAGGCGTAGAGGATGGTCTCAGCGTTATCTCTATCGACAAGGTTAAGAACGTCGAATACTTCGATGTCAACGGTCTCCGCGTTGCCGCTCCGGCCAAGGGCCAGGTTGTCATCAAACGCGTTGAAGGCGAAAACGGCGCCGTCAAGATGCAGAAGGTCGTTTTCTGATCCTTCTTAGACTGATTTGATTTTATAATTTTATATTTGGCAGCCCTGTTAACCCGCTTTATGCGGAGTTTCGGGGCTGCCTTCTTAAAACAACATAACATGAAAAAATTAATTACTGTTGCAGGACTTTCGCTGGCCGCAGCGGCTCTTACAGCTCTGGCCTACGGGGTTTCTTCAATCCCCCGCGAGGCGAGTTCGGGAAATGTGATGGTTAGGCAGGCAGCGGATAAAAAGTTGCCGGAAAACCCCTTTGAGCTTCCCGAAAACCATATTCATCGTCAGGCCGCACCGGCGCGGATGGGTTCAACCGGTTCATCCATCTATGGATATATGTCCTATTATGACGATCCCGATTTTTACGGGGGGATGTATGAGCTCTCCTTGAATGGCGATTGTTCTCGTCTCTGGGACTATGACTATGCCGTCAATTGGGTTAGCCTTACAAACGGTTGGCTCCGGAACGGCAGGCTTTGTGGCCTTGCCGTAATGACCTTCGGGTCGGAAGATCAGTTGTGGGCCTATGCTTATCAGGAATATGATTTGCTCTCGGGTGAGGAGTTGCTGACAAGGGACATTGATTACGGTTATGATTTGACCCCATACTTCTACGCCGCTGCTTACAATCCTTTGGATGACCGTATCTATGGATATGGAAAGAAGGGCGCGTCCTCTGATGCAACTTATTGTTTCAAGTCCGCGCCTGCAACTCGCCCGGAGGAGACCGTGGTCGTGAAGCAGCTTGACTTCCCCGGCGACCGTTGCTATTCATTCTGTTGGAGTCAGGCCGACAAATGTTTCTATGGAGTGACAACCCAGGGTTCTTTCGTTAGGGTGACAACCGAGGGAGAATCGACTGAACTCT
Organism: uncultured Sangeribacter sp.; assembly: GCA_964480745.1. Taxonomy (GTDB): domain Bacteria; phylum Bacteroidota; class Bacteroidia; order Bacteroidales; family Muribaculaceae; genus Lepagella. The sequence goes on along the minus strand of CAYZQA010000005.1, from coordinate 33,011 downwards.
TCCAGGTTCCCGTCGAAGATCTCGCCAACAGCAAGGGAGCGCTCACGGTCAGTCCCAATGACGGGTGTCTGATCTGGCAACCGGTCTGCTATTCCAATAAGGCATACCTTTATAAGATCCTCCCGGAAGCGAAGACTTGCGAGATGATCCATCAATATGATGTAGACCGCCAGTTCACGTTCTTTGTCTCCCCCGATGATGTTGCGGATCCAACCGTTCCCGCTGCTCCCAATGTGGAAACTGAATTTTCAGGCAATTCTCTGGAAGGGACGGTCTCTTTCACGCTGCCGGAAGTTAGCCTTGACGGAAACCTGCTTTCAGGGAATTTGGCATGGAAACTGTTTGACAATGGGAACGAAATCGAGTCCGGCAATGGTGAAAGCGGCGAAACCGTCCAGCTTCAGGTTAACGTTGCCCAGGGAGAGCATACTTTCTCAGTTCGCGCAATTGCAGGAGAACTCTTGGGCTATCCGGGCGTAGCCTCGGTATATGTCGGGAATGATGTTCCGTGTGCCCCGGAAGATGTCATGATTGAAAACAACATGATCTCCTGGACTCCGGTCACGCAGGGTGTCCATGACGGCTATCTTGACCCCGCTGAGATTATGTATAAGGTCTATCTCAATGATGAGGAAGTGGGGGAGACGGCTAACTATCAGATGCCTGTTGGTATCGACGAAGATAAGCTGATCGATGCTTATGTGGCGACCGTGGTTGCAGTATTCGAGGGGCTCGAATCCAAGCCCGGAGTGTCAGAAAAGGCTCTTCTCGGTCGTCCCTTCCCATTGCCCATGACCATAGAACCTGTGCCTCATGATGAGGATCTCGTAACCATCCTCAATAATGATGAGGGTCCTGAATATGGGGTCTGGACAATGCGGTTCTATGACGGATATTATTATTTTGATTCCGGATGGGGACAGAAACCCTGTGATGACTGGCTGATCATGCCTCCGGCGGAAATCCCTTCAAACGAAGTTGTCTATGAAGTGGCCATTGATGCCGCCAAGGGTGGATATACGAGCCGCAATGAGTATTTCGAAGTGTGGGCCGGAACAGAGCCCACAGTGGAAGCCATGACCATTCCGGTCATTTCCAAGACCCGTGCGCAGGATTTTTATGATTTCAAGGAATATTCCGGCAAGTTCGCTGTTCCCCGTGCCGGGACATACTACATCGCAGTGCGTGGCTGTTCCGATGCCGACCAGAAGGCATTGCTTGTGCGCAATATCCGTCTCCGCGCCACAGATGAGACCGCCGAGATTCCGGCTGCCGTCTCAAATCTCCAGATTGAATCGTTGAATGATGCCGAGCTCAATATGGTTCTCTCATTCGATATGCCGACCGAATTTATCAGCGGCAATAAGATAGAGGGAACGGTAAAGGCTATTGCATACGGCGCTTCCGAGGCTGTGGCCGAAGGAGAACCCGGCTCTCACCAGCAATTAGTCGTCCCGACTTCACAGGGAGAGAACTATGTCAAGGTCGTGACTTTCTTTGAGGAACGCGAAGGACAGTATGCCGAGGTTTCAGGTTTCACAGGAATGGATATGCTCGGGTGGGTTCGTGAATTTGAAGGTGAGGTTTCTGAAGACAACATGTCTGTCAGCCTCTCATGGCTCCCCCCTGTCGAGTCGCTCAACGGCGGATATATCAGCGACAAGGATATCAACTATTGGGTAGGCCCGATTTATACTGACGGATCTTTTATTGGCGACCCCATTCTTGCCGGAACGGATGTAACCGAATATACTTACCAGCTTCCAGAAGGATCGGCCCAGGAATATGTCAGGATTGGTATTGCGGCCGAAAACGCTGCCGGCATTTCCAATGCCCGAAGTTTTGTGGCGCGCGTGATCGGAGAACCTTATAAGTTGCCTGTCGATGAGACTTTCGCTGATATGGAGGTGCATTATAATCCCGTTGTCGCTTCGGCTCCCAGCTCGGCCTACAATGATGGAGGTTGGACATGGTGTCAGCCCGAATTGGTCGACCCGGACTATTATAATCCCGATTCTGCCTATGGCCTCATCGGATACACAGACGCTGAGTCTGCCCGTGTCCGCCTCGCTCTTCCGAAAGTGTCGACTGTCGGGGAGGAGACTCCGGTAGCCGTTTTCAATGTCTGGACCGGAAAGGGAGCCGCTTCGGATATCGCCATTTACGCCACTACCTACCGTCAGGATTCCCCGGCCAAGATCGCGACAATTCCTGCCGGATCAGGTTGGCAAAAGGTTGAGATGGCGCTCCCGGCTGAATATCTCGGACACAAATGGATGAATCTTTATATCGACGGATATCTTCCTTCTTCGGAAAATTACCTCATCCTATGCGGCTATCAGATTTTGCCCGTCAGCGGTCTCAAGGATCTGACTGAGCTTCCGGCAGGCCACGTCGCTGTCCTGAAGGGCAAGGCTCTCCTTGCAGGCTTTGAAGGGGAAGCTTATGAAGTTTTCTCCGCCGATGGAAAACGTCTTGCTTCAGGAAAAGCTGACTCAGGTTTCTCCGAAATAAATCTTCCCGCCGGGATTTGCGTCCTTAAGATAGGCGAGAAATCTTACCGTCTGTTGATTCCCTAATCCTTGAGAGATTTATGATAAAGATCGGGCCGTCAATTCAGTTTGGCGGCCCGATTTGCAATTAAATATTATTTTCTGTAATTTTGCATATCATCAACAGAGCAAATTTTGGACTTCGACCCTTTACCGGCCTCTCAGGCCCCGTTTATTTTCCCCTCCCTTCTGGCGAATATCCTTTGTAACGCCTCCGCCGGATCCCCTTCAATTACTTTTCATTCCCCTGCCGACTGGGCAACATGGTGGCTCATCGTCATCATCGCCATCCTATGTCTCGGCGTGTCCGCCTTCGTGTCCGGAAGCGAAATCGCTTATTTCGGCCTCTCCCGTCAGGATGTCGAGGAACTCGAAGAAGCTGAAGATGAGAACCCGAAAGCCAAATCGGCCCTCTCGCTACTCCGCGACCCTGAACGCCTGCTGGCTACAATCCTGATCACAAACAATCTGGTCAACATCACGATGGTCGTCCTCCTGACCTTCGCCATCAATCAGGCTGTCCGGTTCCATTCCTCCGTGGTTAGCTTCCTGGTCCAGACCGTATTCATGACTTTCCTCCTTCTCCTTTGCGGAGAAATATTCCCTAAACTTGTGGCGCGCGGTAGAGCCAGGAAATGGGTCCTCTCCTCCGTAGCGGGAGTCAGATTTCTTTACAAACTCTTCCGCCCGATTAGTGCACTGATGGTGCGCTCCACATCCCTCGTGAACCGGATCGTCACCAAACGCCAAGAGAATATCTCAACCGACGAACTGGAAAAAGCCCTCGAAATATCCGACGTCAAGGAGGGCCGCGACAAGGATATGCTCGAAGGAATTCTCACCTTCGGCGAACGGGACGCCCGCGAAATCATGATCCCGCGTGTCGATGTCACGCATATTGAGTATCATGCCTCCTGGGAGGAAGTGATGAAAATAATCCTCGACTCCGGCTATTCCCGCATTCCTGTTTATGATACGAAACAAGACACAATCCGTGGCGTCCTATACAGTAAGGACCTTCTCCCTTATATAGGGAAAGATGACCGTCCCCGCTGGCAATCCCTCATTCGCGAGGCCTACTTTGTCCCCGAATCCCGTATGCTCGACGACCTTCTGGAGGATTTCCGCAAACGCAAGATCCATATAGCAATTGTCGTTGATGAATATGGCGACAACCAGGGAATCGTTACCCTTGAGGATATTATCGAAGAGATAGTAGGGGAGATCGACGATGAATATGATGAAGTCGACAGGATGTATCGCAAGATCGGCCCGCAGTCATGGATATTCGAAGCGAAAATACAGCTTGTTGATTTCTGCCGCGTTGTCGGAATAGATGAAGATGAACTTGGGGATGTCGGGGATGCCGAGACGCTCGCCGGTTTGCTCCTTGAGATAAAGGGAGATTTCCCGACACTGAAGGAAAAACTTGAACGTGGCTCTCTTGAGTTTGTCGTTCTCGGAATGGAGAAACATCGTATAACAAAAGTGAAGGTCACCCTTCTCGAAACCGAAGATAAATCATAAAATGGAACATGTTTACTGGCGGCATCCGACCTTGCCCGGGATAAAGGTCGAGGAAGTTTCGGGCGACGGTCATCCCGAGAAAGTCTGGATGGAAGTGGCCAGACAGGTCTATTGCGAGAATGGTCGCGAGGAATACCGCGAGATCGGCCATTTCCCTGGCGGCGCGCCGTTTCTCTTCGGCTACGCAGGGCGTATCTCCATAAGCCATACTGATGGTCTCTTTGCCGTTGCAACCCTTCCCGCGACTCCCGATGTTGAGCTCGGACATTTCTCTGAGCGTGCCGCGATGGGAATTGATGTGGAGCGCTCAGACAGGGCGCAGGTCGTCCGGATTGCCGACAGGTTCCTTTCTGAAGATGAAAAGCTCCTCGTCGGGGAAGACGTGGAGCTTGGTGTGCTGGCCTGGACCGCGAAGGAAGCTGCCTACAAGGCTGCCCTCACTGCCGGCCTTGATTTCAGACAGGATATCAGGATCGTCGATATGCCCCGGCTCGCGCCTGCCGTGCCGGTCTTTGATCCGGCTGAGTTCGGTCTGAACGACGACAAGGAGAGCTGGCGCTGTTTGCTCGGAAAGATAGAGGTCAGGTTGCCCGAAGGAATTGTTCCCTTCAACCTTTTCTCCTACCGCAGCGATGACCATATCGTTACGCTTGCTTATTCTCCCAAATGCGCCAAATTCGGGAAGCAGGAGTCCTGACTCAGATCTCCAATATCTAAGTGAGCCCGTTCCCTTGAGGGCAAGGAGTCACAGTTTGAGGGCAAGGAACCAATGTTCATTCCTTACAAGAGCTGAAGCAATACGACGCAGAGGCCGATTCCATAGATTGTGATAAGCCCGGATTTCTCCTTGATGGCTGCGAGGATAGATTTTGTAGCGTTCATGACTGTAATTTGAATAGTGAATTGAAAAGTGGCATTGACCGGCGTCTCCCCCGGTCACGCTGCAAATTTATTAAGTATCGTTGCAAGCCTTTGGCAGTTGAATGTTATCAAATGTTAAATATTTAATCGTAACTTTATTTCCGAACAATTTGAGATGATCGACTTAGGAAGAATAATACGTGCGCGACGCCAGGAATTGCGACTGACTCAGCAGGCTCTCGCAAATATGTCGGGAGTTAGTGTTAGGGTTATCAAACAGATAGAGACCTCCGGAGGAAATCCCTCCGTCAAGACCCTCGAAAAACTCCTTGCCTCCCTCGGCCTTATCCTGACAATCTCCGAAGCCAGGGGGGAGCAGTAACCTCGCATGCTTTTTGCTTACTTTTCGTAAGCTTATTGCAATTGAGGAAATAATTCGGTATATTTGTGCATTCATAACTTGAAAAGGAACCCCTTTTCTTCCAATCGGGAACTGATGCCTAAAATGAAATCCCTTCCCCCAAGGAAGATTATTTCTTTTCCATAATTTGACTTGAATGCCGGATATTAAAAAAACGATATTATGCTCCGGTCTGATTCTTTCAGGAACGCTGGCTTCCTGGGCCATTCCGGCCCGACAAGGTTTCAGACTGTTTGAGCAGCCTGACGGAACGACGATTGGAGTCGAGCTCCGTGGCGATGAGTTTTCCCATTGTTTTGTGTCGGAAGATGGCTACCCGCTGTTGGACGTGGGTGGCGAACTTCGCTATGCTTCCCTCGACGAGAAGGGGAATGTGGTGGCCTCGCGCTTTGCCGCCCTCCCGCAGCAACTCCGTTCCGCCGATCATAAAGAATTTCTGAGCCGTCTCGATTCCGATGCAGTCCTTCAGCGCCTCTCAGATAGGGGAGCAGCAATCCGTAAACAAGCTGCCCTTGCTGCCTCCCCCTCGAAGAGCGAAGGCGAGGAACGCCTGGGTCTTTTCCCGGGCACATATTTCCCTGTCAAGGGTAGCCCAAAGGCTCTCGTGATCCTCGTCGAATATGCCGACGTGAAAATGACCCATCCCAATGCAGCCGATTATTTCTCCAGGTTGCTCAATGAAGAGGGATTTGCCGATTATGAAGCAACTGGCTCTGTCATTGACTATTTTCGCGAAAACTCGTCCGGTCAGTTTTCTCCCGAGTTTGATCTTTATGGGCCTGTCACCTTGGCCAATAACCGAGCCTATTATGGAGGCAATGATTTCTACGGACGCGACCAGCGCCCGCAGGAGATGGTGATTGAGGCATGCCGGATGCTCGACGGCGATATCGATTTCTCAAATTATGATTGCGATGGAGACGGCGTGATCGACAATGTCTTTATCTTTTATGCCGGGGAAGGGGAGTCCAACGGGGTTTCAAGCGAAACTGTCTGGCCCCATTCCTACAATATCGCCAATTACCCCGGCGGACCGTACGTTTTCGATGGCGTGAAACTCGACCGATACGCCTGCTCCTACGAATGGGACAATGATCACCCTGACGGTGTCGGCACGTTCATCCATGAATTTTCCCATGTCATGGGTCTTCCCGACCTTTATGCCACGGTCATGGTCAATTCCTTCACCCCGGGACCATGGAGCGTTCTCGACTACGGCCCCTACAACAATGAGGGGAGAACGCCGCCTCTTTACAGCGTCTTTGAACGCCACGCCCTTGGCTGGATCGACCCCCTCCCGATAGAATCTTCCATCGACGCTACGCTTTTCCCGATCTCCAACAATCAGGGAGGCATAATCCGGACGCCCCGTCCCGAGGAGTATTATCTCGTGGAGAACCGTCAGAAAGAGGGTTGGGACGCATATTTGCCGGGACACGGAATGCTGATATGGCATATCGACTATGACGCGCAGACCTGGACCGCCAATGCCGTCAACAACAATTATGGTCATCAGCGGGTCGACCTCATTGAAGCCGATTATGAGGAGACTGTTTCCTCCCGCGCAGGGGATTCTTTCCCGGGCAAGGCCGGCGTAACCGCATTCACAGACGACACCCGGCCCTCGATGATCACATGGGAAGGGGAACGCCTCAACACTCCACTGACTGAAATCACGGAACGAGAAGATGGCGCCGTCACGTTCCGGATCTGTGACGGCGGAAGTTCACTCCTCCCTCCAGCCTCCCCAGAATTTATTGATGGCGACCATCAAAGCCTGACTTTGAAATGGGCAGGGGATGAAAATGACGATGAAATGATTCTCCGTTTATTCTCCCTTGGCGAAAACGATGAACTTGTTCCTGTGGAGGGATGCCGCGCCATCCATCTCCCGACAACAGGATCGCACACTCTTTCCGGTCTTGAGCCCGAGAACACATATTTCGCTACGTTGTCGCGTCGAGTTGGCTGGGAGGAATCATCACAATCCGAACCGACAGAACTTCGCACATCCCGGCTTCCCCTTGATCAGCGTGCAGTAGTTGCACTCCCTGGGAAAGATGCTTGCTGGTATGGTTTCACAGCCTGCTGGGAACCGCTTGAAGATGCCGAATCCTATCTCCTTGATGTCTATAGGAAATGGTCGGAAGGTCCCTATGAAGAAGTTTGCGATTTCGCAGATGGAGTAAAGAATCTTCCAGAAGGCTGGTCGTCAAGCAGCGTCTCTTCCTACGCTAACGATGCTTACAGTGGAAAAGAAATTCCTGCGCTTCGCCTGAGCGACAACGGCGATTATCTCGAAACTCCGGTCTATGAGGATCTGGTCAAGAGTTTCTCTTTCTGGCATCGAGGAAATTCCACCGGTGATGACGACCTCCTCCGTGTCGAAGGATTCGATGGGGAAAGCTGGCAGCAACTGCTCTCCTCTCCTGTAGAGAAGGAAAAATCGGGCGCAACCATCCTTCTCGACATATATCGCTCCAACAACCTTCCCCCGAACATGATGGCGTTGAGAATTAGCTATGTCAAGAGTGGAGCGAAAGGTTCGTTGGCTATCGATGACGTTGTTGTCTGCCATGGCGATCGAAAATCAATTGATGAGGATACAAGAATCAAGGATCTTCCCGCCGGAACCGGCTCAGAATTTAGGATAGAAGGAGTAAGGGATGAAACGGATTATTATTATACGGTTACGGCCCTTGGCAAGGATGGACTTCGCTCGTTGCCGTCAAATGAAATCATGATTACAACTCCCTCCGGACTCGGCGTAAAACATCTATCGGAAAATGATGGTTTGATTCAGGTCGATGGCCGGGAAATAATAATCTCTGGCGCCGATGGTCTTAAAGTATCGGTCATTGGCATGGATGGGAAAATCGTCTATTCTTCCGTTTCTTCCGCCCTAACGACCGTAGAGGTCCTGCCCGGTGTTTATCTTGTGCGGGTAGGCGAACAGGTGCGGAAGGTGATTGTGAAATAACAGGGGAATTTATCCGAAATAATTTGCGTATCCGGGCGGTGTATATGGTTTCTGCCGCCCGGGAATAATATCATGAAACCGAACTAAAAGTGTAACTAATCATGAAGAAAACTTTTACGATCGTTTCTTCAATTCTGGTTGGACTGGCGGCAATTGTGTCTGCCGGGACGCAGACGGCCTCGAAAATTTCGGGCGTCCGTCAGGCCGGAAAGAGCATCGAGGCGAAGGCTGCCCCGAAGCCGGCGAAGAAGCTTGCCGCCCCGGCGGTGTCGAAGAGTGCACTCTCTCGTGAAGCTTCTTCCGGTCTGGGGAGAGCTTTTACGGGTCAGCCCGTTGTCAGGCAAAATTTCCGAAAGGAGGCCAGATTTGCTGCCCCTGAAAATATGCCCGACCTCTATGGATGCGTGACATATCAGAGTGCAAGCGATTTCACTGCCGGACTATATCGCATCACGCAGGAGGGTTCGACTTTGGTTTTCCCCTGCTCGGCTGCCAACTATGGCGCGCTCGCCCTCGACAATGTCCTGTATACGTTTGACTATCCCGGCTTCGGAGGCTTCTATTGGATTCAGATTGATGCCTGGGATCTTGAAACGGGGGAGAATCTTGCCTCCAATCAGTTTGGCGAGATGGATAATCTCTGTCCCGGCGGCGCGGTCCAGGATCCGACCACCGGCAAAATCTATGCCATCACTTTCAACACCGGAGGCGACGGCTACTGGCTTTCTCAGCTCGATATCGATGCGCAGGCAAATGTCACCACGCGTCGGATAGCGGTCCTTTCCGGCAACTGGAATTCGCTCGCGTGCGATGCGTCCGGTCAGCTTTACGGTATTTCCTATACCGCGCAGGGAAGCTATCCCGATGTGGAGGTCACTTCCTCAACCCTCTGCAAGCTCGACAAGCAGACAGGCGCGGTGACCGAGATCGGCGTGACAGGGGAATTGCCTCTTTATATGTCTTCCGCCACTATCGATCCCGCCAGCGGTCGTATGTTCTGGAATGTAAACCCGCCGGATGATTCATCATGGATGTGTGAGGTCGATCTCCTGACCGGCAAGGCAACCCGCCTCTATCAGCTTCCGCTCGATGATTCAGTCATGGGCCTCTTCGTCAAGGCTGCCCCGGCTGCCGATGCCGCTCCCGCCGCTGTCACTGATCTTGAGGCTTCCTTCCCCAACGGCTCTCTGTCAGGAAAGGTCTCCTTCAAAGCGCCCGAGACTCTCTTCGACGGAACTGCTGCAAAGGGAGATCTTTCATACAGAATCATGCTCGATGGTCAGCAGGTCGCGTCAGGCACAACCCAATATGGAGCTACCGTCTCTGCCGACATTGAGGTTGAATATGCCGGCCAATACATATTCATGGTGTATGTCTCCAACGAGACTGGAGACAGCCCCGTGGCAAAAGTCGAGGTGTTTATCGGTAACGGTGTTCCCAAGATGACAACTCCTGTGTTGTCATACGCCGACGGCAACATGATCCTCAAGTGGGATGCAGTCACAGAATCAATCGACGGAGGTTATATTGATTCCGAGGCCGTCACTTACACCGTGAAGCGTATGCCCGACGGAAAGACTGTCGCTTCAAACCTTACGACCACTGAATTCACTGAGCCGATCTCCGCCGGCGAGGGCCTTTCAACTTATTATTATACGGTAAAGGCTGCCTTTGCCGGTCTAAACAGCGACGGCGTTAATTCAAATCCCGTAACGATCGGTTCGATTGTTCCCCCTTATCAGAATGCGTTCAATGTTCCTTCGGATCTTGAGACATTCAACATTATCGATGCCAACGGCGACGGTTATTCCTGGACTCTTGAGGGTGGTCGCGCCCAGATGATCTATAACAAGGATCTCCCGATGGACGACTGGCTTATTTCTCCGGGCCTGAAGCTCGAAGGAGGTAAGCTCTATCTCGTTTCCCTTGAGGCCGCCAGCAACAGCTCGGCTTACCCCGAGAAGTTCGAAGTCAAATGGGGTCCCGCCTCATCTGTCGAGGCAATGCAGCACACTCTCATTGACGCCACTGTCGTAAGCTCTCCCAGCTTCCAGACTTATGAAGCTTACTTGGCTCCCGTTGAGGATGGTGTATACTATATCGGTATCCACGGAATCTCAGAACCCGACATGTATTATCTCAACGTCAGGAACTTCAGTGTAGGCGCAGCCCAGACATCCGGAACTCCCGCCGCTGTCATTGACCTTACCGTCACTCCCGGCGAGGGTGGCGAACTGGAGGCTACCGTTTCCTTCACGGTTCCTTCTGTCGGCATCACCGGACTCCCCATCGCATCCGTGTCAAGTGCGACCCTCAAGCGCGGCGGACAGCTTGTCAAGGAGTTCATCAACCCGGCTGTCGGCGAGAAACTGACCTATACCGATGTTCTCCCTGCAGGCGGAACATATGAATATACTGTTCAGGCCATCAATGCCGATGGCGAAGGCCCGGTTGCTACTGAATATGTCTTTGTCGGCATAGGCAAGCCCGCCGCTCCCGAGGGTATCACCCTCAAGGAAGAAGGCAACACAGGACGTGTCACGATCTCCTGGCTTCCCGTCGACAAGGATGCAGAGGGAAATCCTATCAATCCGGACAAGGTCAAATATACTGTCCTCAAGTATAACGGCCAGGATTGGGAGCCCTTCACGGAAGAATTGACTGAATGTTCATATACTCTGCAGGCTGTCCCCGTCGGTCAGCAAGGCTTTGTCCAGTTCGGTGTAGCCGCAATCACAGACGGCGGTCAGACTGCCGGAGTCAGTGAGTATCGCCCTGTCGGCAAGCCCTACACCTCCATCGATGAAACTTTCGCCGACGGTCGCACCCATTATCTCTGGGGCGTTTCCTACATCAGCAAGAACGGAACTTGGGAAATCACAAAGGATGAAGACTGGTCGAACATCACTTCGGCCGATGGCGACGAAGGCTTCGCTTGCTTCAGCGGCGAGCAGATCGACGCGACGGCCGGTATGCTTTCCGGCAAAGTCAATCTCGCAGGCATGACCAAGCCCGGTTTCTCTTTCCGCACTTACAATATCTATTCCGACACCCCGGACCTTAATGAGATCGAACTCTACATCCGCGAGTCTTCTTCCAACGAGTGGGTGACTCTCCGCGATGCTGTCGTAGTCGACAATCTCAATCCTGGCAAGCAGGGTTGGCAGAACGTCATCGTAGATCTCGCCGAGTATGCTGGGAAGACGGTCGAGTTCCGTATGCAGCCCGTTGTCAAGACCTATATGTACGTTCTGATCGATTGCATCCGCGTCGATAATCACGAGGCTGTCGAACTTGAAGCGCGCTCGATCTCAGCTCCTGCTTTCGTTCAGGCCGGCGATAGCTTCGACCTTTATGTCGACGTGATGAACAATGGTATGGAAGCTGCGACAGACTTCACAGTCGAGCTCCTTGCTGACGGCGAAGTGATTGAGTCGCAGAAGGTTGAAAGCCTTGCTTCCGGCGCTTCGATGACAGTCACTTTCTCCGCTGTTATGGATGTCCTTGCGGTTGATCCCGTTGCTTATACAGCCGTTGTCAAATGCGAGCAGGATGGAAAGGATGACAACAACACGACCGAGTCGTTCAATGTCGAGCCCAAACTCAGCCGACTTCCCGCTGTAGACGATCTCGCAGCCTCCGTTGAGGAAGATGGCGTGCAGCTGACATGGAGCGAGCCTGACCTTACTAAGGCTCCCGGCCAGCAGACGGAATATGATTTCGAGGATGGCGATGCATTCGCGATGGAATATGCAGGATGGACTTTCGTCGATGTTGACAAGAGCCCTGTCGGTGGTATCGGCGATATCGACCTTCCCGGAATCGAGCCTGGTGAAACGACGGCCTCCTTCTTCATCTTTGATAACTCGGGCGATGAATTTGGAACAGGCTTCGATGCCCACAGCGGAAATATGTTCATCGCTTCTCTCTTCCGCTATGATGACGGAACAGTCGACGACTGGGCTATCTCTCCCGAACTTTCCGGCAACGCGCAGACGATCTCCTTCTATGCCAAAAGCTATTCTTCCCAATACTCAGAGACTATCGAGTTCTATTATAGTCTCGGATCGACTGATCCTTCTGAGTTTATTCAGGTCGGAGAGGCCGTGGAGGGTCTGCCGAGATCTTGGGAACTTTATGAATTTGATGTTCCCGCAGGCGCGAAACATTTTGCTGTCCGTAGCTGTGCGACAGCTTCCTTCATCCTCTTCATGGATGACTTCAAGTTTGAGGAGGCCGGCAGCGAGCCTATCGATCTGAGCATAATCGGTTATGATGTGTTCCGCAATGGAGTTAAACTGTCCGCCGAGCCTACGGCTGAATGCGAATATCTCGACACGCAGGCTGTTCCTGAGACTCAGTATGACTATGTCGTCGTTACGGTTTATGACGCAGGATTCTCCGGCGCTTCGAACGTTGCAAGTGTCGGTGGCGGTGGTGTCGGTTCGCTTGGCAACGGTCAGATCCGTATCGCCACAGGTTGCGGAATGCTGACTGTCTCCGGAGCAGACGGGAAAAACCTCTCCGTAGCCGCCGCAGATGGCAAGGTGATGGCCCGCAAGGTTGCAACCTCCGTTGAGACCATGAGCCTTCCGGCAGGAGTCTACGTCGTGACAATCGACAAGAAAGCGGTCAAGGTTGTGGTCCGCTGATTGTGAATTATAAAATCACGGGTTAATGTCCCGTGATTCCAAAAAGAAGCTGCGCAGGAATTTTCCCGCGCAGCTTCTCTTTTTGATTGTTTGTTTTTGATTGCTTGTTATGATTGCTTGTTTTGATTGCTGTTAGGTCAGCTTTATCTTTTGTTGTAGATGAATATCGGTCGCGATTCCCGGTTCATGCGGTCGAGGGCGGTGACTGCATAGGTTATTCCGCGCTCTGAGTCAACCCGGACTTTGGTGTAGGGGGTCATCGCCACTATGGTTTGAGGGTCTTCCAGATCCTGCTCCTCGCCCCCGAAAAATTCATATACGACATATTTCACAACATCCGATTCGTGAGGCTGGGAACTTTTCCGGTGAGGCGCTTTCCATTCGAGGAATGTCCCTTCAGCGGTGTTCTCTATTTTAAGATCGCGCACCTGCTCCGGCAATTTCTTCAGGTCGCCGTATGCGGGAGGGAGTGCAATTGTGCTCTGATATTTCATGGCCAAGGAATCCGCAGCTCCCTTGTAGTTTCCGGTAACCCAATAGCCGTGCCACCAGATGTTCCCCTTGACATTCGGCAATTCGCGCGATAGACGGACCTTCGTGTCCAGTTCATTCCGGTCATGGTTCCCGGGATCGGCCGAGTCCATAGTCCGTTTCACATCCTGCCCGATGTAGATGTCCGTGCCGTTGGCATTGTCGTTCCACCACTTCACCAGACTGCGGCTCGGAGCGGCCTTCGTGTCGAGGCTCCAATATAGCTGGGGCGCGAGGTAATCGACCCAGCCTTTCTTCGCCCATAGAATGACATCAGCATACAGGTCGTCATAATTCTGCAGTCCGCTTGAATCCGATCCCCGGGGATCGCTCTTCTTGTTGCGCCATATCCCGAAGGGACTGACTCCGAATCGGACCCAGGGCTTCCGCTCCTTGATCGTCGAATAAAGTTGCTCGATAAGGAGGTCTACGTTATGGCGCCTCCAATCTCCCCGGGCTTTCCCTCCGCCGAATTTCTTGTAACTTGCATCGTCCGGGATGGCCTTCCCCGCAGCCGGGTAGGGATAGAAATAATCATCGATATGGATGCCGTCTACATCATATCTGTCGAGGATGTCGCTGACAACTTCGCAAATGAAATCGCGGTTCTCCTGATAGGCCGGGTCAAATAGAACCTGCCCGTTATAACGGAAAAACCGGTGCGGCTCCTTGTTCGATATATGCGATGCGGGAAGCACTTCCTTCGCTGTCGATGTCACTCGGTAAGGGTTGAGCCAAGCATGAAATTCCATGCCCCGCTTATGCGCTTCCTCAATGGCGAATTCCATCGGGTCCCACATCGGGGAGGGAGCTTTCCCCCGCTTCCCCGTTAGCCATGCGCTCCATGGCTCCAAGTCGGATTTGTAGACCGCATCCGCCGTGGGGCGCACTTGAAATATCACGGCATTCGCCCCCGAGTCCTGCAATTTGTCGAATTGGTCGATGATATAGGCTTTCGCCTGCTCTGTGGTCTTGTCCTGCCATTGGTTCTGGCCTATCATATGAAGCCACGCCCCTCGGAATTCCCTTTTGGGGTTCTGGGCAAAGACTGATAGGAGCGAGGCGCCTCCCAAAAGAAGCGCCATTCCTCCCCGTAAAAGTATCTGGGGTAATTTCATTTTCAGAATTAGAAGGTGTGGTCTTAATTATATTTGATGTCCATTAAATGTCTTTCTTTTTCGCTTCGATTCCTATCCCGAAGAGAGCGTAATCGTAGAAGGCCGGGTCTTCTGGCCGCAACGTCCGAAGAAGAGAGGTCAGCATCTCCACGGCACGGCGGTCGTTGCTTTTCCTGTCGAGCAAACCTAAGTTGCGCGCCGTGTTTCCTACATGGACATCCAAGGGAATGAAAAGTTTGCTCTTGGGAATCGATTTCCAGACCCCCATGTCGACGATCCCGTCATCCCGGACAAGCCAGCGCAATGCCATGTTGAGCCGCTTGAGTGCTGTGGTGTCCAGATTGGATGGAAGACATTGGGGGCACATTGCGCCTCCATTTTCACCGGCCACAACGTCGAGCAAACGCCCGGCAAAATGCCAGGCCGGACTCTCCGTGTCTCCCGCGCCCGTGGTGGCGCAGAATGCGTCTAGATCAGGATATTGGGTATATATCTTCCGCAATCCCCGGAGGAGCCATTGGAAATGACGTCCGAAGAATGTCCGATGAAGATTCATGTCCGGATCAAGATCCTCATATCCCTGCTCCATTACATAGCGATAGGGCAGCCCGTCCATTAGCGAAAGCATCCTGTCTGCATCCCGGCATATCATCTTCCGGTTCCCCCAGGCTATGATGGCCGAGAGAAGAGAGGCGATCTCAATGTCGCGCTTGTCTGAGAAACGTCTCGGAAACTGAACCGGGTCTTCAGCGATAAATGCCGGATTGTTGATGCGTGCCGCTTCCGAATTGAGAAGCTCAGCCAAATCTTTAGGCACACTCTTATCCATGGCCATAATCAGCGGTTTTTCCGGGGATCCTTGTCGAGCTCACGGGCCACATCCGGTCTGACCGTCCTGACCGTCGACACGAAGGCCGAATCGAAGGCCGCTGCTGAGCGAGGCTTCCCCGCGATGGTGAATTTGCTCTGCTCGGCGCGTGCCTCAAGCAGGCGAAGCTGCAATTCGGTCGTGTCTTCCCATTTGGAAGCCACAAATACGCGCGCTGCCTCCCGGCCTTGCATCATCGCCGCCTCTATATCTGCCGCATCCTCGTTGGCTTCATTGGTCGAGACATTTTTCCCCGAACAGCTCGGGAGCAGAATAATGGCGGCCGCGAAGGCGGCCGCTTTTATTAGGTTTTTTCTCATTTTGGTCATTGTATTATTATTCTCCGTAAAGGGAATCCCACCACCGGGGATCATCCTTAAGCCATTTGGCGAACCATGCCATGATCGTGTTCTGCCACACCTGTCGGCGCTCATAATCCGAGATAACATGGTTTTCATCCTGGACAGTTATCAGTTCCACTTCGCGCCCTAAAATCTTGAGAGCGTTGAAGAGCTGGATGCTTTCCCCTATCGGCACGTTCGTGTCCACTTCCCCATGCAGCAGAAGTAGGGGAGTATGGATTTTATCTGCGTTGAACAGCGATCCCTGTTCTGTGAAGAGTTTCGGATCAGTCCAGGGATAACTTTTCGCTGCCGCTACGGCATTGTAACTATAGCCCCAGTAGCCTTCTCCCCAATAGCTCGTAACGTTAGAGATGCCGGCGTGGGAAACGGCCGCTGCGAAGATGTCTGTCTTCGTCTGGAGATACTGGGTCATGAAGCCGCCGTAGCTTGCGCCGATACATCCGATTTTCTTGTCATCCACATATTTCCGCTCTGCGCAGAAACGTTTCGTCCCTTCGATGATTTCGTCTGCCGTGCGTTTTCCCCATGCGTTCACATGGCGAGCCGAGTATTCCTGACCATACCCGGTGGTTCCGCTCGGATTGACAACGTAAACGACATAATCGCGCGAGGCGAACACCTGTGGCGAGTATAGATGATAGAAAGTCGCGTTCGAGGGAGACGTGCCGCCGTAATAATAGACAATCAGAGGATAGCGCTTATTGGGATCAAAATCCGGAGGAAGACATTCATATCCGTCAACGACAGTCCCGTCTGAGGCCGTGAACGTCCAGGGTTTCATTTCTCCGAAAGTGATATCTTCCAAAGTCGGGGCAAGCGGATCGGCAAAAGTCCGGCTCTTTCCGTTCCGTAAATCTGTCAGTCCGACGACACCATCAGAAGTGAAGGATCCTCCGACATAAGCCATGAGTCTGTCTTCATCCCTTCCGATGGAGAACGACCGGATATATGGGCTCTCTGTCGCGACTTTCGATATCTTTCCGGAGTTAGGGTCAAGCGCGTAGACATATTTGTAGAAGCCTGTTTCTCCGAGGAAATAGACTTTGCCGTCTGTGCGGTTCCAAATCGGCTCCCCGGTTATTGCCGGATCGAAATCGCGCGTCATGGCCTTTGCGGAGCGCGAGGCGATGTCGAATATAAAGCCCTGGCCGTCAAATCCGTTCCCTATCTCGTGAGAGCCGTAATTGGCCCCGATTCCGCCAAAAGAATCCGGACCTCCGACAAGAAATATTTTCTTTCCGTCAGGAGAGTATGCCCCGGCATTGATGTATCCTTCCTCCCCGCGGAAGAGAGTGTCGGTCTTGAGCGTCTCCATATCCATCTGGATCAGATCGGAGAAATAGAACGGATAAGTGTCCGCTTTGGCCACGGTGGAAAGATACAGCATCTTTTTCCCGTCGTCGGAAATATCGAGGGTCGATGTCGATGGGCCGCCGTATGTGACAGGAGTCGTGATGCCGTTCTTCAGATCGTAACGCATCATGTAGTAGCGCTCACGGTCGCCCGGAATGCGGTCGTCCGGAGTCCGGACCCGATGCATCGGTCCGCTTTCCGTTTCTCCATCCACCTTCTTCGTATAGAGCAGCCAGTTTCCATCAGGACTCAAAGTCAAGTCGTTGGAGGGCAAATCGGTAGCGAGAAGACGCGTGTACATCGATGGGACTTCGACGGCATAGAGGTCGTATGTCTTCCCGCGAGATACGGTGTAGACGAGTGTGTTCTCCCCCTGCAACCATTTCGCGTAATAGTTGAAATTATCGGAGAGGGTGCGCCCCGTCGCGGTTTCAACAAGTCGCCCGCGATAGCGCGTGTCGGACGATCCTTGCTGGTCGGCTGTGCAGTAGAGCATGTATTTCCCGTCGTGCGATAGACGCGCCCGGTAGGCTCGTTCCCCCGTCAATGCGGTTACCGGTTGGACGCGGCGGCTGAGGTCGGAGGAGGATAAAATCTCCACATCCTTGAATTTGTCGTCCGCCACAAATTCAAGCGAGAATTCGGGCGCTGATTGGTCATCCTTAGTGGCCAGCAAGTCGACAGTGATGTCGTAGGTCCGCCCGGGAAGGAGCTCGATGGATGCCTCGCTATCCTTGGCCAAGGAATCCGAAGCTGCCTTTGTGATAAGCGTTTCCCCGTCAACTTTGACTGCCACGCGAGAGGTGGCCTTGATCAGAAGCTTTCCTTTCGCAAACTCCGCGGCCCTCAGCCTTGTCGCAAAGGAATGGAGGGCCGGATTTTCATTGGACGCCGTCAGAAGGATGCGGCCAGACGTGTCGGTCTGCACGATTTTCCAGTCTTTCATTGCCGTTGTGCCCGGACGCCAGGTGCGCCCGGAAAGAAGGTCCTTCAGCTCGAAGGCATTTTCCTTCATAGTTGAATCCGGCAATGCTGGAAGCGGAATGTCGATGGCCGGAGCCTGACGATATTCGGTGACGGTAAAGGCCGATGCGGCCGCCGCTATCAGGCAGCCCGCTGCGATAAGGGGTGTTTTCGTGGTCATGCTGGATAGGTTAAGGCGTAGATGAATATTTAAGCGCGGCATATCATTGTGCCGGGCGTTCAAAATCACAAATCTCTTTGAGCTTTATGCGGTAGATGAGATTGGAATAGGGGATGATTGACCCGCGCGTTTCGTTGCCGTAGGCCGACTGGTAGGGAATGATCACAGTCACGGAGTCCCCGACATGCATCATTGTCAAGGCTGCCCAGAATCCGATGATGTTCGCATTCGGAGTGGTCTTGTAGACGGAGTCGCCCGTCGATGCGGTATAGGAGTTCCCAAGTTTGACCCCATTGATGTTTTCAAGCTCATACTTGGTCTTAACCGTCGAATTCGACATCGGAACGAGATTCCTCTCCGTCAGCGTGCGGTCGTTGTGCCATTTGATGAATATCCTGTTTTCCGGAGCCCAGTCGGGCGCCACGGCTTGATATTCATTAAGGTCTATTTCAGAGACATAGCGGTCGTTTTCCACGCGCCAGTCTTCGTATGTGTCCATTTCCCCCTTTAAGCAGGAGGTGGCGCCTCCCATGATTAGGAAGGCGCCAACAAGGGCTATAAGGTTCTTTTTCATTATGTTGGTCGGATGCAGTCGCTATGTTAGAATTTCACCTCCGGAGCTTTCTCTGCTCCCGTCTCAGCCTTGAACTGGGGCTTGGGGGTGAACCCGAACCAGCCGGCATAGATCGTCGTAGGGAATTTCTTGATAGCGGTGTTATACTCCAGGACGGCCTCCGTGTAGCGCTTGCGCTCGGTGGCTATCCGGTTTTCTGTCCCTTCAAGCTGCGCCTGGAGGTTCATGAAGTTTTCGTTGGCTTTCAGGTCAGGATATGCTTCCGTAACGGCAAGGAGGGATTTCAATGCCGAGGAAAGCTCATTCTGGGCCTCTTGAAATTTTGCCATGTTCTCTTCCGTCAGGTCGTCTACCGAGAGGTTGATGGAGGTAGCCTTGGCCCGAGCTTCCGTAACCTTCACCAGCGTCTCCTCCTCATGGGTCGAATAGCCTTTGACCGTGTTGACAAGATTCGGAATCAGGTCGGCACGACGCTGATACTGGTTTTCAACGAGTGCCCAGGATTGGTCGACTGCCTGCTGCTTCTCAACCAAGGAGTTGTAATTGCAGGAGGAGAGACCCGACATGGCTGCCAGGGCTATGAGCGCGAACAGGGCGCGGCGAATGATTTTCTTCATAATCAGAGGAGTTTACGGAGTAACGAATTGAGACTCACTTCATCGGAAAGGATTGCTTCGAGACGGTCAACGGCTACACGTTCCTGGGCCATCGAGTCGCGGTGGCGCAGCGTGACTGTGTTGTCTTCAAGCGTCTGATGGTCTACCGTGATACAGAAGGGAGTTCCGATTGCGTCCTGACGACGATAGCGCTTCCCGATTGAATCCTTTTCGTCATACTGGCAAGTGAAATCAAAACGGAGACGATGCTGGATTTCGCGTGCCTTCTCGGGAAGACCATCTTTTTTCACCAGCGGGAGAACCGCACACTTCACAGGCGCGATTGCCGGCGGGAAGTGAAGCACAACGCGGCTGTCGCCCCCTTCGAGCTCCTGCTGGTCGTAACAGCTGCAAAGGACGCTGAGGAACATGCGGTCGACTCCGATCGAGGTCTCGATCACGTAGGGAACATAGCTTTCATTCAGCTCCGGATCGAAATATTGGATCTTCTTTCCAGAGAATTTCTCATGCTGCGACAGGTCGAAGTTCGTGCGGGAATGGATTCCCTCCACTTCCTTAAACCCGAACGGCATCTGGAACTCGATGTCGGTGGCGGCGTTGGCATAATGGGCCAATTTCTCATGGTCATGGAAGCGATATTTCTCATCGCCGAGACCGAGAGCCTTGTGCCAGCGAAGACGGGTCTGACGCCAATGGTCGAACCATTTCAGTTCCTCTCCCGGACGGACAAAGAACTGCATCTCCATCTGCTCGAACTCGCGCATACGGAAGATGAACTGACGAGCCACGATTTCATTGCGGAAAGCCTTTCCGATCTGGGCTATACCGAAAGGAAGACGCATACGTCCAGTCTTCTGGACATTGAGATAGTTGACAAAGATTCCCTGGGCTGTCTCCGGACGAAGATAGACTTCCATCGCGCCGTCGGCTGTTGACCCCATCTCGGTCTTGAACATGAGGTTGAACTGACGGACATCCGTCCAGTTGCGTGTCCCGGAAATCGGGCACGCGATCTCGCAGTCAAGGATGATTTGCTTGAGCTCGGCGAGGTCGTTGTCGTTCATCGCCTTTGCGTATCGCTCATGCAGAGCGTCGCGTTTTGCCTGATGCTCAAGCACGCGCGGATTCGTCTTGCGGAACATCTCCTCGTCGAAGTTCTCCCCGAAACGCTTGGCCGCCTTTGCCACCTCCTTGTTGATCTTCTCGTCGAATTTGGCAATCTCGTCTTCAATCAGGACGTCCGCACGATAGCGCTTCTTGGAGTCCTTGTTGTCGATCAAGGGGTCGTTGAACGCGTCGACGTGCCCCGATGCCTTCCAGATAGTCGGGTGCATGAAGATGGCGGAGTCGATTCCTACGATGTTGTCGTTGAGCATCGTCATTGCCTCCCACCAGTAACGCTTGATGTTGTTTTTCAACTCCACGCCGTTCTGGCCGTAGTCGTAGACGGCTGAGAGCCCGTCGTATATCTCACTTGACTGAAACACGAACCCATATTCTTTAGCATGGGCTATGATGGTTTTGAAAACGTCTTCCTGTTTTGCCATTTCTTTGGTTGATATTGTTGGATCCGTCAGACCTTGCCTTCGTAGCCGTTAAGCGGACAATCGTTTCTGAACAATGCTCCAGCCAATCTGCATGGTCTGCCTATATCCTGCAAATTTAGCTGAAATTCCCCTATCTCACAAATTTTATCCCCTCAATGACACAAAAATGGCGACCATCCGAGTTGGATAGTCGCCCTATACATTTATTGAGATTCCTATAGATTGAAATAATATGTTCCTGTGGAGAGGACTGTGTAGAAGTTGAAAGTCTGGCCGCGCAGATAATATGTCGTGTTATAGGCCGGCTCGTCAACCCCCTGGTTCCAGACATCTGTCCATGGATCCCAGGCATTGAGCACCGTCACATTATATTGCACCCCATTGTACTGATAGCTGACCAGCAGCGGGAGGACGCGCCAGATTCCTTGCGCATCATAGCCGCAGGCAATGACTTTCGTTACTCCGGAATTCATCCCGACCGGCGAGGGGACAACAGGGGCTGCCGTGCCCCAGTTCATCCAGGGATTCCCCCAATTGGATGGGGGAGCGGCCGGTCCGCCGGGATTCCAGCCGATGCCGTTCTGAGGGCCTTGGCCCGCACCGGGCGCAGGAGCGGATTGAAACCCTCCCCCTCCTCCGGGCCCTTGCCCCGCTCCCGGAGGTGGCGCGGACTGAGCGGATACATTTGCGGCCGACATTATCGCCAGAACCCCTGACAGAAACAGAGATTTTATTGTGAGTGAAATTGCATGTGTTTTCATAGTGGATTGGGTATAAGAGTAGAATTTGCAGTTAATGGGAGTTCCCTCCCTTATTGTTTTAACGCTTTCCCCACCCAATCGTTCGCTCGGCCCCGAGTTATTTGGATTGCAGGTATTCCCGGACAATGTCGATCACTTCTTCCCCGAAATCGGCTGCCTTCTTGCGCCCGATCCCCGGAATCGATAGCAAGTCCTCCATTGTCTCAGGCAGTGCGTTGGCAATGGCAATCAGTGTTTTGTTGGAGAAGACCGTAAAGGCCGGGGCATCTCCGGACGCGATTTTTCTCCATTCCGTCAAGGTTGCATAAAGTTCCGGATTCTCTACGTCCGGCATTGCTGTTTTGCGGCTTTCCGGAAGAATGGTGAATCTTATTTTTTCCTCCTCTCGTGTTCCTCCGAGCATTGCCCTGGATTTCACAGCAAGGTATTTTTCCGCCGTAAATCGTCCGCTGGTAAATTCGTTTAGGATTGCCCGTTTTGAGGTCACAAGCTTGTAGAGTTCCTGAATATCTTTGCCATATTTCTTACGGATCTCCGAATTGTCATGCGGAAGGGCCATGCCGGGGATGTTGCGGCTCAGTTGCTCGGTTGCCTTCAGGAAATATTTAGCCCCCGCATTTATCCGTTCATCAATTTCCGGATCGCCAGGCTGTGGATCCGTCAGCAACCTCACGCATTGGCTGCGGAATTTGGCTGCGACATTTCCCAATATGTCCGTCAGCGGCCGCTGGAGGTCATAGATGTTCTGGACTGCATTTGGATACGTGCGAGCAAAGTTGTCGAGCAATGTCCGCATGATTCGGTCAAGCAGATTCTGAATGGAGTCGAACGTGAATAGCTGGTGGATGAGTTCGAGGTGGTAGCCCCCACGAAGACGTCCCATCAGCTCTTTCGTGACGCAATTTCGGCGGCATTCCTCCATGTATGTGTCAACCAGTGTGTCCGTGATTATGGCCGATTGAGGCAGTGGGGAGGAGAGGACGACTCCCTCAAGCGTCCGGCAGCGGGAGAGCGCGACGTATGTCTGACCATGCGCAAAGGCTGCCGAGGCATCGATGATGGCCCGGTCGAATGTCAGACCCTGGCTTTTATGGATCGTGATGGCCCATGCCGGTTTGAGAGGAAGTTGACGGAACGCCCCTTCGCGGACTTCCTTTATCTCCCCTTGCTGCTCGTCAAGTTCATAACGGATATTTTCCCATTCCATCGGCCCGACGGTGATAGGGGAAGTCAAAGGATCAAGTGGCGTCACTTCCACTTTTCCTTCGTCAATCGCTGAGATCCGGCCCAACATGCCGTTGAAAAATTTCTTTTCCGGATCGTTCTTTATGAACATCACCTGCGCTCCCTCCCTCAGACGCAGTTCCTCATCAGCCGGATATGAGGATTGGGGAAACGTTCCCTCAACATCGGCCGGAAAGGTGAATTCCTCCCCGGGCAATTGGCTCATCTTGGTCCGGTTGATGGAGTCGGCCAATCGGTTGTGCGTTGTCAGACGGATATAGCCTTCCCCATCGTCCGGCTCAAAACCCTTTCGTACCCGGGAGTTGAGTCGGCTGAGGATTTCCTGATCGGCCCGGTTTTCTCGGATCGCATTCAGGATGTCAAGGAATTCTCCGTTTTGCTGCCGGTAGACGTGCTGCAGTTCGATCGTTGCCAGCGGAAGCCGGCCAAGAGCTTTCGAGCCGAAGAAGTAGAGCGTCCGGTAATGATCGGCAAGCATCTGCGCCTCACTGTCGGGCACAACCGGAGGCAATTGCTGCAAGTCCCCGATAAGCAGAAGCTGGACACCCCCGAACGGCTTGGCTGGATCTCGGAATCGGCGAAGCACTTCATCAACCGCGTCCAGAACATCCGCCCTCACCATCGACACCTCGTCAATCACAAGGGTGTCCATTCCCCGTATCATTTTGACCTTCTGTTGGGAAAACCTGAACGCCTGCTTCCCCTTGGCTCTCATCCCCGGAATATACGGGGCGAAGTCAAGCTGGAAGAAGGAATGGAGGGTGACTCCGCCGGCATTGATGGCCGCGATGCCCGTAGGGGCTGTCACGACCATCTGTTTGTGGGTTGTCTGACGGAGTTCCCTTAGAAATGTTGTCTTTCCCGTGCCCGCACGTCCGGTCAGGAAGAGACTGTGGCCGGTCTCCTCCATTATTGTCCGGGCGAGGTCAAGCTCGCGGTTGTCGGGCTCGGATTTCGACACTCTAAGGGAGTTATTTAGAGTGCTCGATCATATATTGGGCGATCTGGACGGCATTCAGCGCTGCCCCTTTCTTGATCTGGTCGGCAACCACCCAGAAGGCCAGCCCTTTCTCGTCGGCAAGATCCTTGCGCAGTCTCCCGACATATACAGGGTCTTCGCCTGCAATGTCGAGAGGCATGGGATAGAAGTCCGCGCCGTCTCTTTCCTCGACATAGACTATGCCTGGGGCCTCGATGAATGCAACTCGGGCTTCTTCGACTGAGACGGGTCGTTCTGTCTCTACCCAGATTGCCTCGCTATGCGCGCGGAGCACGGGGACACGGACGCAGGTCGAGGATACGCGGACATCGGAGTGCATGATCTTCCGCGTCTCATGGAACATCTTCATCTCTTCCTTCGTATATCCGTTATCCATGAACACATCCACATGGGGAATGACATTATATGCAAGCTGATGGGCAAATTTCTTCACCACAACCTCTTCCCCTGTGACCAATGCTGCGTTCTGCTGAACGAGCTCATCCATGGCCGACGCGCCGGCACCACTGGCCGCCTGGTAAGTGGCCACATGGACCCTCGTTATATGCGATAGATTCTCAATTGCTTTGAGCGCAACCACCATCTGGATTGTCGTGCAGTTCGGATTGCCGATAATGTTGCGTGGATGGTCAAAGGCATCCTCGCCGTTGACCTCCGGAACGACCAGAGGGACATCCGGATCCATGCGGAATGCGGAACTGTTGTCGATCATCAGCGTGCCGTGGCGAGTGATCGTTTCGGCATATTCTTTCGACACTCCCGCTCCGGCAGATGTGAAAGCGATGTCAACCCCCGAGAAGTCTGATTGATGAGTCAATTCCTCGATCACATATTCCCTGTCACGGAAAGTACGGGTTTCCCCCGCCGACCTTTTGGATCCGAAAAGTCGGAGACCGTCAACGGGGAAATCCTGCTCTTCAAGGACGCGAAGGAACTCGCTCCCAACGGCGCCGCTGGCGCCTACGATTGCTACATTCATTACTGTTTTCCAGAAACAGTTACTTCAGGACTGATTTTCTTCACAAGACCCTGGAGCACGCTGCCCGGGCCGAGCTCAACGAATTCCGTTGCGCCATCGGCTACCATCGCCTGGACATCCTGGGTCCAGCGGACAGGGGCTGTGAGCTGCTTGATGAGATTTTCCTTGATTTCGGCAGGATCCGTATGAGGACGTCCGTCAACATTCTGATAGATAGGGCAGACAGGAGTCGAGAATTCTGCGGCTGCGATTGCCTCGGCAAGTTCCTCCTGAGCAGGCTGCATGAGAGGGCTGTGGAAGGCGCCGCCGACTTTCAGACGCAGCGCACGTTTTGCGCCGGCTGCCTTCATTTTTTCGCATGCGGCGTCGACTCCTTCAATCGTGCCGGAGATGACAACCTGGCCCGGGCAGTTATAGTTGGCGGGAGCGACAACATCGTCCACCTCTGCGCAGAGCTCCTCGACTTTTTCATCGGGAAGGGCGAGAACGGCGGCCATTGTCGAAGGACGTGCCTCGCAGGCTTTCTGCATCGCCATTGCGCGTTTCGCAACAAGTTTCAGCCCCTCCTCGAAGCTCAGGGCGCCGGCAGCAACCAGGGCAGAGAATTCTCCAAGGCTGTGTCCGGCAACCATGTCGGGACGGAACTCATCGCCGAGGGTCTTTGCCAGAAGCACACTGTGAAGAAAGATTGCAGGTTGAGTGACTTTGGTCTGCTTCAGATCCTCCTCCGTGCCTTCAAACATCAGGTCAGTGATGCGGAAGCCAAGGATTTCATTGGCCTTCTCAAATAGTTCCTTTGCCTCAGGATTGTTATCATAGAGGTCTTTGCCCATTCCTACAAACTGGGCGCCTTGTCCCGGAAAAACGTAAGCTTTCATCTTGTTTAAGTTATACAGCGTTTTTTTACCGCTTGTTTGCGTATGTTTTACTGCTTGTTGATACTGCTTGGGTTTCTACACATTTTAAATTCCC
Source organism: uncultured Sangeribacter sp. (assembly GCA_964480745.1). Classification (GTDB taxonomy): domain Bacteria; phylum Bacteroidota; class Bacteroidia; order Bacteroidales; family Muribaculaceae; genus Lepagella. The sequence continues at coordinate 6,944 of CAYZQA010000005.1, read as the reverse complement.
TCGGCCTCCCTTCCCAAGCCGTAGCCTTTGAAGTTGGACCCTCAGAATCAGACTGCAAAATTAAAGAAAAATTTCCGAATATCATATAGGAGCCAAAATAAAACCGGAACCGTCTGATTGATCTGACGGTCCCGGTTCTTTGGGGGGAGATATGTATAAAATTATTTCTCTGCGCGGCGTGAATCCCAGATGAGGTAACAGATAAGGAGCGCGTAGGCTACGCAACCCAAAATCTGGGAAACCTGGTCGGATAGGGGAGAAACATACTCGAAGCCGGCAAAGCGCGTGATGGCCGCGAAAACTCCGAACAATGCTCCTCCGGCGATAAGACCGGAGCTGATGAGCGTGCCTCGGTCATGACGGGCCGAACATACTTTCTTGTCGTCAGAGCTGTTGGATACGAAATATGCGACTGCGCCTCCGACAAGCATCGGCGTATTCAGCGACAGCGGAATAAACATACCAAGACAGAAAGCAAGCGCAGGGACGCCAAGCCAGTTGAGGATAAGCGCCAGAATCGCACCGACCATATAGAGAATCCAGGGAGTGTCGCCACCCATCATCAGGGGCTCGATCACCTTCGCCATCGCGTTCGCTTGAGGTGCTACAAGAGCGTTGTCGCCAGTAAATCCATAAACCTTGTTCAGCACAATGATGACGCCTCCAACGGTGGCAGCCGATACCAGCGTACCGAGGAATTTCCAGCTTTCCTGCTTCTTGGGCGTCGAACCGAGCCAATAGCCGATCTTAAGGTCGGTAACGAAGCCGCCCGCCATAGAGAGGGCCGTACAGACTACGCCGCCGATCACCATCGATGCCACAATGCCCGATGTCCCTTTCAGTCCGATTCCGACGAAGATGGCCGAAGCAATGATAAGAGTCATAAGCGTCATGCCCGAGACAGGATTCGATCCTACAATCGCGATTGCGTTGGCCGCCACCGTGGTGAAGAGAAACGCAATGAGCGTCACGACTGCCCAGGCTACGATTGCCTGCCAGAACGTATGGATAACTCCAAACCAGAAGAAGAGCAACACTGCAACAAGCGCCAGCGCAATGAAGAAGACTATCTTCTTCATCGAGATGTCCATCTGCCAGCGCACTTCCGTCGCCCCTTTTTGCGCTCCCTTGAGCTCACGCCCTGCAAGCCCGACGGCATTGCAGATGATGGGCCAGGATTTCACGATTCCTATGACGCCGGCCATGGCGATACCTCCGATACCGATCATGCGCGCATAATCCTTGAAGATCACGTCCGGTTCCATCGCCGCCAGTTCGGGAGCCCCGTATGTTCCGATCAACGGAATGATAATCCACCATACAAAGATCGATCCCGCGAAGATGACAAACGCATATTTTAGCCCGACGATATATCCGAGACCAAGAAGCGCCGCTCCCGTATTGCAACTCAAGACAAGCTTCGTCTTTTCCGTGATAGTATGCCCCCAGGAGGATGCCGTAGAGGTGATCGTCTCGGCCCACCAGCCGAATGTAGCCACGATATAGTCGTAGATACCGCCGATAAGCGAAGCGATTACAAGCGTCTTGGCCTGACCTCCCTTGCCATCGGCTGCGCTCTGCTGCGCCGACACAAGCACCTGTGTCGTGGCCGTGGCCTCCGGGAAGGGATATTTGCCATGCATATCCTTCACAAAGTATTTCCGGAAGGGAATGAAGAACAGGATGCCGAGTATACCTCCCAATAGCGAGCTTAGGAAAATCTGGTAAAAATCGACAACAATGTCAGGATAAGTCCCTTGCAGAATGTAGAGAGCCGGAAGCGTGAAGATGGCTCCCGCCACAATCACACCCGAACATGACCCGATCGACTGGATAATGACATTCTGTCCTAAAGAATTCTTTTTCTTCAAGGCGTTGCTGAGACCGACGGCAATGATTGCAATCGGAATGGCTGCTTCAAACACCTGGCCGACCTTAAGGCCAAGATATGCCGCTGCCGCACTGAACACGATTGCCATCAGCAATCCCATTCCAACACTGTAAGGCGTCACCTCTTGCTGGTCATGGGCCGGGTGCATCACAGGCACATATTCCTCATCGGCGGCAAGTTCGCGGAACGCGTTCTCGGGCAGACCGGTGTCTGTGGTGTAAACTTTTTCTTCCTCTTGTTCCATTTGTTATAAGTTAGTAGTTTATTGCGGATAATGTCTCCCCGCCGCAGGATTGGATTCTGTCGATACGCTTCCTTTCGAGCCTGGGTTGTGACGGGACAAAGATACAAAAAATCCCGAAAGTTATAAAACTTCCGGGATTTTTATCATTGTTGCTCTTCAGGCAACTTATGTTTTCCCTATGCGGGGATTAGTTCTTTGCGATTTTCTTGTAGCCGTAAACTGCGCGGTCGCCGAGTTCCTCCTCGATGCGGAGAAGCTGGTTGTATTTGGCCATACGGTCGGAACGGCTTGCAGAACCGGTCTTGATCTGGCCGGCGTTGGTTGCTACTGCGATGTCGGCGATTGTGGAATCCTCAGTTTCGCCCGAACGGTGGGAGATAACGGCAGTGTAGTTGTTACGCTGTGCCATCTCGACTGCGCGGAGAGTCTCCGTGAGCGAACCGATCTGGTTAACCTTGACGAGGATAGAGTTACCGCATCCTTCGGCGATACCTTTCTCAAGATATTTGACGTTCGTTACGAACAGGTCGTCGCCGACGAGCTGGCAACGGTCGCCGATAAGCTTCGTAAGGATCTTCCAGCCTTCCCAGTCGTTCTCATCCATGCCATCCTCGATAGAGTCGATAGGATATTTCGTGATGAGTTCTTCGAGATATTTGGCCTGCTCCTCGCTGGTGAGCTTCTTGCCGTTGACTTCCTTCTCAGCGCCATTCTTCAGGTGAGTGTAGTCATATACGCCATTCTGATAGAACTCGGAAGAAGCGCAGTCAAGACCGATCGTGACATCCTTTCCGGGCTCGTAACCGGCGTTCTTGATAGCCTCTACGATAACGTTGAGTGCATCCTCAGTGCCGTCGAGTTTGGGAGCGAAACCACCTTCGTCACCGACCGCCGTCGAAAGACCGCGCTTTTTGAGGACAGCCTTGAGAGCGTGGAACACTTCAGTACCCATGCGGATACCCTCCTTGAAGCAGCATGCGCCGACCGGACGGATCATGAACTCCTGGAAGCAGATGGGAGCGTCAGAGTGTGCGCCGCCGTTGATGATGTTCATCATCGGAACGGGGAGGACATACGTGTTGCATCCGCCGATATAACGATAGAGGGGAAGGTCAAGATAGTTGGCTGCTGCCTTTGCAGTTGCAAGGGATACGCCGAGGATGGCGTTTGCGCCGAGGTTGGATTTGGTCGGAGTCCCGTCGAGATCGAGCATGATCTTGTCAACGCCGATCTGGTCGAGCGCGCTGTGACCGCGGAGTGCATCAGCAATCGGGCCGTTCACATTGGCTACTGCCTTGAGGACGCCCTTGCCAAGGTAACGGTTCTTGTCGCCGTCGCGAAGCTCAAGAGCCTCGTTCTCGCCCGTCGATGCGCCTGACGGAACGGCTGCACGGCCCATTACGCCGCTTTCAAGAATAACGTCTACCTCTACTGTCGGATTGCCGCGCGAGTCAAGAATCTCGCGACCGATGATTTTTTCAATCTTCATGTCTTAATATATTTTTTAGGGTGTTTTTCGTTATTTTTTCTATCTATTTCTATCCGGGACCATCCTCATCATTAACCACGATTCTGTGACGGCCCCTCTCGGAAGTGTCCAGATGCAAAATTACTAATTTTTTCTCATTCTATCCCCAACTTCCAGCCGTTTTATGCCTCCCGATTTTGGTTTTTTCGTAATTTTGCAGATGCTTTAACAGCTGTTGAAGCCCTTTTAGCTTTATTGACTAATCAATAGCCAAATTTTTCTTCCCCTATGGCCGATCTTTCTCCCGTTGCAGCTAACCTCCATGATTTGGCCCTTCGTGCCTTTGGCCATAAGCCGACGCCCGGACAGGCCGAGGTCTTGAAGGCACTCTCCTGGTTTGTCGCCGATGGCTCGGATCGCGACCTGTTTATCCTCAACGGTTATGCCGGAACGGGAAAGACTTCCGTTGTCGCCGCCATCATCCGGGCCATGGATATCCTCAAGCGGCGTGTCGTTATTCTCGCCCCTACAGGAAGAGCGGCAAATGTAGCCTCCTCTTTCTCTTCCCACCCCGCTTCAACAATCCATCGTCGTCTCTTCCGTCCGGCCCCGGGCGACACAACCGGCTCCCATTACATCCTTGCTCCCAATACACTTCGCGACGCTATCTTTATTGTCGATGAGGCTTCCCTTATTCCTGACGGAATTGCCGAGGCCGACCCGCTCCTGACAAAGCTTGTCCGCTATGTCTATTCTTCCCCCGGTTGCAGGATGATTCTTGTCGGAGATGACGCCCAGCTTCCTCCGGTTGGACAGGATGTCTCGACAGCGCTCCTTCCGGAGCGGTTTGCAAGGTTGGGACTTTCCCCAATGTTGCGCAGACTTGATGAGGTTGTCCGCCAGCAGGCCGATTCCGGGATAATTGCTAACGCGACGATTGTGCGCAGGATGCTCTTCGCTTCCGGGAATCCTCAGCTGATTCTCCCGGTCAGCGGCCATACCGATATTTCGCTTCTGCCTCAAGAAGATTTCATGGATACGTATGCCGCCTCTGTTTCCGAGGTCGGTAGCGAGGAAACAATTATCATTACCCGTTCCAATTGGCGGGCCAATGCCATTAACAATGCTATCCGCAACCAGGTCAATTTTGCCGAGGATCCCCTCGAAAGGGGCGACAGGCTGATCGTGGCCAAAAACGATTATTTCTGGGGAGGGGCGAATGAAGTAAAGAATAAACTGATTGCCAACGGAGATTCCGCCACTGTCAACTGGGTGGGAGCGACTGAGAAACATTACGGACGCTTTTTCACAGAAGCGGAAATAGAACTTGCCGATGGAACCCTTCTTAACGTCTGGATAATGCTCCGCAGTCTGGCTTCAGAGGGCCCCTCCATTTCAAGGGCCGAGATGAACCGGTTCCATTCCGTGGTCATGGACAGTTATGATGGGGTCTATTCCGAAAAACTGGCAGCTGCCATGGCAGACCCTTTCTACAATGGATTGCAGGTCAAGTATGGCTACTGCGTGACATGCCATAAGGCTCAGGGCGGCCAATGGAAAAATGTATTTATCGATATGGCCGGAATTGACCCAACAACCATTGACTCAAATTTCTATCGCTGGCTTTACACGGCCATCACGCGCGCAACAGGCCACGTCTATTTCGTAAATCCGACCGTTATGGTTGAATAAGCGCAATCTCTATTATCAAAGCAATCTCTATTGTCAAAGTAAGAGAAACGTCAATTATTAAAAAAATGAGAGCCGCATCCCATTGGACGCGGCTCTCATATCTTTCAACTATCCGTCGATTAGTCTTCGTTGAGGTTTACGCGCTTGAACGCTACGACAACGAGGCCCTTGACAGTCTTGTCGAGGAATTCTCCGACCGTGATCTTTGCATCCTGGACATAAGCCTGCTCAAGAAGGCAATTCTCCTTGAAGAATTTGTTCAGACGGCCATTGGCGATGTTCTGGATCATAGCCTCGGGAAGGTTTGCAGCCTTAGCCTCGCCGGCTTCTTTCATGATCTGACGACCCTTCTCAGCCTCTTCAGCCGTGATCCAACCCTTGGTGATGTTGGATTCGATGTGGTCCTCAGAGTCGAAGTGGTTGGGGTTGAGTCCGGCCTTGCGGAGAGCTGCTTCCTGAGCCTTTACAACCTGCTCCTGCTTCGTCTTCTCGATTGCAACGGAAATCTCCTGGTCGATCGTCTCCTGGGGAACATCGTTGCGGGAGATGGCAACGGGGTTCATGGATGCGATCTGCATGCAGACTTCGCGGCCAACCTGGGGATCGAGACCTTCGATGTTGAACGCTGCGATAGCGGCGAGCTTGTCGTTGAAGTGGTTGTAGGCGGCAACGCTGGCAGCCTCAACACATTCGAAATCTCCGAGCTCCATCTTTTCGCCCGTCTTGCCGATTTCGTCGGTGATAGACTCAGCGATTGTGCGGCCTTCGAGTTCGAGAGCCTTGAGAGCCTCAACATCCTTCACCTTTGCGGCGAGGGCAGCGTCGAGGATTTTCTTCGTGAGGGCGCGGAAAGACTCGTTCTTTGCAACGAAGTCAGTTTCGCATTTGAGAGTAACGATAGCGGCGTAGTTGCCATTGACGCCCGACATAACGCAACCTTCGGCGGCGTTGCGGTCTTCACGCTTTGCTGCTACAGCCTGACCCTTCTTGCGGATGATTTCGATAGCTGCCTGGATATCGCCGTCAGTTTCTGCGAGGGCGTTCTTGCAGTCCATCATTCCTGCGCCGGTCATGTGGCGCAGTTTCTTGATATCTTCAATGCTTACTGCCATGATATTCTTGGATATTCTTGGAGTGAAATGTTTTAAATATGAAATGAGGCGCAGCCGCCAAGCCGCGCCTCATGGATAGGTTCGTTTATTCGGCTGCGGGAGCTTCTTCCTTAACTTCCTCTACAACCTCAACCTTCTCGGCTGCGGGAGCCTCGTTGCGGCGTACGCGGCGACGCTTGCCGGCTGCGGGAGCCTCTCCATCTTCGCCATCCTTATCTCCGGGAGCGTCGATTTTCTCAACCTTGCGCTCTTCGAGACCTTCTGCCATTGCGGAAGTGACAGCGTCGAGAATGATGTCGATTGAAGTCGAAGCGTCATCATTTGCCGGGATGACGTAATCAACATCTGCGGGGTTCGAGTTCGTATCGACGATTGCGAACACGGGGATGCCGAGACGCTTAGCCTCTGCAACAGCGATGTGCTCTTTCATAACGTCGACAACGAAGAGTGCCGACGGGAGGCGACCGAGATCAGCGATAGAGCCGAGGTTCTTCTCAAGCTTGGCGCGCTGACGGGTGATCTGGAGTTTCTCGCGCT
>CAYZQA010000004.1:0-73269 GCA_964480745.1 uncultured Sangeribacter sp. | reverse complement strand
TTGACGCCGAGTCGATCGACTGGCTCGAACAGCATCTCCAGCAATATCCCGGCACGGTCATCGCCGTCACCCACGACCGCTATTTCCTCGATCATGTGGCCGGTTGGATCCTTGAACTCGACCGTGGGGAGGGAATTCCTTGGAAAGGGAATTATTCTTCCTGGCTCGACCAGAAGACCAAGCGTATGGCCGAGGAGGAGAAGCAGGCCAGCAAGCGCCGCAAGACCCTCGAACGCGAGCTGGAATGGGTGCGCATGGCTCCCAAGGCCCGTCAGGCCAAGGGTAAGGCCCGTCTTTCAAGCTATGACCGTCTTCTCAACGAAGACCAGAAGGAACGCGAGGAGAAGCTGGAGATATTTATCCCCAACGGCCCGCGTCTCGGAAACAAGGTCATCGAGGCTCATCACCTTGCCAAGGCTTACGGCGACAAGGCTCTCTTCACAGATCTTGAGTTCATGCTCCCCCCAAACGGCATTGTCGGCGTGATCGGTCCGAACGGCGCCGGAAAGACCACCCTCTTCCGCCTGATAATGGGCCTCGAACAGCCCGACCGCGGCGAGTTTGAAGTAGGGGAGACCGTCAAAGTTTCATACGTCGACCAGAACCATAAGGACCTTCATCCGGATAAGACCGTCTATGAGGTCATTTCCCAGGGCGTCGAGTCTTTCCGCATGGGAGGCCGCGATATGAATGCGCGGGCCTATCTCTCCAGGTTCAATTTCACAGGCGCCGACCAGGAAAAGAAAATCGGCGTGCTCTCCGGCGGCGAGCGCAACCGTCTGCATCTTGCGATGGCTCTCAAGGCTGAGGGGAATGTCCTCCTGCTCGACGAGCCGACCAACGATATTGACGTCAATACGCTCCGTGCCCTTGAGGAAGGCCTCGAGAATTTCGCCGGCTGCGCCGTTGTCGTCAGCCACGACCGTTGGTTCCTCGACCGTATCGCCACACATATCCTCGCTTTCGAAGGAGATAGCAAGGTGACATATTTCGAAGGCTCATATTCGGAATATGAGGAGTTCAAGAAGAAGCGCGACGGCGGAGCCGACACGCCTCACCGGATCCGTTACCGCAAACTCGTCTAAATCGTTTTTATGGATTGGTTGATTGATCTATTCAAACCCTTCAACGACTCCCTGGCAAGCACGATCCTGCTATATTCTTTCGTGATCTTCGCCGGCATATATCTTGGGAAGCTCAAGATTTTCGGAGTCTCGCTCGGGGTCACTTTCGTCCTTTTCGTCGGAATTTTCCTCGGCCATTTCGGCTATACGGTCGATGGCAATGTGCTCCATTTCCTCCGTGAGTTCGGCCTTATCCTGTTTATCTTCTCAATCGGTATGCAGGTCGGTCCCGGTTTCTTCTCTTCTTTCAAGGAGGGGGGAATCAAGATGAACGGTCTCGCCCTGTTGGGAATCGGCCTCAATGTTGTCATCATGCTGGCTATCTTCTTCATTCAGGGAGGAACGTCGGGCGACACGTCGATTTCGCAGATGGTCGGTATTCTGAGCGGTGCGGTAACAAACACCCCGGGACTCGGCGCGGCCCAGCAGACTTTCCTTCAGGTGAATCCCGATGGTTATGATGTGAGCCAGCAGATGTCGATGGGTTATGCGGCCGCTTATCCCCTCGGAGTCGTAGGTATCATTCTGACGATGATTATCATCCGGAAGATTTTCAAGGTCGATCTCGACAAGGAACTGACTGAGTTGGAGAATGATGAAAAGTCCTCGATGTCGGCGCCTCATCTTGTTACGTTCAAGGTCACAAACGAGCTCGTCTCCGGCCTGAGCATGCTGAAGTTGCATACTCTCATCTCATGCGATTACGTCATGTCGCGTATCGAGAAGCCGGATGGCAATGTGATTATCCCGACGTCGAAGGATATCGTCGAATTGGGCGACCTCTGCCTCGTTGTCTGCTCGCAGCAGGATGAGGAGATCTTCACCCGCTTCCTCGGCCCGGCCGAGGAGAAGAAGTGGGAGATGGACAAGGGCCCTGTCGTCTCGCGCCGAATACTCGTCACGAATTCCCATTTTAATGGTGTCAAGCTTGGCTCGCTGCATCTCCATGACGGTTACAAGCTGAATGTCACGCGTGTCAACCGTGCGGGCGTCGACCTCGTTGCGACGGCCAACCTCCGTCTTCAGATGGGCGACCGTCTGACCGTGGTCGGCAAGATCGATGACATCAACAATCTTGCCCGGAAGCTCGGAAACTCCATGAAGCGACTCAACGAGCCGAACCTCATCACGATGTTCATCGGCATTTTCCTCGGAATTGTTGTCGGTTCAATTCCGCTCCAGTTCCCCGGAATGTCGGTCCCCATGAAGCTCGGTCTGGCCGGCGGTCCGCTGGTTGTCGCCATCCTGATCAGTGCGTATGGACATAAGATCCATCTGGTCACATATACCAACTCTTCGGCCAACCTGCTGCTGCGCGAGATAGGAATCTGTCTCTTCCTTGCGTCGGTCGGCATAGCGGCCGGCAAGAACTTTGTGGCCACCGTGTTCAATGCGCAGGGTGCGATATGGGTAGGCTATGGTTTCCTGATCACGGTTGTTCCCCTCATTGTCGTCGGCATCATTGCCCGCGCGAAGTATAAGCTCAATTATTTCTATATCATCGGTATGATGAGCGGTAGCTATACGGATCCCCCGGCATTGGCCTACGGCAACAAGCTTGCCAACAATGACGCGCCCGCAGTCGCTTACTCCACGGTCTATCCGTTGACGATGTTCATGCGTGTGATTGTTGCCCAGGTGATAATCCTTTTCTTCTTGTAAGACCCGTATCGATTAATATCAAGGCAGTGGTTGACAATTGGTCGCCACTGCCTTTATCGTATCCAGTTATGTCCGTATAAAACATAGGCAATAAAAAACCTTCGCCGTGGAAACGACGAAGGTTTTTTGTGAGGTTCCTAAGAGTATTACTTCTTTGAACGGTTGCCGTAGCGGCTGCGGAATTTGTCGACGCGTCCTGCGGTGTCGACCAGTTTCTGCTTGCCGGTGAAGAAGGGGTGTGAGGAGCTGGTGATTTCAAGCTTTACGAGGGGATACTCTTTGCCATCGATCTCGATTGTCTCACGCGATGCAACTGTGCTGCGGGTGATGAACACCTCATCGTTCGACATGTCCTTAAAACATACCTCACGGTACTCTTTGGGATGAATTTCTTTCTTCATTTTAGTTTAAACTGCAGTTATACAATTATTTAATTACTTTCTGGCAGGTCGCGATCCCACCAATTGGCTTGCAAAATTACTAAAAAATCCACAAATCCCCAAGCCTTGACCCATTTTTATGCTCATTTTCAGGGTTTCGGCTTGGGGATTTTTTCTGTATCTTTTCCTGATGTCGGGGTCTTATTCAAACATCTGGCTCATGGTCTCTTCCGGGCCTTCCTCTTCGGATGTGGCGTAGGAATAGACGGCTTCTTCTGATCCGCAGAGGTCCATGTTGTCGGGGAATTTAAACTTCGTGTCCTGCGAGTAGGGAAGACGCTTGTCGGAATAGACTTTCTTCATGTAAAGGCCATAGATAGGCAGCGCGGCGCGTGCTCCCTGGCCGAAGGCCATCGAGTTGAAGTGGATATATCGCTCCTCGCCTCCTACCCAGACGCCCGTGACGAGGTCTGGCGTGAAGCCCATGAACCAGGAATCGGAGTTCGAGTTGGTCGTACCGGTCTTTCCTCCCATCTGGGCCGAAATGCCGTAACGGCTGCGAAGACTGGCGCCCGTTCCGCTGTCGACAACGTTGAGAAGGATCGACACAATCTTATTGTAGGCGTCTTCGCTCGTGACCTCCGTCCTATGCGGAACGGCAGTATAGATGACGTTCCCCTGATTGTCTTCAATCCGCGTCACATAGACCGGATCGACCCGGATTCCATGGTTGGCGAAGGCCGTGTAGGCTGCCACCATCTGGCTCACGGGGACGTCAACCGTTCCGAGACAGAGCGGCAGCGTCGCGTCGATGTAGCCCGTGATGCCGAACATGCGCATCTTGTTGGCCAACGAACCGGGACCGAGGGCAGCCACAAGTTTGGCTGAAATCCAGTTGTTGGAGTTTGTCAGAGCCCAGCGCAAATCGACATTCTCGCCGATGCGGGCTTTGCCGGAGTTTCGCGGCGCCCAGTTGCCGAACACGGGCTGCGTGTTCGGAATCGTCGTGCAGGGAGTGTAGTCCTGCTCCATGGCCAGCGTGTAGAGGAAGGGCTTGGCCGTCGATCCGATCTGACGCTTTCCGCGCGATGCCATGTCGTATTGGAAGTGCTTGAAGTCCGGACCCCCGACGTAGGCCTTCACGTAGCCCGTCACAGGATCCATGCTCACAAGGCCAGTCCGCAGAATGGTCTTCATATAGAGCAGGGAGTCGTAGGGGGTCATCGTCACGGTCTTCGTGCCGGGAACGATCCGCGTCACGCTTTTCCCTCCCTCGGTCTTTGTTTCCTTGACGTAGGCAAAGACGTCCATCTCGTAGGGAGTGTGGAACGCCTTGTCAATCTCGGCTTCCGATTGGCCGGCCTGCTTCATCAGCCTATAGCGTTCGGTCTGCTTGATTGCATTCTGTATCAGCTTCTGAACGCCGGAATAACTCAATTCGCTTGGGTTGGTGGTGTAGGGGCCGGTTTTCAGTCCCCGCTTCTCATTCTCGAATGCAGGCTGGAGGTAGCCTCCGAGATGCTCGTTGATCGCTTCTTCGGCATATTGCTGCATCCGGACGTCTATGCCGGTGTAGATCCGGAGACCATCCGTATATAGATCATAGTATGTCCCGTCGGGCTTCGGATTCTTGATGATCCAGCCGTAGAGCGGGTTTTCCTCCCATTGCGTGGAGTCACTGTTGTAGTTCCCCCGCGCGATGGTGTAGGCCATGTTGGATTTGTAATCGGAGCGTTTGGGAGCCACCGGTTTCTTGGCCGACATCAGCCGGCGGATCTCCTCGCGAAGGTAAGGCGCGCCTCCTTCTTTATGGTCGACCTTATGGTAGTTGAGTCCCAATGGGAGCTTCTTCAGGGAGTCGGCTTCATTCTCGGCCAGGAATCCGGCCTTTACCATCTGGTCGAAAACCGTGTTGCGGCGGTTGATTGTCCTTTCCTCATGCCGCAGGGGGTTGAAATAGCTCGGGTTCTTCAGCATCCCGACGAGCATGGCCGCTTCCTCGATCTTCAGGTCGCGGGGTTCCTTGCCGAAGTAGACGTTGGCCGCCGTCTTGATTCCCACCGCGTTGTTGAGGAAGTCAAAACGGTTGAGATACATGTTGATGATCTCATCCTTCGTATAGAAGCGTTCGAGTTTGATGGCGATCATCCATTCGATCGGTTTCTGGACGGCTCGCTTCAGGAAGTTGGAGGAGGGCTGGGAATAAAGCTGCTTGGCAAGCTGCTGAGTGATCGTCGATGCACCTCCCGACGACTTGTCGCCAAGCATTACCGTCTTCACCATCGTTCGGCCCAGGGCCTTGAAGTCGATTCCGGAATGCTCCTTGAAGCGCACGTCCTCGGTAGCGAGCAGGGCATTGATGACATGGGGCGATATGCCGTTGTAATCCGTATAGACGCGGTTGCCGGCCCCGAAGTAGTATCGTCCGAGTTCGGTTGTCCCGTCGGAGGCGTAAACAAGGGAGGCCAGTTTATAATGCGGGTCCTCCAGCTCCTCGATCGGAGGCATGTAACCGATAACCCCGTTGTAGATCAGCAGCAGGAAGAAGACAATCGCGAATCCCAAGGAGAGAAATAGAGCCCAGAACCATTTGACGATGGTCCGGTTGCGATTGAATCTGTTTTTCTTACGCGGGCGGAAATCCTCGAGATCATCGCCTGCATTATATTTTTTTGTCATGTGTTTGCGTTCAACGTGTTTGCGTTCTGATAGACGGTAAACGCAAAAATAATAAAAATCTCGTTGATGTCAATCAGCTTTTATCCCCTTTTTTGACTGAGAAACCGAATTTCCCTATAATCGGGCCAAGTTCGCAGTAGAATCCGTGGCTGTAGGCCATCAGTCCGGCCTTGTCGAGCATGAAGCGTCCCGTCTCGGGATCGATCCATTCCGCATCAGCGCGCACGTTGAGCACTTCGGCCAGAAACATGTCGTGGGTTCCTAATTTGACGACGCTCTTCACGCGGCATTCGATGCTCAGCGGACTCTCTTCAAGCGTGGGGGAGGCTACTTTCTCTCCCGGGAGCGGAGTCAGGCCCGTTTCCTTCCATTTGTCATAATCCCGTCCCGACCGGACGCCGACCCAGTCGGTCGCATGGGCCATACGCGCAGTAGTCAGATTGATGGTGAATTCCATATTCTTCATCAGGATAGGGTAGGAGTATCGCTCCGGGCGAACGGATATGTAGCACATGGCGGGATCGGAGCAGACCGTCCCGGTCCATGCCACGGTCAGCATGTTCCACTCCTCCGGCGTCGCGCCGACTGTCACTATGACCGCCGGAAGGGGATATATCATGGTGCCGGGACGCCATGAGAGTTTTTCCTTGCTCATCTCTTTTTCTCTTTTTCTTGTTGCAAAATTAGCAAGAATATTTGTTAATTTTGCATCCATATCCGTCAGATTATTATGGAGAGGAAGAGAAAGAGAGTGCTTCTTACGGGCCCTACCGGAGTGATGGGCCGTAAGTCTCTGCAGGAGCTGGCTGCCAGGCCTGATAATTATGATCTTACTGTATTGTCGCGTCCGGGGCGCAAGAACCGGAAGATCCTTGACCCTTTCATCGAAAAAGGGGTGAAAGTGGTCTGGGGAGATCTGACAAACCCAACGGACGTCGAGGAGGCGATGAGGGATGCTGAAATTGTCCTGCATGTTGGAGGAATGGTTTCTCCCGCCGCCGATTGGTTTCCTGAGAAAACAATCAAGACGAATGTCGGGGCTATGCAAAATATAATTGATGCTGCCCGGAAAATGACGACTCCTCCGGCGATCGTCTACATTGGTTCGGTGGCGCAATATGGCCATCGGGATGTACCGAATCATCGTGGCTGCTGTGGCGATCCTCTTCTTCCGGCGTTTTATGATGCATACGCCTTTTCCAAGGTCGAGGCCGAGAGGCTGCTTGCTGAGTCGGGGCTCCCGCGGTGGGTTTCTTTGCGGCAGACCGGGATCCTTCATTCAGGACTACTCACCAAGGCTTCCGACCCGATCACGTTCCATGTGCCGGTTGAGGGCACACTGGAGTGGGTCACGGACCGCGACTCCGGCCGATTGATGGAGCGGGTCTGCCGCGATGATGTGCCTGAGTCTTTCTGGGGGCATTTCTACAATATCGGCGGAGGAAAGGCTTATCGGTTGACAAATTATGAGTTCGAATCAAGGTTGCTGAAGGCGATGGGCTGCCCTCCTCCGGAGAAGGCGTTCGATGCCCGCTGGTTTGCAACGGGAAATTTCCATGGCTTCTGGTTCGACGACTCGGATCGGCTTGAAGAGATTCTCCATTTCCGCATTGGCGATACCCCGGATGAGTATTTCAAGATTATGAAAGGGGAGTTGCCATGGTATTTTTCTCTCGCGCCGCTTGCTCCGGCTTTTTTGATAAAGATGGTTATGAAGCGCGTGGCCAATACTCCGGAATTGGGCCCTATGTGGTGGGTCAAAAATAATGTGGCCGGGCGTATAGAAGCTGCGTTTGGAAGTCTGGATAAATGGAAGGCACTCCCGGGATGGGAAGGCCGCAACCTTAGTCGTCCCGATGGCACACCGCGACCGGTCTCGGCGCCGGAATATACTACCGAGGCAGTAAGGGAGGCAGTAAGAAATCGGGAGGGAAAGTGGCTCAACGAGGCCGATTTCAAGGATTCCGACTTAACGCCTGATTCGGTTCTCCGATTTGAATGCTCCGAAGGCCATGAATTCTCCCTGAAGGCCCGCACGCTGCTGGAAGGAGGCCATTGGTGCCCCGACTGCATGTTCCAACGCGTCCGCCTCCCCAAAAAAAACTAATAATAATCAAACTTTATTTTAAAGTTAATTGTTTTGACTGAAAATTAGTGCTATATTTGCAAAAAATAGACATATAAGTTAATTATGATCAGATATTATTTAGAGTTGATTGAGGAACATGAGGCGGTGAACTTCTACAGCATTCATTTAGAAGAACAAGAACTATCCGAATTGGAGAGATTTTTTGAAAAATTTCCTATCGGCTCTCCTTATGATGAAGACATAGAGGTTGTATTGTCTTGGCTGGATAAGATTGGCGAAGTGGGTGCTTTGGAAAGATATTTTAGATATGAAGGCCGTTTTGGGGACGGAGTGGTGGCTATTCCGATTGAGACCAATAATCTAAGACTCTATTGCATTCGTCTTTCAGATAGAATTCTTATCTTTGGAAATGGAGGAGTTAAAGATACAGCAACCTGGCAAGAAGACCAAACTCTGGCTGAATATGTTGAAACTTTGATGGATACAAGCAGATTTATTTCCTCCCGTCTGGAGGGTGAGACTTTATTTATTATTGATAAGGAATTGATTGGAAATTTAAATTTTAGTAGAAATGAAAAGAAGTAGAATATTGGACTCCAGGAGAGAAAGTGTCCCTTCGGAGATAAGAAGAAGAGTAGATTTATCCTTCCTCATTGTAGATAGAATTCACAGTATTCTTGAACAGAAGGGACTGCGGCAAAAGGATTTGGCTAATCTTCTCGAAAAAAATGAATCAGAAATTAGCAAATGGATGCGCGGGACGCATAATTTCACTATCGATACCATTTCACATATAGAAAAAGTGTTAGGGGAACCTATACTGAGGGTAGTGGGGATAGGAGAGATTTACGCGTAACAATGAGTTGGCTTTCTGAATTGGTGTACATATCAATATTGAAGCTAAGAATTAAAAATTGCTCTCTGGATTTTCAAAATATTTTTAAAAACTGAGGGATTTTAATCCCAAATCGTTATATTTGTGTTTTGAATTTGGAAGGAGTTTCTGAAACCCTGTTTGGAGGCTCGAAACACTTCTGACGAAAAGCACATTTCTAACCCAGAATAAGACTATGAACAACGACGAATTATTGAAAAGCGTGACCGAGAAAGCTGAACGCTGGCTCGGCGACCAGTATGATGAACAGACCCGCACCGAGGTCAAGGCAATGCTTGACTCCGACGACAAGACAGAACTTATCGAATCATTCTATAAGGATCTTGAATTCGGCACAGGCGGTCTGCGCGGAATCATGGGCGCCGGAAGTAACCGCATGAACATCTATACTGTCGGCGCCGCTACCCAGGGTCTCGCCAATTACCTTAAAGATACGTTCAAGGAATTGCCGCAGATAAGCGTGGCTGTCGGCCATGACGTGCGTAACAATTCACGCAAGTTTGCTGAGATCACAGCCAATATCTTCTCTGCCAACGGAATCAAGGTCTATCTTTTCGACGGGCCTTGCCCCACGCCGGAAGTGTCATACGCTATCCGCAAGCTCGGTTGCCAGAGCGGCGTGATGGTCACTGCCAGCCATAATCCGAAAGAATATAACGGCTACAAGGCCTACTGGAGCGACGGCGCACAGATGATTGCCCCCCACGATGTCAAGACTATCGAGTATGTCAACGCCATCACTTCCGTCGACCAGATCAAGTTCAATCCCAACCCCGAACTCATCCAGGCCATCGGCAAGGACCTCGATGATCAGTATCTTGCTGACATCCACAAGCTGAGCCTCAATCCGGAGATTGACAAGAAACATCATGACATGAAGATTGTCTATACCCCGATCCATGGCACTGGCCTCCGCCTGATGTATGACTCGCTTCGCCTCTGGGGATTTGACAATATCATCCATGTTCCCGAACAGGACGTCCAGAGCGGAGATTTCCCCACTGTCGTTTCCCCGAACCCCGAAAACTCGGAGGCAATGGCAATGGGCGTGGCAAAGGCTAAGGAAACCGGAGCAAGCCTTGTCCTGGCTTCCGACCCGGATGCCGACCGCGTTGGCCTCGTTGTCCGCGACAAAAACGGTGACTACCAGCTTGTCAACGGTAACCAGATCTGTATGCTCCTGCTTTATTATATTATCACCAACAACGTGGAGCAGAAACGCCTCGACGGTTCGGAATATGTTGTCAAGACTATTGTCACCACCGAAACCATCAAGCGCATTGCTGATGCCAACAAGATCAAATGTTTCGACTGCTACACGGGCTTCAAGTGGATCGCCGACGTGATGCGTAACATGGAAGCTGAAGGTCGCTACCTTGGCGGCGGAGAGGAAAGCTACGGATTCCTGGCCGAGACCTTCGTTCGCGACAAGGATTCCATCTCCGCCAACTCCCTGATCGCCGAATGCGCGGCTTGGGCTGCCGAGAAGGGCATGAACCTCTATGAGCTCCTTGTTGACATCTATGCCGAATATGGTTTCTCCCGCGAACGTGGTGTCAGCGTTGTCCGTCCCGGAAAATCAGGCGCCGAGGAGATTGTCGCCATGATGAAGAATTTCCGCGAGAATCCTCCCAAGACCCTGGCTGGAAGCCGCGTCACCTGTATCAAGGACTACGCAGACCTCAACTGCAAGAATATGATCACGGGCGAAATTGAAAAACTCAATTTCCCGACCACGAGCAATGTCCTTCAGTTCTTCACCGAAGCTGGCGACAAGGTCTCTGTCCGCCCCTCCGGAACCGAACCGAAGATCAAGTTCTACGTGGAAGTTCGCGAGGATATGCCCTCAAAGGATAAATATGAAGAAACTGTGGTTAAGGCTGAAAAACATATCGACCAGGTTCTCGAAGACCTCGGAGTAAAGTAAACCAGTCATAACTGAAATTATATCGCGCCGGAAGTCCCAGATTTCCGGCGCATTTTTTTACTCTCCTATCCCTCACTCCTCACTAGTCACTTCTCACTCGTCACTTGTCACTAGTCACTAATAACTTGTCACTAATGTAAATTTGGCAAAGCGGGCGAAAAGTAGTAAATTTGCACAAACCACGAAATTCCACTGAGATGATCCTATCCATGACCGGCTTCGGCCGCGGAATATCCTCTTCTCCCTCAAAGAAAATAACCGTCGAGTTGAAATCCCTCAACAGCAAGCAGCTGGACCTCTCGATGAGAGTGCCCTCCTACCTGCGTGAACTGGAAGTGGAAGCCCGGGGCATCCTGGCCCCCATGCTCGAACGCGGAAAAGTTGACTGCACGGTTTCTGTTGAAAACGCCTCGCAGACTGCCCCGGCGACGGTCAATGTCGGAGCCCTTGCTGAATACAAATCTCAGATAGAACGGATGGCCGATCAGCTTGCCCTGCCTCATCCGGACGGGGCCGATTGGTTCTCCATTCTCCTGCGCTTGCCGGAAGCATTGCGCGTTGATAACTCGGTTGCCGGCGAGGAGGATCTGGAGGCTGCCCGCAGGGCGTTGGAGGAGGCCGCAAGGAATCTGATCAAGTTCAGGGAGGATGAAGGGCGTAAGCTTTACTCCTTCTTCCTTACCAAAATTGGCAATATAGAGAATCTTCTGTCTGAGATTACGCCCTATGAAGAGGAGCGCGTCCCGAAGATCAAGGTCCGTCTGGAAGAAAACCTCTCCCGTCTGACTTCCATTGAATATGATAAGGGAAGACTCGAACAGGAACTCATTTTCTATATCGAGAAACTCGATGTGACGGAAGAGAAGACGCGTCTGACCGCGCATCTCCGTTATTTCCTCGACACTCTCGGATCGCCCGAGGAACTTCCGGCTCAAGGCCAGGGGAAGAAACTCGGCTTCATCGCCCAAGAAATGGGCCGCGAAATTAACACCCTTGGCTCCAAGTCGAACCATGCCGTGATGCAGCAGATCGTTGTCCGGATGAAGGATGAATTGGAGCAGATTAAGGAGCAGGTGCTCAACGTTCTTTAACCATGGGAAAAGGCAAGATCATCATTCTCTCGGCCCCTTCCGGCACGGGGAAATCAACAATCATCCGCCGGCTGATGGAACTTCCGGAACTGAAGCTCGGTTTTTCCATCTCGGCAACCAGCCGCGCCCCGCGAGGCGAAGAGCAGGATGGACGCGAGTATTATTTCCTTTCTCCCGAGGAGTTCGACAGGCGGGTGGCGGCCGATCAATTCGTCGAATGGGAGGAAGTATATGCCGGCACAAAGTATGGCACGCTCCTGTCGGAGGTTGACCGCGTCACTGGTCCCGGCAATAATCTGATAATGGATATTGACGTTAAAGGGGCCCTCAACGTCAAAAAGCGTTTCGGGGCCGAAGCCCTCTCTATTTTTATCCTGCCTCCCTCCAAGGAGGAATTGGAATCGCGACTTCGCGGAAGGAAAACGGATTGCGAAGAGGCGATCGCTCGCCGTCTCGAAAAAGCCGAGTATGAGCTTGGCTTTGCCGACATGTTCGATGTCCGGGTCGTCAACGATGTCCTTGACCATGCCGTCGGGGCTGTCGCCGATCATATCCGGAATTTTATCGCAGAATAATTGCTGATTCACGGATATGGAAATTGGCATTTTCGGCGGTAGTTTCGACCCCATCCATTCCGGTCATGCTATGGTGGCATCCTATGCCCTCCAATGCTGCGGGCTCGATGAGGTATGGCTGATGGTGAGCCGGCGTAATCCGCTGAAGCAATCCCCAACGGCCGCAACGGATGCGGATAGACTTGCCATGGCCCGCATAGTGGCGGATAAAGTGGATGGGATTCGGGTTTCTAATCTGGAAATGAAGCTTCCATCCCCGTCTTACACTTACCGGACACTCTGCGAATTGCGCCGCCTATATCCGGAACATAAATTCAGGCTGATCATTGGCGCCGACAACTGGAATGATTTCCTGAAATGGCGCGACCCGGAGAAAATTGTCGCCGAATTCAGCGTAATCGTATTCCGTCGCCCGGGACATGAACTCCGTGATGAGCAATTCCCTGATGGGGTGAAAGTGGTGGAGGGGGCTCCGCAGGTGCTCATTTCCTCTACCCGCATTCGCCAAATGGCTGCAGAGGGACTGAATCTCAACTTTTTCCTCCCCACGGGGGTTGTAGAATATGTGGAGCAACATCAACTTTACCGGAATTTGTGACAGGTAGAGGGATAGTTCCAAAATTAAACTATTTACCATGAGTCAGGATGAAAATCGTCGCAGACTGATCGACCTTACAGCAGGGGCCACGCGCTTTTGTTCCCTTCTTCAGTCGGCTCCGGAATATGAAAAGGATGAGTTTGTCGTAGAAACTCTCCGGCTTCTCCCGGAGATATATCTTTCATTTTCAAATCTTTCCCCGGAGGACTTTGCCTCGACCGCAGAGTTCGGATATTATCCCGAATATGTTGACGAGGATTTTTATGAGTCTGTCCGCAGGAATGTTGGGATACTGATGGGGGAGGATGATGTCTTTCTGGAGACGTTCGAGGAGGACATGAAATATAGCGATACCCCCATAGCTGCCTCTATTTCCGAGTGTCTCGCCGACATATTCCAGCCCCTCTATAATTTCATTTCCGTGATGCGCGAATCCGGAATTGAGGAAGGGGAAGGGGCCTACCGGGAATGCCATGAGAATTTCGAGGCATATTGGGCGCAGACTCTATGCAATGTCATGCGAGCGCTCAACAATGTCCGTTACAATAAAACCGAAAACTGATCAGACATTATATGAACTTTGATTTAGCGGTGATCAGCCGGCTTCTTGAAAGCCTTGATCAATCAACATGCAATTTCCTTGCCGTCGAAAGAATGCGCCGACTTCTGGAAGAGGCCGGATTTGAAGAGTTGCGGCAGGCTGAAGAGTGGATCCTTCGCCCCTGCGGGAAGTATTACATGGTCAAGAACAGCAGCGCGATCTTTGCCTTTGTGCTTGGTCGCGGGTCTTTGGCAGAACATGGCGTCAGAATCATCTCTGCCCACAGCGATTCCCCCGGCTTCAAGATCAAGCCTTCGCCGGAGATCATCGGCGATGGAGGAGTGGTCAAACTGAATGTCGAGAAGTATGGCGGACCGATTATGTACACCTGGTTCGACCGACCGCTCTCTATCTCCGGGCGCGTCTTGTTGCGCGGTGAAGACCCTCTTCATCCTGAGGAGAGGCTGATAGATTTTAACCGTCCGATTGCTACCATCCCGCATCTCGCGATCCATTTCAACCGCGCTGTAAATGAGGGGAATGCTCTTTCTGTGCAGAAGGATATGCTTCCCGTTGTCGGATATTTCTCGCAGGAAGTGCTCGACGAGTTTGCGCGCAGCGGCGGATGCATGCGCCATCTGATTGCCGAGCAACTTGATGTCCTCCCGAAGGATATTCTGGACTACGAACTGATGCTCTATCCCTATGCTGCCCCGGTTCTCTTGGGCGCTGATAATGAATATATCCAGTCCGGCAGGATAGATGACCTCTCCATGGCTTTCGGCGCCATCGAGGCTCTGATCGCGGAGTGTGACCGTCCGGCGGACGCGATGCGCCTCGTGGCAATTTTTGATAACGAGGAGACTGGGTCGGGAACGAAGCAAGGCGCCGCCTCCCCCGTGTTGCGCGATCTGATTGACCGAGTAGGGATGCTATGCGGGGCTGTCGGGCAGGATACTTACCGAACTCTGGCCCGCTCGTTCATGATTTCCGCTGACGATGCACATGGCTGGCATCCGAATTATAATGAGAAATATGACCCGACGAATCATCCTGTGCTCGGAGGAGGGCCTGTGATCAAAATCAATGCAAACTGCAAATATATGACGGATGCCAAAGGCGCGGCCGTCTTTGCCGCTCTTTGCGAACAGGCCGGAGTCGCTTGTCAGTATTTTGTCAATCACTCTGATGTGGCAGGAGGGAGCACGCTCGGCAACATCTCCTCCTCGCAGATGGATATCGATGGCGTCGATGTCGGCAACGCAATTTGGGCGATGCATTCCGCCGCTGAAACCGCCGCTGTCTCCGATCATCTCGGGATGGTCCGCGTTTTCCGTCAATTTTTTAAGTAGCATTGCCCGTTAGTCGCGGATTTTTTGTTAATTTTGCATTCGTGTATCTCCGTGGAGCCGGTTAGGCACGGCTTTTGCCGGAGTGACCATGATTTTTGTCCTGCCGGGATTATCGCAATCTCCCCCGCAGGCTTATTTGAAAACACTTTATAAAAATGAAGATAGATTTTGCGAAAGTCGACAACACTCATGGTGAAATGACCATCGTTGTCGAGAAAAACGATTACGCTGACGCTGTCAAGAAGCAGCTCAAGGAAATCGCCAAGAAACATTCAGAACCCGGCTTCCGCCCCGGTAAGGTGCCCGCCGGTATCATCGAGAAAAAATATGGCGATCACGTTCGTTACGAGGAGATCAACAAGGCTGTTGGAGATGCGCTGTTCGGTTATATCCGCGAGAACAAGCTCCCCGTCCTTGGCAACCCTGTCCCTGACAAGGAGAACCGTGCGGACCTTAATGCCGATGAGTTCACACTCAAGTTTGCCGTCGGTCTGTCTCCCGAATTTGAGGTGAAGGTCGATAAGGATGTCCATATCCCTTACTACAAGATTCAGGTCACTGACGAGATGGTAGACCGTCAGGATGAAGCTCTCCGCAAGCGTCTCGGAACTCAGGGTCCCGGCGAAGAGGTAGATGCTACTGCGCTTGTCAAGGGTGTCATCACCGAGCTCAATGAGGATGGCTCCGTTAAGGAAGGCGGAATCGTCGTTGAGAACGGCATCGTCGCTCCCCAGTATTTCAAGTCTGAGGATCAGCGCAATCTCTTCCTCGGCAAGAAGGTCGGCGATTCCCTCGTCTTCAATCCTGCTGCCACTTGCGATTCCAGCGAAACTGAGCTTTCTTCGATGCTCAACATCGATAAGGCAGACGCTGAGAACCATAAGGGAGATTTCCGTTTCGACATCAAGGAAATAATTGTCCTTAAGCCCGCTGAACTCGGCGAGGAATATTACAAATCTGCCTTCGGCCCCGATACTGAGGTCAAGGATGAGGAATCCTACCGCAAGGCCCTCAAGGAAATGATTGAGGCTTCCCTCGAAGGGGATTCCAATTATCGTTTCTCCATCGATGCGAAGGATGTCATCGTGAAGAACACAGGCGATATGGATCTTCCTTGGGATATCCTCAAGCCCTTCCTCCTCGAACAGAACAAGAATCTCACCGAAGAGAATTTTGAGGCTGAAAAGCCGGCGATCAAAGCCGACATCGAGTGGGAACTCGAGAAAGAGCAGGCTGCCGAGAAACTTGGCGTGAAGGTTGAGGAGGCTGACCTGATGAACACAGCCCGCGCCCTTGCCCGCCAGCAGTTCGCTCAGTATGGCATGGCTAACCCTCCCGCCGAGGCTATCGACCGTTTCGCAGGCGACATCCTCAAGGATGAGAAATATCGTCGTCAGCTCGTCAACCAGACCGCTGAGATGAAGTTCTTCGGCGCTGTCCGCGATGCTGTCACTCTCGATGAAAAAGAAGTGAGCGTCGAGGAATTCAACGCGCTCTTCGCCCCGGCTGCCGCAGAATAAGCGGCCGTTAAGGCTAATCCCCAGGGACTATAGCTCCCTTTCAATTGAATAGGCTGCCATATTGGCACGCTATTTGCAACCTAACAATCAGCTTCAACCATCTCCCCCAACAGAGGGGAGATGGGGAAGTTGATTTAATATTTTTATGAACACTATGCAGAAAGACTTTAGAAATTTTGCCGTCAATCATCTCGGAATGAGCTCCTCAACGCTCGATTCCTACTCCAAAATGATTGATCGTCAGGCCGCAGGAACTTTTACTCCGACCTCCGATTACATCAATCCCTATATCCTTGAAGAGCGTCAGCTCAATGTCACCCAGATGGACGTTTTCTCCCGTCTGATGATGGACCGTATCATTTTCCTCGGTACGCAGGTAACCGACCAGAGCGCCAATGTCATTCAGGCGCAGCTCCTTTACCTCGATTCCGTTGATCCGGAGAAAGACATTTCCCTTTATATCAATTCTCCCGGCGGCTCCGTTTATGCCGGCCTCGGAATCTACGATACGATGCAGTATATCAATAGCGATGTCTCCACCATCTGCACGGGAATGGCCGCTTCTATGGCTGCCGTCCTTCTTGTCGCCGGTCAGAACGGAAAGCGTTTCGCCCTTCCTCATTCGCGCGTGATGATTCATCAGCCGATGGGAGGAATCCAGGGTCAGGCTTCCGATATTGAGATCACGGCCCGCGAAATCCTCAAGCTGAAAGAGGAACTCTATCATATCATCTCCGACCATTCGGGCCAGCCTTTTGCAAAGGTTGAGGCAGATTCCGACCGTGATTACTGGATGACAGCCCGCGAGGCCAAGGAATACGGCATGATTGATAAGGTTCTGGTCAATCCTTCCAAGGAGTCTAAATAAAGATTATCATGGCTAATAAGAAAGACAATAAACGATGTGCGATGTGCGGGCGTCATGAGTCCGCACAGACTCACGTTGTTGAAATTGTCCCCGGGCTTGATTTGTGTGACGATTGTCTCGACATAATCGATGCCGCCAGAAAAGCCGACGCCGCCGAAAGCAAGCATAAGGGTAATGGGAACCAGGAAAAAGCCCTTTCCATCCCTAAGCCTACGGAAATAAAGGCGTTTCTGGATCAATATGTGATCGGCCAGGAAGAGGCTAAGAAATATCTTTCCGTTGCTGTCTACAACCATTACAAGCGCGTCAACCAGAAGGATGATGAAGACGATGTGGATATCGAGAAGTCGAATGTCGTGCTTGTCGGACCGACCGGTACGGGAAAGACACTTCTCGCAAAAAGCATTGCGCGTCTTCTGGATGTGCCGTTTGCTATCGTTGATGCCACTGTCTTGACAGAGGCCGGGTATGTCGGCGAGGATGTCGAGTCTCTGCTGACTCGACTCCTTCAGGCTTGCGACTACGATGTCGAAAAGGCTGAGAAAGGGATTGTCTTTATCGATGAGATCGACAAGATCGCCCGCAAGAGCGACAATCCTTCCATCACGCGCGACGTCAGTGGCGAGGGAGTTCAGCAGGGTCTTCTTAAGCTCCTTGAAGGAAGCGTGGTCCTTGTCCCCCCTCAGGGAGGGCGCAAGCATCCGGAGCAGAAGATGATCGCTGTCGATACGAAAAACATCCTCTTCATTTGTGGTGGGGCTTTCGATGGCATAGAGAGGAAGATTGCTTCCCGCCTCAACACTCATATCGTCGGATATGGCCACGATGAGAAGAGCCGCAAGCAGCAGCGTGACAATCTGATGAAGTATGTCATGCCGAGCGACCTGAAATCCTTTGGGCTCATCCCGGAAATCATCGGCCGTCTGCCAGTCTTGACAAGTCTTGATCCCCTCGACCGGGAGGCTCTCAGAAGAATCCTGACCGAGCCCAAGAATGCCATCACGCGCCAGTACAAGAAACTGTTTGCTCTTGATGGCGTCGAGCTGGAATTTGATGATTCGGCTCTGGATGCCATTGTCGACAAGGCGATCGAATACAAACTCGGTGCACGCGGCCTCCGCTCAATCGTGGAGACAGTGATGGTTGACGCCATGTTCAATATCCCGTCGTCGGGCGAGAAGAAGTTTGTTGTCACCGGAGATTTCGTCAACGACCGTCTCGAAAAGGCCCATTTCGCAAAAGTCGAGATGAAATAAGAAGTTCTATCCTTTTCCCATGATGGAAAGGAAATAACAATCCTAAGGAGAAGGGAGCGTGTGATAAGCATGTTTCCTTCTCTTTTTTATTGGCCTGAATCAATCGTTGTCGTTGACCATAATTTGGCTGCAATCCACGCAAAATAATTTGGTTAAGAAAAATTTTGATATTTTGCTAAAAAAATTTAATTTTGTGTAGTAGTCTATTTTCCCCTGTCTTTTGATTTATGGCTTACAGCACTCAGGAAATATATGCGGCTCTGAAACATTATTTCGGGTTTGAAAAGTTCAAGGGTCAGCAACTTGAAATTATCTCCACTTTGCTTGCAGGAGAGGATGTTTTTGTCTTGATGCCTACCGGGGGCGGCAAGTCGATGTGTTATCAGCTTCCGGCCCTTATGTCGGAAGGGACCGCCATTGTGATCTCTCCCCTCATTGCGCTGATGAAGAATCAGGTCGATGCGATAAGCAATTATTGCGAGGAACCCGGGATTGCCCATTTCCTTAATTCATCCCTTTCCCGTTCGGCCTCCGAGCAGGTGAAGGAAGATGTCCGTTCGGGTCGCACAAAGCTACTCTATGTGGCCCCGGAGTCGCTGTCGAAAGAGGAAAATATTGAATTCCTGAGATCGGTGAAGATTTCCTTTTTTGCCGTTGATGAAGCCCACTGTATTTCCGAATGGGGTCATGATTTCCGCCCCGAATACCGGCGTATCAGGCCGATCATGTCCGAGATAGGCTCTTTCCCGGTCATCGCCCTCACCGCGACGGCCACCCCCAAGGTTCAGCACGATATCCAGAAGAATCTGGCAATCCTTGACTCCGCTGTTTTCAAATCGAGTTTCAACCGTCAGAACCTTTATTATGAAGTGCGCCCGAAGACTCAGGACGTGGACCGCGATATTATCCGTTACATCAAGAATACTCCCCGCTGCTCCGGAATAATCTATTGCTTGAGCCGCAAGAAAGTTGAGGAACTGGCCCAGACTCTGGCCATCAACGATATCCGCGCCTTGCCATATCATGCGGGAATGGACGCGGCGACGCGCTCAGCCAATCAGGATGCCTTCCTGGAGGAGAAGGTCGATGTAATTGTCGCCACGATTGCTTTCGGGATGGGAATTGATAAGCCCGACGTCAGGTTTGTGATTCATTACGATATCCCCAAAAGTCTTGAAGGATATTATCAGGAGACCGGCCGCGCCGGCCGCGATGGGGGAGAGGGTCGCTGCATCACATTCTATACCCGAAAGGATCTCCAGAAGCTCGACAAACTCATGCAGAGCAAGCCGATCAATGAGCAGGAGATTGGCCATCAGCTTCTTCAAGAGACGGCAGCCTATGCGGAATCCTCAGTTTGCCGCCGGAAAATCCTCCTTAACTATTTCGGGGAACAATTCACGGAAGAGAACTGTGGCAACTGCGACAATTGTCTCCATCCGCGCACTACGGTCGAAGCCGGCTCAGAGTTGCAATGCGCTCTTGAAGCCGTTGAGTCCACGGGGGAGAAACATCGCATAGAGTATATCACAAATTTCCTTATAGGCCGGAAGACTGACGAGATCAAATCCAACAAAGAGGATACTCTGGAGGCGTTCGGCTCTCTGAAAGATACGGATGAAAAGGTTGTGGGGGCTCTGCTCCGTCAGGCAATTATTGGGGGATATATATTCAAGGATCTGGAAAACTATGGAATTCTCAGGGTTACCCCGACCGGGAAAGCCTTCATGAAGCATCCCGGCTCCTTCAAGATGGTGGAGGATATTGATTATTCGGAGATAGATAATGAACCTCAGGTCAGGTCGGGGGCCGCATGCGCTGCTGATTCCGTGCTTTATTCGATCCTGAAGAATCTCCGAAAGCAGGTTGCCCGATCCGCCGGGTTGCCCCCGTATGTAATTTTCCAGGATCCGACACTTGAGGGAATGGCAACAACCTATCCTTTGACGAAAGAGGAACTTCTCTCGATTCCGGGGGTTGGTTCCGGAAAAGCTGCCCGTTATGGCCAGCAGTTCCTCGATGTCATTGCGAAGTATGTTGAAGAGAACGATGTGATCCGACCTGAAGATATAAGGGTCAGGTCGATTCCGAAGCGCAACAACCGCAAGGTCCAGATTATCCAGGCTATTGACCGTAAGATTGCCCTTGACGAACTCGCCCAGAATCTCGGGCTTGAATTTGACGAGCTGATCGACGAACTGGATGCCATTGTCGAGGCCGGAACAAAAATCGATATCGCCTACTATATCGACGAACTGATGGACGAAGAGCAGCAGGATGAGATGATGGACTTTTTCCGCGAGACGGAGGAGGATGACATAGAAGCGGCCATCCAGGAATTTGGGGATGATTTCTCTGAGCAGGATATTCGCCTGGCAAGGGTCAGGTTCATTTCGGAGGTCGGCAACTGATTATTACAATTTTTTTCAGCGGAGAGCGTTTCATTAGAAAACAACCTACCTATCTGAAAGAAATGAAACATACATTGCTGGCAGGTTTCGGTCTGGGCGTGCTCGCCCTCGCCTATGCTGCCAAGGATCCTGTGATCATGACTGTCAACGGTGTCGATGTTCCGAAGTCGGAATTCGAATACCTATATAACAAGAACAGTCAGCAGCAGATCAACCCCCAGACCCTCGATGAATATGTCGAGATGTTCAAGCTTTATAAAATGAAGGTGGCTGACGCTAAGGCCGAGGGTCTCGACACTCTCTCTTCCTTCATCAAGGAGACAGAACAATATCGTCGCGATCTCGCTGCCCCCTATCTTGCTGATTCTGTCCTTCTGAACAAGTATATCGACGAGGCCGTCGACCATGCCCGCCAGGAAGCGGAAGCTATCCATATCATGCTTTTCAAGACCCGCGATGCTGCCACAAACCGCGTCATGAAGCAGCGGATGGATTCTATCCGTGGGGTTGTCCTCTCCGGAGGAGATTTTGCAGAACTCGCCAAGCAATATTCCGGCGACCGCAGTTCCTCTTCAAGAGGTGGCCGTATGGGCTGGATAGTTGCAAACAATTTCCCTTACGCATTCGACAAGCAGGTTTTCACCCTTTCTGAAGGAGAAATTTCTGAAATTGTGGAAAGCCCGATGGGCTATCATCTGATCAAGGGAGGCAAGAAGCGTCCGGCGCGTGGCAAGGTCCAGGCAGCCCATATCCTCAAGATTGTCCGTGATGATTCTGATGCGGCTGCTGCTAAAGCTGCAATCGACAGTCTTTATCAGGTGGTAAAAGCTAATCCGGGTAGCTTCTCGGAGGTTGCCACAGCCGAGTCTGACGACCGTGGTTCGGCCCGTCAGGGAGGAATGCTTCCTCTCTTCGGCGCCGGAGAAATGGTAGAAGTCTTTGATTCCGTTGCTTTCTCTCTGAAGGATGGCGAAATCAGCAAGCCTTTCAAGTCTGATTATGGCTGGCACATCATCCACCGCGTTGCCTCCAAGCCTGCCGCCGGCCGGGATGCAATCCGCAATCAGGTCCTTTCCCAGGTCAAGAATGATCAGGACCCCCGCTATAAGGAAATTCAGAAGAAGCAGACAGAACGCCTTGCTAAAAAGCTTAAGGGACGTCTCAATCAAAAGACCATCGATCTCCTTCATGCCGATGTGGCAGCCAATGGAATTGATTCAACCTTTGTTGCCCGTTGGAATGGCAATGCCAATATGGAGCTCGCATCTGTCGCAGGAAAAGCCATCCCCGTCAAACGTCTTCTCGACCGTGTGGGACGTGCGAATGTTCCTGATCGCGCGTATGCCGAGACTCTTATCGATCTCAACGTAAACAATATCTATAACGATGAACTTGTCGAGGCCGAGATGACGGCTATGCAGACGGAGGTTCCGGAGTATGCCAATCTTCTGAAGGAATATATCGACGGCAGCCTCCTCTATGAGGTCAGCGTTCGCAAAGTCTGGGACAAGGCTTCCAAAGATACGGAAGGTCTTCGCCGCTACTTTGAGGCCCATAAGGGGGATTACACTTGGAGCGAGCCGCATGTGAAAGGCTATCTTGTCCAGGCTGTCAATGATTCTGTCGGCGATCTCATTCGTGCACGCGTAGCCGAGCTCTCATCGGATTCTATTCTGCCCGTTATCCGCAAGGAATTTGTCAAGCAGGGCACAATCGATAAGGTTCTCGTCTCCAAAGGGGCCAACGCAATGGTCGACAATATTGTCTTCGGCGGTCCCGTTGTCGAGCCTTCCCGCTCCAACTTCAAGGTCTATTTCATGATTGACCCCAGGATGTTGACTGCTCCCGAGGAAGTTTCCGATGTGCGCGGTCTGGTTACGAGCGACTATCAGAACCAGTTCCAGTCGGAATGGGAGGCCGAACTTCGTCGTCGCTACCCTGTGACGGTCAATAAGAAAGTGCTCTCTTCAGTCAAGGAGATTCCTCAGAAATCAAAATAACTATAATACAATAAAAAACAGCCGCCGGATTCCTCGATGAACCCGGCGGCCGTTTTTTATTATTATAAATGTTTGTTTTTATTCCGTAAGTCGGTCAAGGACTGTTTCCACAAGTTCCTTGACTTTGGGCTTATAGTCCGTGTTGGCATTGTTGGCCCTGCGCTCAGCGATGATACAGCAGACTGTCATTGCCCGATGTCCGAGCAACTTGGCCAATCCTTGCAAGCAGGCTGATTCCATTTCGAAATTGGTGATAGGGCGTCCCCTGTATCTGAAACTCTCAATCTTTTCGTTGAGATGCGGATCAGCCAATTTGAGCCTTACTTCGCGACCTTGGGGCGCATAGAAGCCAACGGCGGCGATCGTGTAACCCCAAACCATGTCGTCACGCCCTATCTTCTCGACGAGGTCTTTGTCGGCATCGGCCGTGTAGGGAGCTGCCCAAGACGGATCCCATAGAGTATGCTCGCAGAATTCCTTCTCGAATTCAAGGTCGCAGACAAGGTCGCGCCCGGCATAAAAGTTAAGGATACCATCGAAGCCCGTTCCTTTCTCGGCAATCACGAAATCTCCTATATGGAGGTCCTCCTGCAAGGAGCCTGACGTCCCGATGCGGACGATATTCAGTGTTCGGTGTTCCGGCTTGACTTTACGTGTCCCGAAGTCGACATTGGCAAGGGCATCCAGTTCCGTGAGTACGATCTCAATGTTGTCCGGGCCGATTCCATGGGATATGACCATGAGCGGTTTCCCTTTGTAGGTTCCGGCAATGGCATGAAATTCCCGTGAACTGACATCATAATCAATGGAATCAAAATAGGAGGCTACCATGTCCACCCTCCCCGGATCACCGACAAAAATGATATTGTCGCGAAGCTGGTCAGGGCGCAGGTGGATATGAAATGCAGAGCCATCTTCATTGATGATCAGCTCCGAAGGCGGGATGATGCGGTCTTCTTTCATGGTAAAGGATTTAAGGTTAGTGGTTATTTTGTAGAGTTATCCGTTGCGGCAGGCGTAGAGGAGCTCTCTTCCGGAGCTTCCTCCTCATATCTTCGGAGCACGCGCTTGTAAGCATTTTCCTTCATATGCCATTTCACGCTGTGATATAGATACATCAGCACAAGGGCAACCACCAGAAGGACGACGCCTACAATCACCAGGCTCTGGACCACAGTCCTGACCAATCCCATGACGAAACAGACAATTGCTCCTCCTATTACGAGAGCTAAGAGATAGCCGATAATGCGCAAGCCGACGCCCCCTTTTTGGGATTTGATTTCTTCGCGGTCGGCTGCTATTCTTGATTTTGTGATTTCGCTCATAATTTTCGTTTTAGTTGATATAGTGCCGGAGGAATCGCCCCGGCTTATACCTTTAAAACGATTTTGCGGCCTTCATGGTTTATGGGCGTCTAAACAATGAGTAGTAAAGAATGGCAAGGAAATTATTGCAGCGTATAGCGTGAGCCGGGAAGGCGGCTGACGAGCCCGCTGAATTCAAGTTCCGTCAACGCGGCCAAGAGCTGATGAGCCTTTAGGCCGGTCTGCTGGACAAGACGGTCCACTGTCATGGGCTCAGTATTTTCTTTCGCCATCAGCTCGTAGATTATCTTTTCCGGTCCATCCAATTCCGGGAAGAGCGGGCGCGATTCAGTTTCTTCCGTTCCAGCAGGTTGCCAACCGGATAGGCTGACTATCCGCTGGGCCGATTCGTAGATGGTGGCCTTGTTGTCATGAATCAGCTTGTTGCAGCCTCCGCTTGCCCGATCAGTATAGCGCCCCGGGACTGCCACCACCTCCCGCGAATATGAAAATGCCGTGTTGGCCGTGCTCATAGCTCCTCCCTTCACTTCCGATTCGACAACAATCGTCGTCGGACATAGTCCCGCCACGATTCGGTTCCGCTGCAGGAAATTATTGCGGAATATGCGTTCTCCGGAGGGATATTCTGTAATTATGGCCCCTCCTTTCTTAATGATGGTTGAGGCAAGTTCCCGGTTGGCAGCCGGGTAAATCATGTCCAAGCCATGGGCGACAACTGCCCATGTTTTCAGTCCGGCGCTTATCGCCCCTGAATGTGCGGCTGTATCTATTCCGTGGGCCAGGCCGCTGACTATCGTGACTCCCGGAAGAATCGTTGCCAGTTCCGAGGTCAGGTTCCGGCAGAAGTCAATACCATATTGCGTGCATCGCCGCGTTCCGACCATGGCCAGATTCTCAGTCCCTGTCATGTCGGCCGTCCCCAATACGAAAAGTCCGATCGGCGCATCAGGGATCTCCCTTAAAAGAGGGGGATAATCATCGTCCCCGAGATACACAAACCGGATTCCATGGCGTTTGAGGAAGAGATCCTCTTCTGCAGCCTTTTGAAGAGCCTTGGTAAGTGAATATTCTCCCGCAACCCTTCGAAGGCCCGGGAGATGGATAAGAATTTCCTTAAAGTTATCTCCGAAAAGATCCGAAGGTGTGAAGCCATGCTGTTCCATCTCCCGGACCGCATCAGCTGTTAAAGCGGGAAGGAATTTCATGGCCAGTTTATGGATAAACTCGGTTTCTTCAGGATCTTTCAGGTCTGCCATTTTTAGAATGTGACAAATAATTGGTGTATGTTATTTACTGATATAGCGGGCGAACACTGCCGCCAGTTCATCCCCACGCGTTAGTTTTCCATCTTTAAGGACAACCACGGTCACTATCCCCTCAGCGCATACTTCTCCATTGGATTTGATTATGTCCTGATGGAAGATGAACCGGGGACCCTTACGCTCCAGGCGCAGGCAGCTGATGAACGTATCTCCTCCCCGGAGAGAGGTCTTATATTCGACCTCGATTTTTCTTACCACTGCGTCAATCCCCTGGTTATGCATGGCGATGAATGATAGTCCGGCGTCCATGCAAAATTTATGGCGCGTATGTTCCATATAATGAAGATAGTTGGCGTTGTTGACTATCTGCTCGCAATCGAGCTCATAGTCGCGAACCTCCATATCCATTATGAAACAATATTTTCTATTCGTATCTTTTAATATCCTCATCTTTACTTTTCTTTTTCCGCTTTCCCGGCGTTGATTCGTTTTCTGATTTGGGTTATCGCTACGGCATATTCATCTTCTGACCGGAATGCTTCCTCCGGCAGATAGAGAAATCCTTTCCGAGTTTTTTCCGGATACAGGATTGCTTGCTTCGGCCGAAGAGTCAGACAGTCGATATCTTCCAAAGGAATCAATCGCTCGCCAACCATCTTCCATTGCGGGGCCTGAGGCTCCGAAGGTCTATCGTCAGACGGAATGGCGTTTGCATTTGACTTATCCTCTTCAGAATCAGTTAATTCTTGTTCATTCTCTTCATTTCGTTCTTTTAAGAGAGAAATTATCCTGATTCCTTCCGGCTGAATAACGACCGTATGCGGAAGCCGGTTGATGAAATTTTCAGGTCGAAGTGCTTCGGAGTAGAAAAGTAGTGCCAGACAGGCCGGAGCCGCCACAAGAAGAATCAGGAAAGCGAGCAAGAGCCATTTCAGATCTATGAAGATTCCTGCAACCAATCCTCCGGCCACTACAATCAGTAGGATTGTAGTTATTGCCGACCGATAGTTCCGGGATATTTGAGCCACAAAGCTACCCATCGGCATTTGGACCACCGGCAACCCCACATACTTCTCATTCTTCCCCACGGCGGTGTTCCCGGTAATATTCATGGTTACGCGTCATGGCTTTCTGCGCCAGGCCTGTCCCCTCCGTGTTGAATAGTTTCCCGAGGTCGATATATTTGTCCCCTTTCGGACCTTTGGATTTGAACACCTCATCCCGTTTCCGTTTAGCTTCGTCTCCGATAGGGGAGTGGCCGTTTGGCAAAGTTCCCCGAAGGCCTTCCTCTATACCATCGGGCGAGCACGTCACGGCATAAATCTCCGAAACGGGAGGGTAACCGAGACCTGTCCACATCACATACTCCCCCTTCACAAAGTCGGCATCCACCTCATTGATGTTTTCAACCGGACGACAGCCTTCTATCGCAATCGTGGCAGTCGATTTGTAACGCGGAATGAAATCAACATCTGCCACTTCCCCGGGCGCCGGGTCGGAAGAGAAGTCATGGTGAAGGTCAGACCGGTAGAATGTCCTGCTGATGGTTTCGGTCAGCACTTCCGGCGTCACGGACCCTTCATCAATATATGGCTGGAGCAGACATTCCGCATTGCCCTCGCGGACATGTCCATATCCTTCCCCTTTCCTTCCGGAATGGCTGTAGTTTGTCCGGACGAGAACATCGTCTTCCTCGTCGGAAAGATCAAACCGGCGGTAGGAGTGGTTGTTGGTTTCAAAGAATGCGCCATTCCCTTCAGCGTCAATGACGCCGAAATTGGCCTCCACCCCCATGGGTCGCGGGTAGGTGTCAAGGAAACGGGCGAAATCATCCACAGTCCGGCATGTCCGCAAGGCTTTAGCCATAAGGATCCCCTCCTTATCCATTTTTGATTCAGGGACCTTGTCGTCCTTGATATTGTAGGAGGCCGTGTTCATGACCGCGAAGCCTGCCTCATTCATTCCCATCCAGGCTTCCTTGAGTTCTTTGTCGGCGGCATTAAACAAGGCGACATATCCGAATTCTCCGGTTTTGGAGGGCGCCACATATTCGACTTTGTTGTCTATGGTGCTCGTGTCGCGGTGTTTCCAGAGGATTGGCCTTCCGGAGGGATTCTTTGAGGCGCCGACTATCGCCGACGTACAGGCAGCGGCCGCCGCAGGCATGAACGCTGCGGCAGCCGCTATAAGAAGATATTTGATTGCTTTTGTTTGATTCATTTAGTCAAGTTTGTGAATCACAAGGCCCGAGCGGAGTTTGGGCTCGAACCATGTGGTTTTCGGAGGCATGATGTTGCCGCTGTCAGCGATGTCGATCAGCTGGCCCATCGTGACGGGATAAAGTGCAAGGGCCATTGCCATCTCGCCGCTGTCAACGCGGTCAGACAGTTCCTTGAGGCCACGGATGCCGCCGACGAAATCGATGCGCTTGTCGCTGCGGAGGTCGGTGATCCCCAGGATGTCGCGAAGAATAAGGTCGCTCGATACGGTCACGTCGAGAACGCCGATCGGATCGCTGTCATCATAGGTCCCCTCCTTCGCGGTCAGCGAATACCATTTCCCGTCGAGATAGAGCGAGAAGTTGTGGAGTCCGGAAGGCTGATAGATCTCCGTCCCCATTTCCTTTACCTCAAAGTTTTTCGACAGTTTGTCGAGGAATTCGGCGGGCGTAAGGCCATTGAGATCGCGGACAACGCGGTTATAGTCAATTATCTTCAGATGGCTGGCGGGGAAGGCGACGGCCATGAAATAATTATATTCCTCGTCCCCCTTATGGTCGGGGTTGTTCTGGGCTTTTTCATTCCCGACAAGGGCGGCAGCTGCAGAACGGTGGTGACCGTCGGCGATATAAAGGGCAGGAATGCTCTCAAACTCGCGGGTGACAGTCTCGATGGTCTTGTCGTCGTCAATGACCCAGAGCGTATGGCCAAACCCGTCGGGAGCCACAAAATCATACTCCGGTTCTTTGGCAGTCACTTCGCGGATCACATTCTGAAGCGCTTCGTTATCCGGGAAAGCGAAGAACACGGGCTCAATGTTCGCATTGTTGCAGCGGACATGCTTCATGCGGTCTTCCTCCTTGTCGCGGCGCGTCAGTTCATGCTTCTTGATGCGACCTTCCATATAGTCAGGAACCCAAGCAGCGACCACAAAGCCATATTGCGTGCGGCCATCCATCGTCTGGGCGTAGATGTAATAATTCTCCTTGTCGTCCTGACGGAGCCATCCTTTTTCCTGGAACATCCGGAAGTTTTCCACGGCTTTGTCATAGACAGCCGGGTCATGCTCATCAAATCCCGGCTCGAAATCGATTTCAGGCTTGATGATATGATAGAGACTCTTTTCGTTCCCCTCAGCTTCGCGGCGTGCTTCCTCACTGTTGAGGACATCATAGGGGCGTGAGGCCACTTCCTCTACCAGATGACGCGGAGGACGAACTCCTTTGAACGGTTTGACTTTTGCCATTGCAGTAAATTTCTATGGTTAGTTTTAAGGTTTTGTGTCTGCAAATATAAGGGGCTTCAATGAATTTTCCAAATATAAAAATATCACCATTCCTTTGCCTCTAATCTTTAACTCATGGTTCATCATATCTGCCTCTCAAAGCAATATATAATAAACAGTTTAGTTATATCAATAGCCCATTTGTTTTTTTCAGATATTTTACCTTATGTTCACGGGTTTCCACTATAATATTGATCTCCCCGAAGATCTTTCCTCAATAATTGAGCAGGACTTCTGGATGCTTGAAGGGATTGGCCCGGAGGTGCTCAGTTCTATGAGCGAGCCTCTCAAGTTTGCGTCCGCAACCTGGATTGTCATGTTCAGCGGCCACTGCAGCGCCGACATCAATCTGATTTCATATGAGTTCGAAGGGCCGACTCTAATCACAATCCAGAGCAATCAGATCTTGCAGCCCAAATCTATCAGTCCTGATTTCAAGGCTTCCTTCATCGTCATGTCGAAGCGTTTCTGGGACAATATGTTCATTTTCCTGAACAATACCGCGCTTCATCAGCTCCTTTCGGTTCACCCCGTTGTGGCAATCCCGGAGGCGGAAGTCCCTTCGTTCGGACAATTCTTCCGCGACCTGTCATCGATTATGGGCGACCACGGAAATCCCTATGGCTCGCAGGCTTTGCTGTATGGAGTTGTTTCCTTCGTGTTCCGCCACATGTATCGTTGTTTCGAGCCGTTCAAGGAAGAGACTCTGTCAAAGCCCGGGAGTGTCTCGGAACGCTTCCTTCAGCTTGTCCAGCAGTATTTCCGGACTGAACGTTTTCTCGATTTTTACGCCTCCCGCCTTGACATCACGACCAAACACCTTTCCCGCAGCGTAAAACTACAGACGGGTTATTCGGCGGTGGAATGGATTGAGCGATTCGTGATTCTGGAAGCCAAGGTTCTGCTTAAGTCCTCCACGTTGACTATCCAGCAGATTTCAGCCGAGTTGAAATTTCCCTCCCAGTCGTTCTTCGGGAAATACTTCAAGAAATGCACGGGCATGACCCCCAGCGAATTCCGCAATAGCGGAGCTCAGTGATTCTTTTGTGACATTATTCTTGCGTTTGTCTCCGGCATCTCATGCCGCGGGCTCAACGGGTGGCATGACGTCGTGGAATTCCTTTCATCTTGTCAGATATGATCAGGCCGCCGATGATTAGCGCGCAGCCAATATATCCCAAGATATAGATCTTTTCCCCTAAGACGAAATAGGCGGCAATCATCGTCACGAGAGGCTGGAGATAGAGGTAATTGTTCGCAGCCACCGGCCCGAGATATTTCATCACCTCGTTCCATATTAGATAGGCTGCGATAGAACACATCAGCACCAGGAAGAGGAAATTCAGGATATAATGGGGCTGATGCAAGTCGAAGAGGATGCCGAAGTGGGTCGGCGCGTCCTGCAGGAGTAGGAGAGGAATCGCTGTCAGCACACCGTAGAAAAACAGTTTGCGCGTGATAAAGAAAGAGGAATAAAGAGGGATGAGCCGTTTGATGGCAACAGAATAGACGGCCCATGAAAAAGCTGCCACAAGGGCAAGAAGGTCGCCGGCCGGCCTGACCTCAAGACTTTCCCCATGACTGAAAATAATGCAAGCCGCTCCGCCGAAGGCAATGACCGACCCTAACCAGACCGGGAATTTGATTTTCTGGCGATAGATCAAGGCCATAAGGAAAGTGGTGAAGATCGGAGAGATGGAAGCTAAAAGCGAGACATTTCCTGTTGTCGTCAGTTTCAAGGCTATATTTTCCGTGATGAAATATAGCGATCCCGAACAGATTCCGCACATCGCCAGAGTCAGTTCGTCGCGCCATCCGTTGGCCAGAATCTTTCTGAATGTGAAACAAAGCAAGACAACGTAGGCTGCCGCAAAACGGTAAACAAACATCTCAACGGGAGTGAACCCTCCATCTTCCATCAGGATTTTGGTGCTCAGGAACGAGGATCCCCAGGCAGATACAGTTATCAATGCGCCTAAATGGGCCAAGAGCACTATATAGTTGCTCTTCGAGGCGTTGCCGATATTCATGATAAATATTTCGATTCAAGGTTTGGCGGCCTTCGCAAGGCCGGGTTGCTGCTCCGCAGACCATTTGCAAAATTAATCTATTTTTCGCACTCGCCAAACCCGCGGCGATTATTTTCTTTTCTTTTCCTGCAAGTTTGTTTTTTCCCCTTTTTTGTACGATATTTGCAGACGATTTTGCGATTCCTTCTGAAGAGGCCGGGTCTTCCGCAGATTCCCCTGCGCCCCCTTCCTCTTGAGAAGTATTCATTCTAAACTTTTTTTCAGCGCTATGTCTGACCAGCAAACATATTCTTACCAAGACGTCTACGAAAATACCCTGAAATATTTCGATGGCGACGAACTTGCCGCCCGTGTTTGGGCAACAAAGTATGCCCTCAAGGATTCCGAAGGAAACTATTATGAACAGTCTCCCGCCGATATGCACCATCGCATCGCCTCCGAGATTGTCCGCATCGAGGAGAAATATCCAAATCCGATGAGCCATGATGAGGTTTTCGGTCTCCTCGACAAGTTCCGTTACATCGTCCCTCAGGGGAGTCCGATGGCAGGAATCGGTAACAATATGCAGGTCGGATCCCTGTCAAATTGCTTTGTCATAGGTCTTGATGGCCATCCGGATTCTTACGGCGGCATCATCCGTATCGATGAAGAACAGGTCCAGCTCATGAAGCGCCGCGGAGGCGTCGGCCACGACCTTTCCCATATCCGCCCCAAAGGAAGCCCGGTTAAGAATTCGGCTCTTACCTCCACTGGCCTCGTTCCCTTTATGGAACGTTTCAGCAACAGCACGCGCGAAGTGGCACAGGATGGTCGTCGCGGCGCTCTCATGATGACGGTGGCAATCGGCCATCCTGATGCAGAAAGCTTCATCGACGCCAAGATGACGGAAGGGAAAGTCACGGGCGCTAATGTCTCGGTCAAGATTGACGATGATTTCATGCAGGCTGCGGTCGACGGGAAGCCCTACACCCAGACTTTCCCTGTCAAGAGCCAGAATCCACGCGTGACAAAGGAGGTCGATGCCTCCGCAATCTGGAACAAGATTGTCCATAACGCTTGGAAGAGCGCCGAACCCGGGGTCCTTTTCTGGGATACGATCCAGCGCGAGTCCGTGCCTGATTGTTACGCGGATCTTGGTTTTGAAACCGTCTCCACAAACCCCTGCGGCGAGATTCCGCTCTGTCCTTACGACAGCTGCCGCCTCGTGGCTATCAATCTTTACAGCTACGTAAAAAATCCCTTCACTCCGGAAGCTGAATTCGATTTTGACCTTTTCCGGGATCATGTCGGCAAGGCACAGCGAATAATGGACGATATCATCGATCTTGAAATGGAGAAGATCGACACTATCATTGCCAAGATTCAGTCTGACCCGGAGACAGAGGAAGTGAAGAGCACGGAGCTTAACCTTTGGAAAAAGATTCGTTCGAAGACATTGCAGGGACGACGCACAGGATGCGGCACTACCGGCGAAGGCGACATGCTTGCTGCCCTCGGGCTTAGGTACGGGACTCCGGAAGCAACC
Source organism: uncultured Sangeribacter sp. (assembly GCA_964480745.1). Lineage (GTDB taxonomy): Bacteria > Bacteroidota > Bacteroidia > Bacteroidales > Muribaculaceae > Lepagella. The sequence continues at coordinate 40,655 of CAYZQA010000004.1, read as the reverse complement.
GATTTCTCCGTTAAGGTTCATCGCGAACTGGCCCTGGCTTATTATCGCGCGTCCGTCAAGATGGCTTCAGAGCGTGGCGCTTTTGAGGTCTATGATGCCGAACGCGAGAAAAACAATCCTTATATTGCCCGTCTTCGCGAAGCTGACCCCCAGCTTTATGAAGAGATGGTAAAAAATGGGCGCCGTAACATCGCTTGTCTTACCATCGCTCCTACCGGCACAACCTCCCTTATGACCCAGACATCTTCCGGCATCGAGCCTGTTTTCAATGTCGTTTACAAGCGGCGCCGGAAAGTGAACCCCGGGGATGAAAACGTAAGGATTGATTTTGTTGACGAGGTCGGCGATGCCTTTGAGGAATATATTGTATATCACCCTAAGTTCCTCGAATGGATGAAGATTAATGGCATTGAACGTAAGGACCGCATGACCGCCGAGGAAATAGAGGAGCTGGTCAAGAAATCTCCCTATTACAAGGCCACAAGCAATGATGTCGACTGGATGGAGAAGGTCAGGATGCAAGGCCGGGTTCAGAAATGGGTGGATCATTCTATTTCCGTCACCATCAATCTCCCCGCAGACGTTACGGAGGAACTTGTAGGTAATCTCTATGTGGAGGCCTGGAAATCCGGCTGCAAGGGTTGTACGGTCTATCGCGACGGGTCGCGTAACAATGTCATCGAGGCGGTCAAGAAGACGCCCGCTCCGGCCGCTGCTACTTATATCGCGACTCCGGCCCATATCAGCAAGCGTCCGATAGAGCTGGAGGCTGACGTTGTCCGCTTCCAGAACAATAAGGAGAAATGGATTGCATTTGTCGGCCTGGTCGACAATAAGCCTTACGAAATCTTTACCGGTCTGGCAGACGATGAGGATGGAATATTCTGTCCCAAGAGCGTCAACCACGGTAAGATCATCAAGGCCTTCGACGAAAATGGCAACAAGCGTTATGACTTCCAGTTTATCAACAAACGCGGTTACAAGACGACAATCGAGGGCCTGTCGGAAAAATTCAATCCTGAATTCTGGAATTACGCCAAGCTCATTTCCGGAGTGCTCCGTTACGGGATGCCGATCGACCAGGTGCTCAAACTTGTCGGCGGTCTCGACCTCGATTCGACCAATATCAACACATGGAAGATGGGAGTCGAAAGGGCTCTTAAGAAATATATCACGAATGGAACGGCTGCGGCCGGCCAGAAATGTCCCAACTGTGGCGCGGAGACCCTCATCTATCAGGAAGGTTGTCTGATCTGCACAACCTGCGGGACCTCAAAATGCGGTTAACCCCAACAGAATATAACCCGATACGCTTAGAATCTAAATCAACATATTGAGATCATGAAAATTACTTTCAATATCAATTACCACACCAGCTGGGGCGAGGCTCTCTACATCTGTGGAGACCACCCGGCTCTCGGTGCAGGCGATCCGCATAAGGCATGCGAGATGAGCCTCACGAGTCCGGATATGTGGCAGTTCTCACTCGAAGTGGAGGACAATCCGGGCGATTTCAATTACTGGTTCATCGTCAAGGCTCCCGAACGCGAGTGGCGCTTTGAGTGGGGCAAGGCCCATCGCTTTGTCTCCGGCGAAGGAATCGATCTTTGCACAATCTTCGATTCCTGGCACAACATGCCTTCCGACAAGCCTTTCTATTCTTCTGCTTTCGTCGACGGCATGCTCCGTCGCCCGAAGCGCGACCAGCAGCTTCCCTCGCTGCCGGGTTCCCTCAATATCCGAATCGAGGCTCCAATGATAGCGCCCGACGAGTGTCTGGCCATCTGTGGAGAAGGGGAGGCCCTTGGAAACTGGGATCCCGCTCTGGCAGTGAGAATGAACGATGCCAATTTCCCCGAATGGGAAATTAACATTCCCCTCAGCCATGTCCGTCCTCCTTTTGAATATAAATTCGTTGTCCTCGGTCCTGACGGACGTGTCCGCGGCTGGGAAGCGATGAACAACCGTATTTTTGGAGTTGTCCGCCAGACTCCTACCGAACAGATTGTCATCGACGGAATCCGCTTTGCCAATCCCATGGAGGCCTGGAAAGGGGCCGGAACGGCAATCCCTGTTTTCTCCATCCGTTCCGAGGAAGATTTCGGCGTTGGAGACTTCATGGACATCAAGAAGATGGTCGACTGGTGTAAACTCACGGGGCAGAATGTCCTTCAGATTCTCCCGATCAACGACACCACAATGACCGGAACCTGGGTTGACTCTTATCCCTATAAGGCCAATTCAATCTTCGCCCTCCACCCGATGTTCCTCCGTCTCGAAGACTGTGGCGTGCTTAAGGACAAGGCGCGCATGGAACATTACGAGGCTCTCCGCAAGGAACTCAACGCGCTTTCAGAGATAGACTATGAGCGTGTCAACAATGCCAAGCATGACTATCTCCATGAACTCTACGCTCAGGATTTCAACGCCCTGTCAGAGACAGAGAGCTTCCGTGAGTTTGTAAAACATAACGATTACTGGCTGCGTCCCTATGCTGCCTGGAGTTCGCTCCGCGACCTCTATGGGACCCCTGACAACAATGCCTGGGGACAATATGCAGAATACGACGAAGGCCGCGTGAATGCCTTTATGGATGCAAATCGCGAGCGCGTCGATTATTATTATTTCATCCAGTATCATCTCGACCGTCAGCTCCGCGAAGTGCGTGATTACGCCCATTCCTGCGATGTTGTCCTCAAAGGCGACATTCCAATTGGAATCAGCCGCTTCAGCGTCGACGCATGGACCGATCCCCGTCTCTTCAACATGGATTGTCAGGCCGGTGCGCCGCCGGATGATTTCTCAGTGCTCGGCCAGAACTGGGGCTTCCCGACTTACAATTGGGACAAGATGGCTGAAGATGGCTTCCGTTGGTGGAAAGACCGTTTCCGTAAGATGGCTGAATATTTCGATGCTTACCGTATCGACCATATCCTCGGCTTCTTCCGTATCTGGCAGATTCCTCTGTCGGCTGTCCATGGTCTACTCGGATATTTCAACCCTGCTCTTCCGTTCTCTCCGGAAGAACTCCGCAATGACTATGATTTCTGGATCAATCCTGACCTTCAGGCCAATCCCCTCGTCCTCGACTGGATGCTTTCAGATTTCTTCGGAGCAGACAAGGATGAAGCCCGCGAACGTTTCCTCGACCGCATCGGCGGCGACCGCTATTGCCTGAAGGAATATGTCAACACCCAGCAGAAAGTTGAAGAGTATTTCGATTCGCAGGTGCGCGATGAAAAGAACGACCGTTTCCGCAACGCTCTTCTTGGTATCCTTGACGACGTCCTCTTTATTGAGGATCCTTACAAGAAAGGCCACTACCATCCCCGTATCGCCGCTCAGTACACGTATCAGTATCGCATCTTGACCGACTACGAGAAATGGAACTTCAACCGCCTCTATACTGATTTCTTCTATCATCGTCATAATGATTTCTGGTATGGCAAGGCAATGTGGAAACTTCCTCCTCTTCTGGACGCGACTTCGATGCTTGCATGTGCGGAAGACCTCGGTATGATTCCTGACTGCGTTCCGCCTGTCATGCATAATCTTGAGATTCTTTCTCTTGAAATCCAGCGCATGCCGAAGGATCCGAAGTCGGAGTTTGGTGACACTTGGCATTATCCCTACTTCTCTGTCTGCACGACTTCGACCCATGATATGGGTGGAATCCGTGCTTGGTGGGAAGAAGATCATGCCGCTTCGCAGCGCTTCTTCAACCATGTCCTCCATGAATATGGCGAGGCTCCCTATTATGCAGAGCCTTGGATATGCGAGAAGATCATCGAGCTGCAGCTGAAGAGCCCCTCGATGCTCTGTATCCTTCCGCTTCAGGACTGGCTCTCAATGGATGGCGGACTCCGCAGGGAGAACCCGCAGGAAGAACAGATTAATGTGCCTGCAAATCCCCGTCATTATTGGCGCTACCGTATGCATCTGACAGTAGAGAATCTCCTTGGCCAGGAGGCATTCAACAGCTCCCTCCGCCGCCGTATTGAAGATTCACATCGTTAATTAAGACCCCGTCTAACATTCATTCATATTGCCGGGCCGCTTGGATAATTTAGTCCAAGCGGCCTGTCTCTTCTAATATTGCAAGCTTTTAGGGGCTCAAGCCTGCCGTTTTGACTGAAATGTTGCAGGGCGTTGCATTCTTGCCTAACTCTTGGTAACTTTGCAACAGAATAACAATAACATTTTTAGTTTATGGAATCCAAAACATCTCACCTTACCGGCCTTTCCGACGCACAGGTTGCCGAAAGCAGGCTGAAGCATGGGGCCAACATCCTCACGCCTCCAGATAAGGATCCGTTATGGAAACGTTTCCTTGAAAAATTCGGGGATCCCCTTATCATTATCCTTCTGATTGCGGGAGCCCTCTCAATCGGCATTTCCTGCTATGAGTTCTGGGGACTCGGAAAAGGGGCTGGTGTATTCTTTGAGCCTGTCGGAATTTTCATCGCTATCCTTCTGGCTACGGGCTTGGCCTTCATTTTCGAGCTTAAGGCCGACAAGGAATTTGCCCTCCTCAACCAGGTGAATGATGATGAGCCGGTCCAGGTTATCCGTAATGGGAATGTGACGCAGGTTCCCCGCAAGGAAGTGGTTGTTGGAGATATCGTGATCCTCAACACGGGCGAGGAAGTTCCTGCGGATGGGGAACTTCTTGAAGCCGTATCGCTCAACATTGATGAGTCGACCCTTACTGGCGAGCCGATGTGTCATAAGACCACAGACCCTGCCCAGTTCGATCCCGATGCGACTTTCCCCTCCAATACGGCCATGCGTGGAACGAAAGTTATGGAAGGTCATGGCATAATGCGCGTAACAGCCGTCGGAGACCACACGGAGAACGGAAAGGTCTTTGAAGCCGCTCAGATTGATGACAGCGTCAAGACCCCTCTCAACGAACAGCTTGATGGCCTCGGCGACCTTATCACCAAGATTTCATACGCGTTTGCCGGACTGATTGTTGTGGGACGCATTATAATGTATTTCGCCAATTCCTCTTTTGAACTGGTCGATTTCATTGCTTATCTGCTCCAGACGCTGATGATTGCCGTGACGCTCGTCGTTGTGGCTGTGCCGGAAGGTCTGCCTATGGCTGTCACCCTCTCGCTGGCTTATTCCATGCGCAGGATGCTCAAGACCAACAACCTTGTCCGGAAGATGCATGCTTGCGAGACGATGGGGGCAACGACCGTGATCTGTACGGATAAGACCGGTACGCTGACCCAGAACCAGATGCAGGTCTATAAGACAAATTTTTTCGGCAACCCTCCTGCAGATGTGCTTGAAGAGGGGATAGCCCTTAACTCCACAGCCCGTCTGGATCTTTCGGGAGAGAAACCCGAGGTGCTTGGCAATCCGACTGAAGGCGCATTGATCCTTTGGCTTCTCAACAAGGGTATCAACTACGAAGACCTGCGTGAAAAGGCAGAGCGTATCGAGGAGCTTCCTTTCTCGACCGAACGCAAATATATGGCTACAGTAGTTAAGTCCTCTACCGGCAAACGGATCCTCTATGTAAAGGGCGCTCCGGAAATCGTCTTTGGAATGTGTAAGGAGACGTCCGGAGTCACGAAGAAGGAGATCGATGCCCAGCTTCTCGAATATCAGAATATGGCGATGCGAACACTCGGTTTTGCCTATCAGATTCTGGAAGATGGCGATGAGACAATTAAGGATGGAAAGGTGGTTGCCGATGCGTTGGTGTTCCTCGGCATTGTAGCCATCTCGGACCCCGTCCGAAGCGATGTGCCCGATGCTGTCCGCGAAGTGACGGATGCAGGAATCAAGGTCAAGATCGTAACTGGCGACACTCCCGGAACCGCCAAGGAAATAGGCCGACAGGTGGGAATCTGGAACGATGCCGTGGATACGGATAAGAACATCATCACCGGTATTGAATTTGCAGAACTCTCCGATGCGGAGCTTAAGGAGCGTGTCGGCGACCTTAAGATTATTGCCCGCGCCCGGCCGATGGATAAGAAACGCCTCGTTGAGGCTCTCCAGTCGAACAATGAGGTTGTGGCCGTCACCGGCGACGGGACAAATGATGCCCCGGCTCTGAAAGCCGCCCACGTAGGACTTTCCATGGGCGACGGCACATCCGTTGCCAAGGAGGCCTCCGACATCACCATCGTTGATAATTCTTTCTCATCGATTGGACGCGCCGTCATGTGGGGTCGCTCTCTTTATCAGAATATCCAGAGATTTATCCTTTTCCAGATGACTGTCAATGTCGCAGCCTGCTTTATTGTTCTTGCAGGCGCTTTCATGGGAATGGAATCCCCGTTGACTGTCACCCAGATGCTTTGGGTCAACCTTATAATGGATACGTTTGCAGCCATGGCTCTTGCGTCGCTGCCTCCTTCATCAAGCGTAATGAAAGAGAAGCCACGCTCGCGTGAGGCCTTCATTATCAATCGCCCGATGTGGCGCTCAATCATTGGCGTCGGTGGAATCTTCTTCCTCCTTCTTCTGGGCTTGTTGTGGTATTTCGAACACACTGATATCACGTCCTTGACTCAGATCGGGACTGCGGCCGTTTCTTCTGTGAATACCGGTCTGTCGGCTTACGAGCTCTCCCTTTTCTTCACAATCTTCGTATTCCTGCAATTCTGGAATATGTTTAATGCACGCGCATTTGAGACCGGACGTTCCGCATTCCATTTCAAAGGTGCTTCCGGATTCATTCTTATTGCCGCTGTCATCCTTATTGGACAGATATTTATCGTATCGGTAGGTGGGGAATTTTTCAACGTCGTGCCTCTTAAGATAACGGACTGGCTCATTATCATCGGAGCGACTTCGCTTGTCCTTTGGATAGGGGAGATTTGCCGTCTGGTCGCTTCTTCCGATAAGTGAAAATTAACTGTATAAATGTCAAAAGTCCCGCCGGATCAACCAGGCGGGACTTCTTTCATTATGGAGGGGATTATCTTCATTCAGCCGACGAATTGAGTTTCTCAGCTTCTTCCCTATCCCTGAACAATGTGATATAGACGGCACTTACCAATCCCATCAGTATCTGGGTTACAGTCTGGAACGCCCATACAACCATCGCATATGTTGCCGCATCCGTTTGTCTGACCCCATAAAGGGTGAGGGCGAACATAACCGCAATATTCCATGGTCCGAGGCCTCCCGTGGCGGGAACCGCAATGCTGAGCGATCCGAAAATAAAAACTACCAACCCGGGAAGCAATCCATATCCTAACTCAGGAGTGATCAGGCTGCGAGTAAAGGGAAATGCAAAGAAACAGAGATAAGTCATCAGGAAGTAGGCAATCCATATTCCTAACGTCTCAGACCAGAAAACAACCTGATGTTTCATCGTGAACAGAATCTTGAATCCATCCCATAGCTGCTTGATGGCGGTCCGGATTTTAACAAGGACCTTGTTCTGCGATTTAGAAAATATCAGGAAGATCAGCCCGCAAATCACAACAGCTACTCCGATCCATAGCCAAGGAGAAGAGAATACCCTCACGAGCTGCTCCCCGAAGCGATAATGATCAAGAAATTTGTCCAATGCCGGACGCGCGAGGAACAATGTCGAGATCACAAGACAGACAATCATTACCGCGTCCGAAATCCGGTCGCCCAAATCGGTGCCTATCACTGTCGCCAAATCGGCTTTCTGCCTTCTTGCGACGTAGAGACATCTCCAAGCCTCCCCAACTCCTGTGAAAAGCAGATTCAAGGCGTAGGCGCCATATATCGACACCATCTCGGCAAAGGCAGGCATTCGTTTCACGCCGGCTGCCCGCAGCTGGATTCCCCAACGTAGTCCTCTTATTGACCTCGAAACTACAAGCACAAGACACATCAGGAGCAACCACCAATAATTGCAGCCTTCCCTCATCACATCCACGATCGAGGAGAACTTAACCTTGCTAAACAGCCAGACAATCATCGCCGCGGATACTCCTGCCGGAAGAAGATACTTGACAATATCCTTCAGTACGCTTTTGACGTCCTTCCCTTCATTGGATCCTTTAGCCGGAGAGGTTTCTATCTGACCGGTCATACCTTTTTCGTTATCTTTCATGACTTATTAACGTATTTTCACTGTAACGGGTTTGCTACGGCTTGCACACAGAAACGTCCCATGGAAATTCTCCACAGGACGTTTCTGATATTTGGAATACTATGTCATCATATTCCGATGGCAAGGTTGGTAAGCCATATCCAGAGAGGACAACATCCGATAAACAGGATGACTGACAAGGTCAGTGATGACGTACCGGTTGCCACGTATGTGTCATACTCATCCGCAATGATAATTCCGGAGAAAGCCGGGGGAAGGGCTGCTGCTACAACCAGCATCTTGAGGTTCAGAGGATCCATGTGGAACCAGAGGCCAAGAAGAAGGACTGCCAATGGCATTACGAACATCTTCATGATCGAACCCAGGACAACCTGCCAGTTGAAGGTGAATTTGATAGAGGAAAGTGTGATACCGGCCGAGAACACAGCCATCGAAGCATTCGCCTTCGCGAGAAGGTCGAATGAAGGGCTGAGGTACTTAGGCCATGGAATACCGATTACAACCCATATCACGGCCAGAATCGGCGCCCAGGCTACCGGTTGCTCAAGAGCGTGGAGCACAGGCTTCCATGCGCTTTCACGTTTAGGTTTTGTGCCTCCTTGAGCTGTTGTCTGCTTGTCGAGAGAAGCGTTCATCAACGACAGACCGACAGGAATACCGATCGCGTTGACAACGATTCCGACGATCGCCACGACAAGGGCCACTGATGGAGTCGTTCCGAAGATAGGCTCCAACACTGCGAAGCCCAAGAACCCGATTGTCGGCGAGCCGCTGATCAAGGCCGATACCGCGGCGTCGGCCCCCGTGTTCTTCTTAAATAAACGGAAGACAAAATAGACCAGCATAAAACAGGCCATGATGCCTATTGTTGAAACCAAGGTCAACTTTATGTCCTTTACCAAATCATCGCGGGTTGCCTGAACAATGGAAACGAACAACGCGGCCGGAAGGGCATAGTCAAGCACGACCTTATTGAATTTCTTCGAATCCTGTCCGTTGAAGATTCCTTTTTTGCCGGTTACGAACCCGAGTAACATCACGACGATAATCGGGACGATCGCGTATAATATTACATGTGAGATATTCATAAACTGTAGTTTTTGTTAGTGGAAAAATAAGGGGGAGAAGGAGGAAATGTGGAACTCCCCCTCCCGATTTTATAATTCTATACGCGATTAGACTGTATAGTCAATAAGTGGCGTCGGGTTAAGATAACCGATATGTCCGCTTTCCTTGCCTGAATCGGCGGCGAGCTGCACATCTATCAATGCCGGTTTGCCGGAAGCAATGGCTTCCTCGAGGGCCTTCTTAAGGTCAGCGGTGTTGTCAACCCGGTAGTTGGCAGCTCCGAAAGCTTCTCCTATCTTGTTATATTGGGCATTGATATCGAGCGTTGTCGGGGCCGGCTCATCCTTGCCGGACGGATTGACTCCGACTCCGTTATAGATACCTCCATTGTTAAAGATCACAACAGTCACAGGGAGCTTATATCGACAGATGGTTGCGAAGTCCATTCCCGAGAATCCGAAGGCCGAGTCTCCTTCGACAGCGACCACCTTCTTTCCCGTTGCAACTGCCGCGCCGATTGCCGAACCCATGCCCATTCCCATGATTGACCATGTCGCGCAGTCAATTCTATGACGCGGAAGGAACATATCAACAGAGTCACGCGTATCGTCAAGCGTATTTGCACCTTCGTTGACAAGAATCACATCAGGATTGGATTCCAGAACCGGTTTTACAACCGATAGGGCTGTCCAGTGGGTCATCGGGCTTTCCGTGGATGCTTTCTCAAGACGCTCCGCAAATTTTGCATTTTTAGCCTTTGTCTCGGCCTGCAGCGAAGGAACCCAGGTTGGGTCAGTCTGCATTGTCTTTCCTTTCAGGGCGGCAAGAATCATATCGAGGCTCTCGCCCATGTCTCCGACAACAGGAGCGGCAATCGGGACATTGCGATCGATCTCCTCCGGCTCTACTTCGAGCTGGATAAATTTCATCTCCGGATTCCATTTGCCGCGTCCGAATTCAAGCATCCAATTAATGCGGGCGCCGATCACCATCACCACATCTGATTTCTCCATAATATCCGAACGGCAGGAGAGTGCGCTCAATTCTCCGTTGTCGGGGAGAAGGCCCTTGGCCATCGACATGCTGAGATAAGGAATCTTATAGGTCTCGACAAGTTCCTTAATCTTGTCATCGACCTGAGCGTAGGCCGCTCCTTTTCCAAGAAGAATTGCCGGGCGCTTGGCGCTGGTCAGTAGCTCAACTGCGCGGTCGACTGCTTTCTGGGTCGGAGCGACGGGAGAAGCGACATCGACAGGAGTATAGAATAATTTCTCAGCCTCTGAGGCATCCATAATCTCCCCTAAGGCGGGTGTTGTCATGTCAATATAGACTCCGCCGGGACGACCGCTGACGGCTGCACGATAGGCACGGGCCACAGCTGAAGGAATATCCTTGGCGTATGAACAACGGAAAGCTGCTTTTACAAGCGGACGTGCCGTGTTGAGCTGGTCAAGCTGCTCGTATGTGCCCATATTCATGTCGACCATTGTCGGGTCGGATGCGCCGGAAATCTGAATCATAGGATAACAGTTCACTGTTGCATTCGCCGTTGCCGTCAGACCATTGAGAAAGCCCAGGGAAGACACTGTCAGAAGGACACCGGGCTGTTTGGTAAGATAGCCATGAGTTGCGGCCGCCATACCGGCCTGCTGCTCGAAGCGGAATCCATAATAGTTGATACCGATTTTCTGCATCGCATACGCTGCTTCTGTGACAGGGATTCCTACAAGGCCATACACATCCATTAGCCCGAGACGGCGTAAGGATTCTGCAAGGATATACATTCCGGTCACCTGTTCCGGAAATTTTGGGGCTGCCGTAGTGGAGGCGGCATTTGAGTTTGATTGTGTTGACATAGTATATCTGATATTGATTTAACGTCTCTTAGAGGAATCTAAGAGTAATGGGAGGGAGAGAGTCTATTTTTTAAAACGACCCGGCAGCCTGAGGGCTCTGCCGGGTCGCCTCTTTTTATATAATTTCAGACAGGGGAGAGAACTGCGGTTTACATCTTGCCGTCAGCAAGGGGAGCTGTTGTCCCGTTTTTGGCGAACGATGCAATCTGTTCATCGGTATAGCCGAGGTTCTTGAGGATTTCATCCGTATTGCCACCCAATGAAGGACACGGGCCGTAAGTAGGCTGGAAGTTGGAGAAAGTGAAAGGAACGCCGACTGTGACGAACTCGCCGATTTCACCACCCTGATTGATTCTTACAAGAGTGTTGCCATCATAATTGTTCTCGTCGTTCATAAGTTCCTGGGTCGAGATAACAGGACCAACCGGAACGCCTGCCTTGCCAAGAATTTCTGTAACCTCATACTTCGTCTTGTCTGCCGTCCATTCGCCGATTCTCTTATAGATAGCCTGTTTGTGACGGTCGCGTGCATCTGCCGTGTTGAAGTCAGGATTTGTCAGCCAATCCTCAAAGCCCATTGCCTTGCAGGCAGCCTCGAAGTCCTTCGCACCACGCTGAAGGATGACGTAGACATAGTTGTTAGCCTCTTCTTCCGTATCTGTCGGACCGGAGGGTTTGCATTTGTAAGTCCATCCAAGGACGCCACCACCCTCGATATTGCCGCAACGGGGAACAGTCTGGCCAAATTTCTGATCAGGATACTGAGGATACTGCGTCAGATAGCCAATCTTGTCAAGCGTAAGCTGGTCGCGAGTCTTGATACGGCAAAGATTAAGGCAAGCATTGTGCATTGACTGGTAGACATATACGCCTTCGCCTGTCTTTTCACGCTGCATCAGGGCTGCAAGCAGTCCGATCAGAAGGTGCATACCCGTGTTTGAATCGCCAAGGGCAGCCCCGGACTGGGTCGGGATGTTATAGTCGCCATCGAACCAACCGGTCGTCGTTGCTGCGGCTGCCGTAACCTGCGCGATAGGTTCGTATGCCTTAAGGTCTTTATATTTAGATGAAAGAGGGAAACCCTTGATTGTTCCGTAGATACATTTCGGGTTGAGTTTGTGGACCTCCTCCCAACCGAAGCCAAGTTTATCCATTGCTCCCGGGTGAAGGTTCTCAACAAAAATATCTGCTTCCTTGATCAGCTTGGTCAAGATTTCCTTTCCGTCTGGGGTCTTCGCGTCAAGCGCGATGGATTTTTTGTCAGAGTTCAGCTGCAGGAAGTAATAGGAGGGGAGGTCAGGATTGAACTGAAGCTCCTTTCTTGTTGCGTCTCCGACTCCCGGACGCTCAATCTTTATAACGTCTGCGCCAAGCCAGGCAAGCATCTGCGTACATGAAGGACCGGACTGGACTTCTGTAAAGTCAACTACTTTGATTCCGCTAAGGGGTGCTGTGTTCATAGTATTCTAGTTTTAATAAGTGATTTTCAATTTATATTTTGAAACTAAAACACACTTTAGTCTCAAAAGGTTGACTTAGCTTACAAAAAAATAGCATTAGGCTTTTCTGCAGCCTAATGCTATTGAATTGTTTACAGGATAAAGGATTGCAGCTAATGCCGCAGGTTGAATCATCCCTTTGACCGTTTGATTGCTTCCTTTACCAATGAGATAATTGCCTCTGTTGAAATTCTTGATGAGTCGAGGGAGAACGTATAGTTGTCAGCTTGCCCCCATCTTCTGCCCGTGAAATAATTGTAATAGGATTCCCGTTTGCGGTCGGTATGCAGGGCCAGTGACTTTGCCTTTTCCACAGCCTCTGCGTCCCCGCGTCCGGCAGCGCGCCGAGCACGGTCATCTATGGGAGCATGAAGAAAAATGCTTACAAGGCGCGGATGATCCTTCAGGATATGATCGGCTGTCCGCCCGACAATAACGCATGAACCTCGCGAGGCTATCTTTCGGATCACCTTGCTCTGGGCCGTATACAGCCCTTCATTGCTAAGGGATGATGTGTCGTGCGGCGCGGAGGTCGCTCCATAATTAAGATGAAGCAGCGAACGAAGAAGCGAGGGTCGCTTTTCGTCTGCTTCGGAGAAGATATGGTCAGCCAACCCGAATTCTTTTGCAGCCTCTTTGAGAAGGCTCTTGTCATAATAAGGAACCCCGAAAGCCTCGGCTATTTTCCTTCCGATCATCCTTCCGCCGCTTCCGAACTGACGGCCGATAACTATAACAAATGAATTGTCCGGATAGTCCCCTCCGGAGTTGTTTTGGGTTACTGACATTTATCTCTTTGAATTTTAATAGATTAGGAAAAGTGGGCAGGCTGATTGGATTGAGTCCTCTATGCCGGACGGCCAACTTTTATTTCCTTTAGCTACAAAATTACAAAAAAAAAAATTACATTTGCAACAAATTATCGTCCTCCAGCGGTTTCGGTATCCGGCCAATTGATGTTTCGGATGCCGTCCGACGGTGTTTAAGGCTGTAACCCAAGCCCGATCCGGTTGGCGGGAGATTCCCGGCATTTGGATATTAGACGGATAAAGAAACTGATATGACATCTGAAAACGAAGAAAAAGAGACTCTCGAGGAACTCGGAATGGCGCTGTATGAACGTTTGGTTGACTGCGTGGAAGCGGATGCCTCGGAACTTCCCGAACTTGTCATGAGATTGCGCGATGTAGATATATCGGGACAGTTTCTTGCAAGTTCCGCTCGTTATCTTTGCGCAATCGACAAGGAGCGGTTTGAACCTTGGATTGTCCCTCTCGTGGAAGGCGCTATTGAAAAAGACCGCGAGCGCCGCTATATCAGCTCCCTTCTTGAAGCAATATGGGGGCAAGACTATGCCGACCACGTAGAGGAATTGAATGCGACCGACAACAATTTCCGAAGAATTTACAAGCGTATCCATCCCAGCGATGGATTGTGATCATTTAGTTATGAAGAAAATCATTTTATCCCTCATATTCCTGATTATGGCTATTAATGCGGGCGCAGCCCAGAACGATTCCCTTCCCTCAGGTCCGGTTGTCGATATCAGGACCTCCCTTGGGGATATTAAGGTGAAACTTTATGATGACACTCCCATCCATCGCGACAATTTCCTTAAGAATGTCCGCGAAGGTCTCTACAACGGGGTTCTGTTTCATCGCGTGATCAAAGATTTTATGGTCCAGACCGGGGATCCGGATTCCCGTGGGGCGGATTCGACAAAGATGCTCGGCGCCGGCGACCCCGGCTATACCCTTGAGGCCGAGATCAACTATCCCAAACATTATCACAAATATGGAGCGCTCGCAGCTGCCCGGACAGGCGATCAAGTCAACCCCGAACGCAGAAGCTCAGGCTCCCAGTTCTATATCGTCACAGGGAAAAAGTTTTCCGAGGCGCAGCTTGAACAGATGCGCCAGCGGCATCTGATGGATGAACGCCAGCGTTATTTCAATTCCCTTGCCATGCAGCATCGCTCTGAGATCGAGGCGTTGCAGACGGCCGGGGATAAGGAAGCTCTGGAGACTCTTCGTCAGAAACTGATTGAGCAGACCGAGGCCGCTGTCCAGGACTGCCCCCTGCCAGAACAGATGGTCGCCGACTATACCACCATTGGAGGAACTCCTCATCTTGACGGGGAATACACCGTCTTTGGTGAAGTCCTTTCCGGGATGGATACGGTCGAAAAAATTCAGAATGTCGCGACCGGTCGTGCCGACCGTCCCGTCGAGGACGTGAAGGTCCTTTCCATGGAAGTGGAGGAGTGAGCCGCCGCGTCTTAAAATATTCTTTCAAAAATTCTTCAGCAGAGGAAATCTTTCGAGATTTTAAATCTTGCTGTTCTACTAACACCAGATATTTATCCTATCTATGAACGAGATCGAAAAGAACGGTGCCTGCGAGGCTCCGGTTCTACCGAACCCCGCCGCTGAAGCAGCGGAATCTACCTCCCCTTGTGTTGAGACTTCATCTCCCGCTCTTGACATCGCCGAAGTTGCCGATACGGTCGAAGAAACCGAGGCCGTCGAGGAAAATGAATCGGTCGAAGGCCGCGACCCGCATCGCTTCCATAACATGTCGAAGGAAGAGCTCCGCGATGAGCTGAAGGCTATCCTTGACCGTAATGACATGGAGGCCCATAGGGATGTGACCGCAATCAAGCAGGCTTTTTTCAACCTTCGTAGCAAAGAGTCGATCGAAGAACTCAACCGACATATCGAGGAAGGGAATTCTCCCGAAACTTTTGTGGCCACGCCTTCCGACATTGAGGCAGAGATGAAGGAACTTTATGCCGCATTCAAGGAACGCCGCGCCGCTTTCCTCGAAGCCGAAGAGGCCGCCCGCCGCGATAACCTCGCAAAGAAAGAGGCTATCCTCGCTCAGATGAGGGAGATTGCCGGAGACATAGATACGGTGAATGTCAAATTTCAGGAGTTCAAGCAGCTCCAGCAGGATTTCAAGGCCATCAAGGAAGTTCCCCCCACAGCTGAAACTGAAATATGGAAGGCTTTCCAGACGGTTGGGGAACAGTTCTATGATCATCTTAAGATGAACAAGGAACTCCGCGATCTTGATTTCAAGAAAAATCTCGAAGCCAAGCGCCTCCTTATCGAATCGGCTGTTAAGCTGGCTGAGGAGGAGGATGTCCTTGCCGCATTCCGTACCCTTCAGGGTCTCCATGAAGAATGGCGCAATATCGGACCTGTCGCTAAGGAGCTGCGCGATTCAATCTGGGATGAGTTCAAGGCTGCCAGCGCGGTAGTCAACCGTCGTCATCAGGATTATTTCGAGAAGCGCAAGGCTGAGGAACAGGCAAATGAAGAGGCAAAGACCCTTCTCTGTGTTGAAGCCGAGGCCATAGATATTTCCACACTCAAGAATTTCTCAGATTGGAACAAGGCAACCGAACAGATCATTGCCCTTCAGAAGAAATGGCGCGAGCATGGTTTTGCTTCCCGCAAGGCGAATGCAGCCCTCTATGCCCGCTTCCGCAAGGTTTGCGATGATTTCTTTGCTGCCAAGACTGCTTATTTCCAGAAGACGAAGGATGAGTTTGCAGCTAATCTTGAAAAGAAGACTACCCTTTGTGAACGCGCAGAGGCCCTGAAAGAGTCGGACGATATCCAAGCTGCCATGGCCGAAGTCGTAAAACTCCAGAATGAATGGAAGACTATCGGCAGCGTCCCGCGCAAACAGAGCGATGCCCTTTGGGAGAGGTTCACAACGGCTTGCAACTATTTCTTCGATAAGAGGAAGGAACAGTCTAAGGAGCGCCGCAAGGAGGAGAATGCCAACATGGAAGCGAAAAAAGCTATCATAAAGGCTCTATCAGAACTGCCCAAGGATGGCGACCGTCGCGAGGTGATTGGCCGCGTGAAGGAACTTCAGGAGGAGTGGTCGAAGATTGGTTTCGTCCCGTTCAAGATGAAAGATAAACTTTATGCGGAATATCGTGAGCAGTGCGACGCTCTCTATGGTGCATACAAGGCCAGCGAGAGCCGCCAGAGAATGGCTAATTTCTCAAATCGCGTCAACGAGCTTAAGGGGGATAACCAGAAGATGGGTCGCGAGAGAGACCGTCTGGTGCGCGCCCTCGAAGGCCGCCGCAACGACCTCCAGACAATCGAAAACAATATGGGATTCTTCAATGTCAAGTCTTCGGCCGGTTCGTCGCTGGTGAAGGATATGGAGAACCGTATCGTCCGCCTGAAGGAGGAAATCAAAGAGATTGAGCAGAAAATTTCCCTTCTGGATTCGAAGGAGTGATTTTTTCATACGTCTGATCCCGTCTGATTAAGTTATATCCCGATGGTTATGCTGCCGGGTAGGAATAGGATAGCGCGGCCCTCCTTCTTGGGGAGGACCGCGTCAATCATGCTTAGTTACTGATTTATTTTTTAGAGTAAGTTGATGAGATTTAAATATATATACCCATTCCTTGTTGTTGCCCAACTATTGGTTGTTGCCCCTTCCGGATTCTCTCAGGAAGCGTCTGCCCCCGGAATGAAGACGGATTATATGCTTCATATCGATAAGGCTCGGGAAGGGAATGCAGAATCCCAGAGGATAGTGGCCGATTGTTACCGTCAGGGCATCGGGGTGAAGGAAAACATCAATGAGGCTTGGAAATGGTATGTCCGCGCGGCAGGGAATGGCGATACAGAAGCCCAATATGTCATGGGGACTCTCTATCGCGACGGAATCGGGGTGCGACAGAACGACCAGGAGGCAGCCTATTGGTTCCGCAAAGCGGCTTCAAATGGCCATGCCTTGGCCCAGGTCAATATCGCTCGCCAGTTTGCAGAAGGCCGAGGAGTTTTGCAGGATTATCGTGTAGCCGCCGAGAATTATTGGCGTGCCGCCGAACGGGGCAATGACGAGGGGGCGTATTACTACGCTGTGATGTTGCGCGATGGCAAGGGCGTGTCGCAGGATCTCCCCCGCGCACTGAAATATTTCCGCCAGGCAGCCGCAAATAATTATCGAGATGCTGCCGACCTCGCCTCCCAGCTTGAGAAGCAGGGGGTCAAGATGCCGGAGAAGAAGGTCGTGACTAAGGCAGCTTCGGCCTCCGCAAAAACAGATGCCAAGGTCTCAAAAAAAGGCATCAAGGCTTCGAGCAGCAGAAAAAACAAAACGGCCACCAAGAAGTCCCGCTCCGGAAAATCTAAGAAACGCAAATAAAAAATAAGATGAAGAAAGTTGTCCTCTTGTTTTTGGCATTGATTGCATCTCCCTTAACGCTTTTGTCATCTGTCGTCGGCGACACGGTGAGCAAGAATGGGAAAACTGAAAACGCCAACCGTCAGTCGGTGGGACTTGTCCTCAGCGGTGGAGGCGCAAAAGGGATTGCCCATGTCGGGGTCATAAAGGCTCTGGAAGAAAATGACATTCCGATTGATTACGTCACGGGAACATCAATGGGAGCCATCGTGGGAAGTCTTTATTCCTGCGGCTGGAGTCCGGAGAGGATGCTTGATATGTTCATGTCGAAGGATTTCCTGAACTGGAGTCAAGGAATAATCAGCCGCGACCATTATTTTTATTATAATCAGCCTGCCCCAACTCCAAAATGGCTCACTATCAATGTGAATTTCCAGGCTGAGGAGGCTCTTCCCTTCCAAATCCTGCCTACGTCGCTCATCAGCCCATTGCCGATGAATATTGAATTTCTCAAGCTCTATTCCCCCTATACGGAACAGTGTCGCGAGAATTTCAATAATCTCTTCGTTCCCTACAGGTGTGTTGCCAGCAATGTTTATGCCAAGCATAAGGTTGTTTTCTCAAAGGGCGACCTCGGGGATGCCGTGCGAGCTTCTATGAGTTTCCCCCTTGTGTTCAGACCCATCGAAGTCGACGGTACGCTATTGTATGATGGGGGTATCTATGATAACTTCCCTGTCGATGTGATGCATGAGGATTTCAATCCGGATGTCATCATTGGCGTTTCCGTTTCCCGGGCCGATACGAAACCTGTGAAAGGAGATATTTATAATCAGTTGGAAGACATGATCATCCAGAACAATGATTATTCTCTTCCCGAGAAGGAGGGTATAAAGATCCAGGTTCCGGTTACAAATTTCGGAGTGCTATCCTTTAACAAGGCGGCGACGATTTATGAAATAGGGTATAAGACGGGCCTTGCCATGGTCGATTCTATCAAGAAGCGCGTTCATGCGCGGCGCCCCGAAGCTGTAGTTGCGGAACGTCGCAGGCAGTTTGCGGAGAAGACGCCGGAAGTCGTTTTTGATTCGGTGGCAGTGATCGGCGTCCGGGGAGGAGAGGCGCGCTATCTGGAATATCTTTTCCAGGGGGTGAGGAAAAATTCCATTGATCTGACACAAGCCGAAAATGCTTACTATCGAGCCGTCACCGACGGGACAATCAGCAATCTCGTCCCGCGTGCGGAATTCGGTAAGAACGGTCATAACACCCTTGAACTTTCAACGACCCTGAAGCGCCCCTGGTCTTTGAGCGTCGGAGGATGGATCACGTCGACTGCCAATTCCCAGCTATATGTCTCGGCCGGTTTCCACACGCTGAGCCTCAATTCACTTGACCTGTTTCTTTCCGGGTGGGTCGGACAATCTTACATGGCAGCCCAGTTCGGGGCGAAGTTCAGCCTCCGGTCTAAGATTCCCTCATTTGTAGAGTTTGACGCAGTTGTAAGCCGTCAGAAATATTACGATTCGGAGGTGCTTTTCTATAAAGCCGATTCCCCCACTTTCATCACAGAATTCGAGGCCTTCGCACGCGGACGTTACGTCTGGGCGATCGGCCGTCTCATGAAAGGCTACGTGACCTTATCCGGCGGTCTGACGGCCGATTCATATTTCCCGACCAGCAACGAAGACTACGCCAGCAAGCCCAAAGACAGGACTGAATATCGGGTCGGAATCCTTCATGTCGGGGTCAACTCGAACACACTCAACAACCCGATGTATCCCAGCGAAGGAATAGATTGGAGGGCCGATGCGTTCGTTTCCTACGAGAGGTCGAGATATATGCCGGGCGGCAAGAAGATTGCTGCATACGGAAATGTCGACCGGCCTCGCGCCGGACTTGAGTTATATTGGCGTCAGTTCTATCCTATGGGTAAGAAATTTGCTCTCGGAGGAATGGCCACAGCCTACGGCACGCTTCAGGAACTTAAGGAAAACTATACGGCGACCCTGATCCATGCTCCGGCTTTTGCGCCCACTCCGGCCACAGAAAACTATTTCAACGTTGGTTATCGCTCCGACAATTATGTGGCTGCCGGACTCATCCCGATGTGGCTACCCTTTCGTAATTTCCAGTTGCGCGGGGATTTCTACTGTTATACTCCTATCCGGCAATTGGTCAACAATGGCGTTGCTCCCGCTTCGTATGGAAAATGGTTCAATCGCCCCGAATTCATCGGCGAGGTGGCAGTTGTCTACAATCTTCCGTTTGCAAGCCTTTCTGTTTATGGCAACTATCTGACGGCCCCGGCCGGAAACTGGAATTTCGGCCTCAACTTTGGCCTATTGTTCGGTGCTCCAAAGCTGATGAGATAGGAGATTCCCTGTGGGTTTCCCTGGCATGGGCTTCATAGTGTTTTCATTTTATGGGGAATTTTTGTAAATTTGCTTTCATAACGGTCATTGTCCAGATCATGCCCTTTCTGATTTCGGGATGCTCCAAGGGCGCCGAAGATGGCAGGGTCGAGATATCGGAGGAGGTCCTTGTCTCCGTCGGAGACTCCTCATTGCTGCTTGACGATGTGATCCGAAGGATTCCATCAGGCTTGGCGGAGGAAGACAGCGTGGCTATGTTCCATTCCATTGTGAGCCGTTGGGTTCGCAACATGGTTCTCGCGGACGTTGCGCGCAACAGCCTCGATGGGATGGAGGAGATCGAAAGGATGGCGGAGGATTACAAGAACGACCTGATCGTCGCCCGTTATATATCTTCCCTGAAGAATCAGGAGTCCGGGATTCCCGAATCAAAGATAAAGGAATATTATGCGGCCCATCATTCCGAATTGATTTTGGACGCTCCCATCATCAAAGGGGTCTATCTTAAAGTTGCCGATTCCAATGATCGTCTTGATGATTTGAGACGGTGGATGTCGACAGGCTCCGAATCGTCCGCAGATTGGATAGAGAAATATGGCCTTCGCCGGGCAACGCAATATGACTATTTCCCTGACCGTTGGCATGATTGGAACCTCGTTGCCGAACAGATTCCCTATCGTTTTTTCGATGCGGATGCTTTCGTTGAGGGGACAAAGGATTTTGAGACTTCCTACGGAGGATCGGTCTATTTCCTTCATATCTCGGATTACGTGCTCTCCGGGTCGGAAATGCCCTATGAGTATGCTAAAAGCAAGATTGAGGGCATTCTCAGGCAGTCGGAAGCCGCCGGCAAGCGTGACAATATGCTTATGAGGATTTATCGCGACCGGATAAAAGAGGGGGGATTGGTCCCCGGGAGTTATGATCCGGTTTCCGGCAAGATGAGACCTTCCAGATAGTGTGAGCTTTATTTGAAAATCAAGTCCCTTCAAGGGATTTTAATATACCGAAAAAGTGAAAATCAAGAAAATATTATTTTCGTCGATGATGCTCGCTGCGTTGTTAGCCGTGGCGGCCCCGATAAAGAAGAATGTTGTGGATGAAGTGGCATGGACGGTCGGTGACGAACCGATTTTCCGCTCCGACATCGAGGAGCAATACATGCAGCTGAAATCAGAAGGCGCCCATATTGATGGGGATCCTTACTGCGTGATTCCGGAACAAATCGCCGTTGAAAAACTTTATCTTCATCAGGCAAAGCTCGACACGATCACTGCTCCCGAATCCCAGGTCCTGAGCGGGGTTGAAAAGCGTCTGAATTTCTTCATAACAAATCTCGGAAGCAAGGAAAAGGTTGAGGAATATTTCCGCAAGCCAATGCAATCGTTGCGCGAGCAGATGCTCGACATGATGCGAAATTCCTATATCGTCGAGCAGGTCCAGAGTTCGCTGACAAAAAATGTGAAGGGAACTCCCAATGAAGTCCGTAAGTATTTCTCTTCCCTTCCCGAGGATAGTATCCCCTACGTTCCGATGCAGGTGGAGGCTCAGATTGTCACCATCAATCCCGTCATTCCCCGTCAGGAGATAGACGACGTCAAGGCTCGCCTTCGCGATTATGCCGACCGCGTCAATTCCGGAGAGTCTTCCTTCTCGACGCTTGCCATCATGTATTCCGAAGACGGCTCCAGCATGCAAGGCGGGGAGTTGGGTTATCACAATCGTGCGGATTTTGTGCCGGAGTTTTCCAATGTGGCCTTCAATCTCAACGACCCGAAGAAGGTGTCGCGAATTGTGGAAACCGAATACGGTTATCATATCATCCAGCTTATTGACAAACGTGGCGATCAGGTCAACGTCCGCCATATCCTCCTGACCCCGAAGGTCAGCAGCAAGGATTTGTCGGATGCCGTCGTCAAACTTGACTCCCTGCGCAAGGAGATAGTTGCCGGAAAATTCACGTTTGATGAGGCTGCCAAATATGTGTCTCAGGATAAGGATACGCGCAACAACCGTGGCGTGATGATCAATCCTCAGACCGCTTCCTCGCGCTTTGAGATGCAGGATCTCCCCCCGGAGGTGGCCCGTAAGATAGAACTCATGCAGCCGGGCGACATTTCCGAGGCTTTCATCATGAAAGATCAGAAGAAGAACCGCGATGTGGTTGCAATCGTTAAATTGACAAGTCGCATTCCGGGTCATCGCGCCACTCTTTCAGACGACTTCAACATGATCAAACAGATGTATGAAGCCAACAAGAAGCAGGAAATCCTTAAAGATTGGGTCGAAAAGAAAATAGGGGAGACCTATGTGAAGATTGCCGATGGTTGGGGAGGCTGCGATTTCAAGTATAAGGGTTGGGTTAAATGAGTAAAAGACTCGGTCTTTATGGAACGCCGCGGTTTGTGGCGTTCCTGATTTTGGCAATTGTCTGCGGAGGATTTCTTTCGCTATGGAGTGCCGTGCAGACACGTTCCAAGGAGAATCCTCAGCAATCCTCTTTCACCCGCCCCCCTCTCAAGGAGCAGCAGAAGCCAACCATTCCGACGGCCAACCGTAATCAGCAGGATAAGGTCTTTCTTGAATACGCCGATTCCCTTTTCCGTCCCGCCGGAGAGATGGAGGAGTTTCAGGTGGTCAAGGGTTCGGTGAAGTTTCGCCATGGAGGGATGTGGATGTTCTGCGACTCCGCATACTATTATCCGGAGCAGAACTCCCTTATTGCGTTCGGCCATGTGGAGATGACGCAGGGAGACACTCTCTTCGTTTATGCGGATCATCTTAATTATGACGGCTTCTCGCGCCATGCCATTCTCAATCGGGGGCCTTCGCGCAGTGAGGTCGAATTGCGCAACCGTAACGTACGCCTAATCACGGACAGCCTCGATTATGACCTGAATTCCGAGAAGGGTTGGTATGCCACCGGCGGCCGCCTCTTCGACGAAGTCAACACTTTGACCTCTGAATATGGAGAATATTCGCCGGCGACCAAGCTTGCCGAGTTCCGTTACAATGTCCTTTTGGTCAACAATAAGGACAATTATAAGTTAATCACGGAAGAACTCCTCTACAATACAGATACCCACATTGCGGATATTCGGACAGACACCCGGATTGAAGGACGGACAGACACGATATATACCAAAAGAGGTTCTTACAACACCGCCACGGATGAGGCGCGGTTGACGTCGAGAAGCACGATTCTTCATACAGATTCGACTGGCAACGTCACCACTCTCGAAGGGGATTCCATCATTTATGATAAGGCTTCCCATCAGAGTCGAGCCTTTATGTTTTCCAATCCGTTGATGAACCCGAAGCCGATGGTCATCACTGACACGGCCCGAAAAGTCACTTTGATCGGAGGTTATGGAGAATATAACGATTCGACACGCCTCGCGATGGCTTCGCTTTATCCGATGTTGATGGAGTATTCCCGGCCGGACACGCTTTTCCTGCGTGCGGATACGATCCTGTCACGCATGGAAACCTGGCTGCCGCCCCTTCCGGTCAAGCAAGACTCTGCGGGCGTGATTCTCGATTCTGTTTCGATTTCCTTACCGGATTCCGTCGCCGCTATCCCTCCGGTCCCCAAGGAGTATCATATAGCGTTGGCTTGGCCTCATGCAAGATTCTTCAATCAGCAACTCCAGGGGATTGCCGATACGCTGAGATTCGAGGAAAGGGATTCGATGCTCTATATGTTCCGGAAGCCTATGGTTTGGAGCGATGAGCGGCAGGTCTATGGTAACAGGATCGATGTCCATTTCAACGATTCTGTTCCGGAATGGGCCTATCTCCCGGAGTCAGGGATGGTGGCCGAACATATTGATGAGAATTTCTATAATCAGCTGACTGGAAAGGAACTCAAGGCATGGTTTGCCGATAATTCCCTGAAGCATCTCGATGTCAGCGGGAACGTTCAGATGATTGTTCTTCCTCAGGAGAATGATTCAAGCTACAACAAACTCGTTTATGCGGAGAGTTCTTATCTTTCTCTCGATATGACCCCCGACAAGAAGATTGAAGCCCTGAAGATGTGGCCGGAGGTGACCGGCACTGTCACGCCGCTATTTGATGTCAAGAAAGCGGAACAGCAGTTCCTCCCCGGCTTTGTCTGGCGCGATGACCTCCGGCCCCGCCGAAGCTGGTACGGAGGGCGTCTGCATTGGGAGGATGATCTCGGGGAAATCCCCGACGCCCTGCTTCAATATTTTGAGGAGCCCGAATTATTCCGGTCTTCCCCCAAGACTCCGGCGCCAACAGTTCCGACGCCATCGACTAAGCCTAAGGGCCTTGGCAAGTCAACTTTGAATTCCAATTTTTGAAGTTGTGTTATCCTCATCATTGATAATATTTCTTGAGAACAGTTTTTTTGATTTAAATCATGGCAGACAGAGTAAGATTGCTTCCCGACTCAGTGGCTAATCAGATTGCGGCGGGGGAGGTGATCCAACGTCCTTCGGCTGTAATCAAGGAGTTGGTGGAAAATGCCGTAGACGCCGGCGCAACAGAAATAGAGATCATAGTCAAGGATGCCGGGCGCACTTTGATTCAGGTCGTAGACAACGGCATAGGAATGTCGGAAACAGATGCCCGCATGGCTTTCGAACGCCATGCAACATCCAAGATCACGTCAGCCGACGACCTGTTCTCTCTCCGGACAATGGGTTTCCGTGGAGAGGCGTTACCTTCAATATGCGCGATTGCTGACGTGGAAATCAAGACCCGCACAGAGGATGCCCCTGTCGGCACTCGCATTGTTATCAAGGGGTCGCAGGTTGTCGAGCAGGAACCGTGCGTTTGCGCCAAAGGTACGGTTATCAGTGTCCGGAGTCTTTTCTTCAATACTCCCGCTCGCCGCCGGTTTCTCAAGAGCGACAATGTGGAGCTCTCCAACATACTGAGGGAGTTCGAGCGTCTCGCGCTCGTAAACAATAAGATAAAACTTAGCATCGATACCGGTAACCGCCATATCGATCTCCGACCCGGTTCTCTCCGCATCCGGATTGAGGATATTTGGAAAAATAATCTCAATGGGGATCAGTTGCTCCCTGTTGATGTCGACACTTCCCTGATAAAGATTGAGGGTTTTATTTCGCGTCCGGAGTATGCCAGGCGACGCAATCCGTTGCAATATCTTATTGTCAACGGCCGCAACATGCGTCATCCCTATTTCCATAAGGCTGTCATGTCTTGTTACGAGTCTCTTATAGCGACTGACACACAGCCTTGTTATTTTCTGCGTTTCACGGTCGACCCCTCCACAATTGATGTCAATATCCATCCGACAAAGAATGAGATTAAGTTCGAGTATGAGCAGCAGATATGGCCGATCTTGGTGTCGGCAATAAAGACTTCCCTCGGAAAGTTTTCTGCCGTTCCGAGCATTGATTTCTCCTTGGATGCCATCCCTCTCGAACCGTTGCGCACAGGCGAGGTTGCCACTCCTCCGAAGATGGATTATTCCTCGGGGTATAATCCTTTTGCTTCCCAACAATTTTCTGCTCATTCATCCGGCCAATCTTCTCGCGTAGGCTCCGATTGGGAGAAGCTCTACGAAGGTTTTATGGGCCGCAAGGATGCTTCCGGGAGTGACGTTTCTGAGATCGATATGCCGCGTCCGGACGCTGTGGCGCCTGGAGATTTGGAGTTTCCGGCCCGGAATGTCTTTGAGGAAGGCGAGAAGCCCCATGATCCGGCTCCGATGTGCGTCCAGTTTGGATTGAAGTATATCATTACTCCCTCCCGCAATGGATTGTTGATTATTGACCAGCATCGAGCGCATCTGAAAGTGCTTTTTGAGGAGTATTTGGGAAAGATGGGCAAGATGGAGATAGTGGCTCGCAGCGTCATGTTCCCTGAGACAGTCAAGCTTGATTCCGGGCAGCAGGAGGCGTTGCAGGAGGTTGGTGACGACTTGAAAAAGATGGGTCTGACTCTTGAGCATGTCTCAGATGAGGAGTGGCGGATTGTGACCGTTCCTCAGGCTTTGCGTGATTCGGAAGTGAAGGATGTGGTTTATCGTGTCCTTGATTCCGTGACGGAGGATTCAGCCAATTACGGCAAGGATGCAGCCGGGAAGCCGGTATCCCTCACCGAGCGTGTGGCGCTGGTAATGGCGCGGGCGGCGGCTATCACGAAAGGGAAGAAATTGACCCCCGAAGAGATGGAACATCTGATAAGCCGTTTGTTCAGTCTTCCGGATCCTTCGCTCACCCCGGGCGGCAATAAAATCTTTGCACTCCTGTCTGAGCTTGACCTATCCCGAATGATCCCGTAACAAAGATACGCGATCTCGATAAAGAAGAAAATTTTTTTGAAAAAATCAAGATTGGATGAACCTTCTGAACCGCACCAATGTTCTATAATCAGAAATCGTTTCATGATGTTAGGTTAGTTCGAAAGTATTTATGGAAAACACGGATAGCGGCTGGTTGCGAAACCCGCCGCTATTGTTTTCTCCTATTATATCCCGTTATATCCCGCCTCTCCGTGGGGATATGTTATATCCCGCCTCTCTGTAGGGACATGGCGTGCCATGTCCGCCCAGACGTCGCCGAATCCACGGACAACCCGGAAAATTCTCTAAAATATAATCAGCAGAACAACATAAATATGGGATATTTGTTGTAATTTTGCCTTAAACGTCTACACCGCATGTCTGAAAAAGAATTGAATTCATACAGATTTCTGTCGGGAGAAGATCCCACTGACGAAATGCTTGAAGGCATCATGAAAGATGCTCTCGAGTGTGCAATGACGCGCAGACGTGAAGCTGAAGCCAAAATCAGGGCTGAAGTTGAACAACAGCGCAAACTCCATCGTGACAAGTGGGCCGCCCGTCTGAATAACTGCAATTAATGAATGACTCGAAACGTAAGCCGGAACTAATCGTAATCGCCGGGCCTAACGGCTCGGGGAAGACAACCGTGACACAACAGTTTTTGCATCATGAATGGTCAGACGGAGTGGTGTACATCAATCCGGATGAGGTGGCAAAAGAGCGATTTGGTGATTGGAATTCTGTGGAGGCGGTTCTAAAGGCTGCCAACTACTGTGCGGAATGGCGTGAGAAATGTCTGAAAGAACGGATAAGTTTCGTTTTTGAAACTGTCTTTTCGACAGAAGAGAAGATTGATTTTATCCTTCGCGCTAAGGAAGCCGGTTTTTTTGTACGAATATTCTTCATCTCAACCGCGCACCCATCAATCAATGCTGCCAGAATAGCCAACAGAGTTATGGAAGGAGGCCATTCGGTGCCGATTGACAAAATTATTTCAAGATACTATAAATCCATACTTAATTGTGAAACTATCGCGACTAAGGTTGATAGGCTTTATTTGTACGATAATTCCCGTGACGGACAGATAGCCCGGCCTCTTTTCAGATTGTCAAATGGTGCTTTAGGTAAGATGTATGTCAAAGAAGTGCCTGATTGGGCATTTCACATACTTCCGCAAAACAATTAAATTCAAGTTTGGATGAACCATCTGAACCGCTCCAATGTTATATAATCAGAAATCGTTTCATGATGTTAGGTTAGTTCGAAAGTATTTATGGAAAACACGGATAGCGGCTGGTTGCGAAACCCGCCGCTATTGCTTTGTCCTTTTACATCTCGTGTCCACCTTAGGGACATGGCGCGCCATGTCCGCCAAGACATCTTATATCCCGCGTCCCCATAGGGACATGGCACGCCAAATGGACATGGCACGCCATGTCCCTACGGGGGAGGGTAATTTATTTTTATGGGGTATTACAAAGAAAAACCAAGTGTAAATTTGTTTAGAGAATATAAAAACGTTGAATATTATGAAAATCACTACGCTTGGAAGAAATACGCTCATTGCCGCGCTTTGTGCCGGCTCTTTGATGACTGGAGGTTGCACCTCTCTTCGTAACACTTGGGACGGAATGACACAGGCCGGACAAGGCGCAACTGCCGGTGGCGCTGCTGGAGCTGCCATCGGCGCCGGGGTCGGTGCGCTCATCGGCGGCGGCCGCGGAACATGGATCGGAGCCCTTGTCGGTAGCGCCCTCGGAGCTGGTACCGGTGCACTGGTCGGCAACTCCATGGACCGGCAGAAAAAACAGCTCGAACAGCAACTCGATGAACTCCGCGCCCAAGAGAACCAAAATGCCCAAGACATTGAAGCCAACCACGCAGCTATCGAAGACATAAAAGTCCAGATGGTGAAAGACTCCAACGACCTTGACGCAATCAAACTCGTGATGGGAGACGCAGTCCTGTTCCCTACCGGTTCCTACACCCTCTCCGCCGGCGCGGAAGCAGCCCTCAGCAGAATTGCCTATAACCTCGATCAATTCCCCGACACAGACGTAACAGTCGTCGGATACACTGACAACACGGGCTCCGAAGCGCTCAACAACAAACTCTCGCTCGAACGCGCCGAAAGTGTCGTCAACTATCTTGCAGCCCATGGCGTTGCCTCCTCCCGACTCAAAGCAATAGGGGAGGGCTGGAACAACCCCGTAGCATCCAATGCCACGCCTGAAGGCCGCGCACAGAACAGACGCGTTGAAATCTACATCACCGCCGGCAAAAAGATGATCGAAAACGCCCAGAAAGGATATTAATATCTTTGGCCCCCGACAATCCTCTTTCGCTGTTTTGAGAGATTATTAAAAAATAGCTATATTTGTAGAACCGTTCCCAAACAGGGAGCGGTTCTATTTGCTTTATGAGTGATAAAAAGTTCTCTCTCCGGGAAAATGCTGCCATCATAGCGGTGTTGCTGGTTTTGGTGATGACTGTCCTCGACGGGACAATAGTCAATGTTGCCCTTCCTGTCATTGCCGAAGAACTCCAAGTATCTGATGCTTCCTCGGTATGGGTAGTTACGATTTATCAGCTCGTCATCACAATGCTCCTCCTTCCTGTCTCCGCGATAGGGGAACGCCGGGGTTACAAGCCTGTCTTCCTGATGGGTGTCGCTCTATTCACGATCGCCTCGCTAATTTGCGCTGAAGCTGGCAATTTCCCTTTTATTCTTCTTGCCCGCGGGATGCAAGGTATAGGCGCAGCTTGCATTATGGGGGTCAACATAGCTCTGACCCGCATAATCTATCCAAAGGAGATCCTCGGGAGAGGACTCGCCCTGAACGCCATGGTGATCGCCATAGCGACCGCAGCCGGACCGACCCTGGCCGGCTTGATGCTCAAATATTGGTCCTGGCATTGGCTTTTCCTCATCAACGTCCCCATTGGAATCCTCACCTTTATTCTCGCCTTCAAACTTCTCCCCGATGGCCGTGACCACACCCGGAAGGATGCATTCGATTGGCGCGGAGCTGTCGGAAATGCTGTCTTTTTCGGATTGGTCTTCTATGCCCTTGGTTCCTTCTCACATGGCGCTTCCCTTTGGGTCGGAATCCCTCTACTCCTTATTGGGCTTGCAATCGGGTATGTCTATATCCGCCGCCAAAGAAGGCTCAAGGACCCGATGTTCCCGCTCGATCTGTTCTCCTCGGCGCTATATTCTATGAGCATTGCGACGGCTATCTGCAGCTTCATTGCCATGAATAGTGCGATGGTGGTCCTTCCATTCCTTCTCCTGAATGAATTTGGATTCGACACATTTGCCACCGGTCTGCTGATGACCCCATGGCCATTGGCGACCATGATTGCCGCTCCGTTAGGGGCGCGCCTATCCGAACGGTGGAATCCGGGTATCACGGCGGCTGTCGGGATGAGTCTCTTCACAGTCGGCCTCCTCCTTCTCATATTCATTTCAGGGACGCCTTCCGTCATTGATGTAGGCTGGAGAATGTACTTCTGTGGGTTTGGTTTCGGTCTCTTCCAGACGCCTAACAATCTTGTGATGGTGTCGGCAACTCCCGTGAGACGAACTGGCGCTGCGGGCGGGATGCAGTCTACAGGTCGTCTTGTTGGACAGACCACGGGGGCTACTATCGTGGCTCTCATGTTCGGAGTCATTCCCAATGCCCTTCATGCGGAAAAAGCCTCTTTGATTGCTGCGGCCTCCTTCGCTTTGCTCGCGGTCATTCTCAGCGTTTCCCGGGCTTCGTTCCTTCGGCCTTTGGATGAGAAATGATCTTCTCCGGTTTCGATTCGGAGTGCTTCTTATGCTCATACAGCTGGTAGGAGTTTATCAGGTTATGCCAGATGCTGTAGAAGCCGCCGACTATCGCCGTCACCGGAGTGAAGAAAGTATATCCTACCCAAATGGCCAAGACGGTATTTTTCTGGCCCAAGGACTGACCGGCCGTGATTTTCTCCCCATATTTCAATCCGATTTTCCGTCCGAGCCAAAATTGAAGGACGCAACTGACAAGCGAGACAGCCACGAGCCAAAGCTGCGTTGTCCAGGAAATGTGGGAATGAACGATACTCCGGGTTGTAACGGCAGTGGCGAGCGCCAAGGCCACGGCCCACATATAGAAAGATATTTCCTGGTAGCGGGAGATTGTCTCTATAAACTTCGGGAAGAGAAAGCGTAGGAGAGAGGCAGCAATCAGCGGCATCAGAAGGAGAGGAAAGACTTTCGCAAGGATCCTCAACCCGGCCGACCAGACATCTGTCCCCGGAGCCGGATGGACAAACGGCACAAGAAGCGGAATAAGCAGAGCGGCTGTCAGGTTTATCAATATGGTATAGGTCGTTATATTTCCTACATCTCCTCCGAGTTTCTTGGTTATCACTGCCCCTGCAGTGGCAGTTGGGCAAATCAGACAGATCATGGCCCCTTCAAGCACGACACGTAGGCTACTGTGGGGAAGCAGAATGAGGACGCAGCCGATTCCGCAGAATATTCCTCCCTGAATAAGAAGCAGCCACAGATGCCATGGACGAAATCGAAGGTGTCTGATGTCGATCTTGCAGAACGTCAGGAAAAGCATGGCAAAGATCAGGAGCGGCTGGATGATTCCTATCGCTTCGTATGCCCAGGGTCGAGCAAAATCAAAAATAGGCAGCGCCGAATATATGAAATAGCCTGCTATTCCCGCCACAATGGCTATGATGAGGGTCCAATCCTTAAGAAACTTTTTCATTTTCCTTCTCCTAATCCTTTTGCAGTTCCCCTCAACCCAGTTTCTCCCTATCGGCTTGCAAAATTAATCGTTGCCTGAGGAATATCCAAGAGCAATAAAAAAGTCGCACCCATAGGATGCGACCTTTCTGTTTATTTTATTTGACGAGGTCTTCATCGTTAATCGTTGGAGCCGATCACTTTCCAAGTGAATGCGCTAAGGAGAGCGCCGAGCATCGGGGCCACGATGAAGAGCCAAAGCTGAGACATCGGGGTGTAGTTGCCTTCAATGCAGGAGAAGATAGCCGGGCCGATCGAACGGGCAGGGTTGACAGACGTACCTGTGATTGGAATACAAGCAATGTGGACAAGGACGAGCGTCAGACCGATAGCGAGACCTGCAAACGCGCCTGCACCCTTCTTGGAATCAGTCGTGCCGAGAACGACGAGCACGAAGATGAACGTGAAGATCAGCTCAGCCGTGAATGCCGGAACAAGATTGCCGTCAAGATAGGAGTTTGCCCCGGTCGTTGTCGTGTCGTTGAAGATGGACGTCTCCCCGGCCGCATTTCCTGTGTTGACAAGGAAGTAGATGACGCAAGATGCGATGATGGCTCCGATAATCTGGAAAACCATGTAGCCGCAGGCTTCCTTTCCCTTCATCCGTCCGCTTGCCCAGACTCCGAACGTGATGGCCGGGTTGATGTGACAGCCGGATATGTTGCCGATGGTGTAGGCCATCGCGACGACTGCAAGACCGAATGCAAACGCAACGCCAAGCGTGCTGATGCCGTAGCCTGTCGTTCCAAGACCAATTCCGGCAAAGACGGCCGCTCCGCAGCCCATGAGCGTCAGGACGAATGTTCCGATTAGCTCAGCTAAATACTTTTTCATAGTGTGTTTAGTTAAATTAAGTGGAATTATTATACTTCGTTAACGCTCGTTAACCCTCTTTTGTTCTTTCCGATCTTTATTTCATCCATAAAATGCGTAAAGTTTAGAAGAGCAATATTTTATTATATTCGCTTCCTCAGATGTTATTCCGCCTGATATTCGCAAGTTTCCTTTGCATGGGCGAGATATTTCATAATCGCATCGTTTGTGCAGATTATTTCTTCCAGGCCCTTTCCATAAGCCTCAAGATTATCAATGTGATGACGGGCCACTCCGGAATCCTGGGCTGCTTTCACAATCGCGGGAGCGACATGGGTCAGCAGTCGATGGTCGAAGGGTTTCGGAAGGATATAATCCGGGCCGAACACGAGTTTTTCTCCGTAGGTCTCCGACAATTCTTCCGGGACGGGAAGATGGGCGAGCTCTGCAATTGCGTGAGCGGCGGCTATCTTCATTTCTTCATTGATTGTAGCCGCACGGCAATCCAGAGCGCCACGGAAGATGTAGGGGAATCCAAGGACGTTGTTGATCTGGTTGGGATAATCAGACCTTCCAGTTGCGAAGATGATGTCCTTTCGGGTTGCCATTGCAACATCATAAGCAATCTCAGGATCCGGGTTTGCCAATGCGAAGACAATCGGACGCGGGGCCATTGATTCCAGCATTTCCGGCGTGATGACGTTCGCAACAGAGAGGCCGAGGAACACATCGGCGCCCTTCATCGCATCGGCCAATGTCTTTATGTCTGTGCGGTCTGTGGCAAAATATTCTTTATATTTATTGAGGCCTTCCCTGGATTTGCTGATTACTCCCTTGCTGTCGCACATCACGATATTCTCTTTCTTGACGCCCATGGAGATGTAGAGTTTCGTGCAAGCCATGGCGGCCGCTCCGGCTCCGTTCACAACCAGCTTGATGTCTCCGATCTTCTTCCCTTGGATTTCGAGCGCGTTCAATAAGCCGGCGGCAGAAATGATGGCTGTCCCATGCTGGTCATCGTGCATGACGGGAATATTGCAACGTTCGCGCAGCTTGTCTTCAATCTCAAAACATTCCGGAGCCTTGATGTCCTCCAGGTTGATTCCACCGAAAGTCGGGGCGAGCGAGGCCACAGTGTCGACAAATTTATCGACATCGAGCTCATCTATTTCAAGATCGTAGGCATTTATTCCTGCGAAAATCTTGAAAAGGAAGGCTTTTCCTTCCATAACCGGTTTGGCAGCCTCAGCGCCGATGTTTCCCAGTCCAAGCACAGCCGTGCCGTTCGATATGACGGCTACCAGATTGCCACGGTTGGTGTATTCAAACGATTTGACGGCATCATCCTTGATTTCAAGGCATGGATAGGCGACTCCGGGCGAGTAAGCTAACGACAAGTCTTCCGGCGTCGAATAGGGTTTGCTGGGTAAGACTTCAATCTTTCCCGGTTCAGGGTATCTGTGATATTTCAGTGCGGCTTCTTTAAGGTCTTTCATATCTGTGTTGTTTAATGGTATGATAGGGTAGAGGAGGAGGGTCTCATTTTAGCAATGCGTCCAAAACAACCTCCATGTTCTCTGTAAACGCTATTGTGCGGCTTGCGGTTTCCTTTGGTCCGGATGGATATTCGGAATTGAGCCGGATCAGGGTTGCGTTGGGATTGCGGAATGTGATCTGTTCGAACGGATAACGGAGTATGCTGGGAGTGTTGTAGCCGATTCCTAATTCAAGCAAGACAATGTTCCCCTTGGCTGCATATTTCTCCATGAAGTGTTCATATTTAACTACGGCAAATCGGTCTTTGGAAAACCCGAAAAATTTACTTATCTTTGAACTCATTTTATTGAATAATTCAATATTAAACTGCCTCTATTTCTCTTATGGAAAGAAATTTCAATAAAAACGAATTGCATCCGGATTGCCCAATCCGGAACATCCTCAATCGTATCGGTGATAAATGGACTCTCCTTGTTCTCTATACGCTTAACGGCCATGATTCTATGCGCTTCAAGGATCTTGCCACGGAATTGAACGATATTTCCCAGAAGATGCTCGTCCTTACCCTCCGGACTCTCGAAACCGACGGGTTTGTCGAACGCCGCGTATTTGCCGAAGTTCCTCCAAGGGTGGAATACCGGCTCACCCCTCGCGCCAACTCCCTCTTCCCGATTATTAACGAACTTATTCAGTGGGCAAAGGATCATATGCATGAAATCCTATTTGACCGCACTGTCGCAATGAATAAATCTGTAGCAAACGCCTGATGAGGAAATCCCGATTCCATATCTCCTTCCTAATGCTCTCCGGAAGTATGCTTTTCTTCGCTCAACCTATGAGTGGGGCAGGGCGCGATATAACCGGCGAGGGCGTGCAGCAGACGGATACGGTGTTCTCTTCCGATTTGGATGAATATGTCATCACGCAGAAAAAACGGGGGAGTTACATGCTCGGCGGACCCGAGAATAATTTCATGATCGATCGCTCGGAGCTTTTTAAGGCAGCCTGTTGTAACCTTGGTGAGAGTTTCACAACCTCCCCCTCCGTGGATGTCACTTATTCGGACGCCGCCACTGGTGCACGCCAGATAAAGCTTCTCGGGCTGAGCGGTTCGTATGTCCAGATGCTGACCGAGTCCATGCCAGCCTTCCGCGGTGCGGCTGCCCCCTATGGATTCCGATATGTCCCGGGCCCATGGATGAAGAGCATTTCTGTTTCTAAGGGAAGCAACACTGTCAAGAATGGATATGAATCCATAACCGGTCAGATTAATATAGAATACCTCAAACCGCAGGATGAGCCCGGCGTGACGGCTAATGCATATTTCGATTCCGATCTGAAGCTGGAACTGAATGCCGATGCCAATTTCCATATCAAGGAGGGGTTGTCAACAATCCTGCTCGCCCATTTTGAGGACCGGTTCGGTCAGCACGATGCGAATAAGGATGGATTCGCCGACATGCCCGACATACGCCAGATCAATATCAGCAATCGCTGGCAGTGGCGCGCAGGTCGTTACATTTTCCATGGTGGCCTTTCTCTTATCAATGAGAAAAGCAAAGCGGGGCAGACTGGTCATCTTCACGGCAATGCCGCCGCCGACCCCTTCCTGATTGATCTTTACACGCGCCGATATGAGGGGTATATGAAACACGCCTTCATTGTCGATCCCTCACGCAATGGCAACATCGCCTTCATTGGCGCCTTAAACATGCATCAGCTTGACGCTTCCTTCGGACGGAAAGGTTACTGGGTAAATGAGAAGGGAGCATTTGCCCGACTGATGTATGAAACAGATCTTGGGGAAGGGCATAACCTTTCAGCCGGGTTTAGCTTCGATTATGATTTCCTCGATCAGAAATTGAAGAGATCGCGTGACGCAACGATAGGTCCGGAGCCGATTGTTGAACGCGAGGCAGTCGGAGGAGTGTATGCCCAATATACTTTCTCCTTATCCGATAAGCTTATGTTGATGACCGGTGTGCGCGGAGATTACAGCAGCCGTTACAAAACGTTTGTGACTCCCCGTTTCAATGTGAAGTATACGCCTGTCGAACGTCTTAACCTCCGTGCTTCCGTCGGTAAAGGTTATCGGACTGTTCATCCGTGGGCTGAATACAATAATCTCCTTGCTGCGGGAAGAACGATTGTTGTGGAGGACCTTCAGCAGGAGCAGGCTTGGAATTATGGGCTTTCAGCAGACTATTCTTTATATCTCGGATCCCAGAAGCTGATTCTGAACGCAGAATATTTCTATACTGATTTCCTGACCCAGGCAATTGCTGACTATGATAGTCAGCCGGGATTGCTTACCATAACGCGCCTGGATGGGAAGTCATATTCCCATGTTTTTCAAGCCGATTTGACCTGGGAATCGAATTTCGGGCTTTCTCTGACAGCAGCCTATCGTCTGAATGATGTGAAATCAACTTTTGGAGGGCGACTCTTAGAAAAACCGTTGACAAGCCGTTACAAGGCGCTTTTCACAGCTTCTTATTCGACCCCTCTCGAGTTGTGGCAATTCGACCTCACTTTCCAACTCAACGGAGGAGGCCGGATGCCTACGCCATATGAGCTCCCTGACGGCACAATGAGCTGGGGACCTCGATTCAAGGCGTTTCCTCAGTTGAATCTACAGGTGACTCGCTGGTTCCGGCATTTCTCAATCTATGTCGGCGGCGAAAACCTGACAAATTTCAAACAAAAGAACCCAGTGGTTTGGAGTGCCGATCCCTGGAGCAGTTATTTCGACCCGACCACCGTCTGGGGCCCTATTCATGGCGCCATGGCCTATGTCGGAATACGCTTCAATTTTGGACGTCTCTGACCCTTCACTCTTTAATTATATAAAATGATGCGCAAACTTTTCACAACCCTCGCATTTGCTGCCGTCCTTCTCTGCAACGCGGCGGATATTAAGACTCTCCATGTCACGACAGAACCGCAGATGGTTTGCAACAACTGCGAAAACAAGATCAAAAAGACCCTTCGCTTCGAAAAAGGGATCAAGCAAATCGATACAGATCTTGAACATCAGATCGTGACCGTGGTCTATGATGCGGAAAAGACTGATGAGCAAAAGATCGTCGATGCCTTTGGCAAAATGAAATATAAAGCCACAGTTATCGAGGAGGAAGCAAAGGTTGCCTGCCCCGTGGACTCCAAGGCGGCTTGCTGCGGCAAGTCCAATTGCCAGGATAAGCCTGCTGGTTCTTGCCCCGAAGAATCCGAGGCGGCTTGCTGCGGTAAGTCTGCCGCAGCGGAGTGAAGCAATCCGTAATGTAAAAAAGGCCGGCAGATTTGCTTCTGCTGGCCTTTTCTATATCTGTTTTAATAATATTTTACATTCCGGGAGCCATGAAGTTGGATACCGGGTTGCCGGCTTTCGCGTTTTCCATCAGTTCCTTGCTGAATGAGAATGAAGCAGCATCCGTATCAGTCGTGACTGACAACAGGGCTGCACCCTTCGTGTTTAGCCAGCGTTCCATGGCTGCTTCAAGGTCTTCCGGCTTTGTGACCGTCTCAGCCTGAATGCCCATCGCGCGGGCCACTTCTGCAAAGTCCGGATTCTGCAAGCTGACCTCGCTCGGAGTGTACTTGGCAAGTTCCATTTCCCATTTGACGAAGGCGAGTGCACGGTTATCGGCAACAAGTATCTTGACCGGTAGCTGCTCCTGAACGATTGTGAGTAATTCTCCCATAAGCATAGCCAGACCGCCGTCACCGGAGATGGAGATCACCTGCCGATCAGGGAATGCAGTAGCCGCACCGATTGCCATCGGCAATGCGTTTGCCATGGATCCATGGGTGAATGATCCGATCATTTTCCGGTCTTTGCCGGCTTCAAGATAATGGCTCGTCCAAACGTTGTTCATTCCCGTGTCGACAGTAACGATACAATTGTCAGCCGCTAATCGATTGAGAGTTGAGAGCATGAATTCCGGCCTTATGCAACCCTCTTTTCCGGGGTTCTTTACCGGGATTTCATATTTCTCCTTGATGGTTTTCCAGTTTGCCAATGCTTCATTCAGAAAACTTGCATCCTGTTTGGCCTCCACTTTCGGGAGCAGGGCCTTGAGGAAAAGTCCGCAGTCTGAGCGGATGCCTTCATTCAGCTTGGCCCTCTTGCCGAGTCGTTCCGCACGCACATCGACCTGGATTATTTTCTTGTCGGTGGGGAAGAATCCGGGGTAGGGGAAGTTTGTGCCGAGGATAATGACAAGGTCGGCGGAAGCAATGGCCTGTTCGGCCGACCACATTCCGAGATAACCCATGTGACCGACATAGTTCGGCATGTCGCGGGTCATTTCCAGTTGGGATTTATAGGAAGTGGCCACTGGAGCATTCAATTTCTCTGACAGTTCTTTTACAAGGTCAGCTGCCTCAGCCGCTCCGCTTCCTGCATAAATGGCGACATTCTTTGCCTCATTTATCATTTTGGCTGCCGTTTCCACCTCCTCTTCCGATGGCTCCGGAAGTCGAATGGTATAGGAAGGTTGTGTGGATGCGGAATCAGCGGCTGCCTTCTGCGTGATTACATCTGCCGGCAGTCCGACGACGCCGACACCGCCGTGGGAAATGGCTGTCTGCATCGCGCCGTGGAGCATACTCGGCACTTGCGCCGGCGTGACGGCCATTTCATTATAGACCGTGCAGTTTGAGAAAAGCAACGTGGGGTTGGTTTCCTGGAAATAGCCCGTTCCGAACATAGACGATGCGCATGTTGAGGCAATAGCAAGGACTGGGGCGTTCGACCTCTGGGCGTCATAAAGACCGTTGATAAGATGGACATGCCCCGGGCCGCTGCTACCGGCGCAGACTGCGAGTCGGCCGGTCAGCTGGGCCTCCGCACTGGCTGCAAACGCGCCAGCTTCCTCATTCCTGACATGGACGAAACGGATGCGGCCATCCTTGGTGATGGCGTCCGTCAATGCATTAAGACTATCTCCGGTGATCGCATAAATATGTTTGACTCCGGCCTCAGCCAGCGTATCGACAATCTGCTGCGAAACGCTCTTCTCTTCCTGTGTGTTTTCCATAATTCCTGTTTAAGCTAAAATTCAAATATAATAATAACAACGTGAATTTTTTAGGAAGAAATAATACGGTGTGCCGTTCGACCACATAATGTCTTCCTTCTTAAGTTAATAACGAATATAACTACCATGGGTTTAAAAATTAATGAACCTCACTAATGTTTCGAAGGCTAAGCATAATTCAAATTTGGGTAACGCGATGAATACTCCTATACGTCACTCTAATAAAAAGAAAGTTTTCGTTATACTGAAAACTTTTGTCCGTACAAGAGAAAGTTTTCGTTATACTGAAAACTTTTGCCCGTACAAGAGAAAGTTTTCGTTATGTTGAAAACTTTTTTACCGATTCAGGGGATGGAAAAGGATGTTGTAGAGCCTACTCTCTATCATGTGCGTGGTGCAGATATTGAGATTAAAGGGAGCCCTATTCCCTAAAATAGTCTGAGGCTTTGTTTCGTTATCCGACCTGCATCTGAAATTTTTTGAGAACTTTTTTAATAGGAAATTATATTGCCGATTAAAGAATTAATTTTGCAATATAAAAAGAAGAGAACATGGTAGAATTGCTCCTTAAACGCTATCTCTGGCTGATCGACACGTTGAAGAGTGGCGATGAAATGACATTTGATGAAATTGCCTCACGATGGGAGAAGTCATCAATCAACGACAATGGATCAGTGCTATCCAAACGAACGTTCTATAATCATTGTCAGGCCGTTTCTCGACATTTTGGTATTGATATAGAATGTAGGCGCGGACGAGGACTCAACTTCTATAGGATTGTCAATCCTGAAGCGATTGAGGAGAACTCTCTTACAAAGTGGAGTCTTGACAGTTTCTCCCTTGGCCAACTATTGCTCGGCAATTCTAAGATTGCGGATAAGATTCTTTTAGAAGACGTTCCGTCGGGGCGTGAATGGCTTGATTCTGTCTTAAAGGCTCTTCAAGAAAACAGAAAACTTCATATTTCATATTCCAATTTCGTTGGAGTTACATTCTCCGGCGTAATAGAACCCCTTTGCGTTAAACTCTTTAAGCGAAGATGGTATATTCTGGCATCTAATGCAAGTAAAAAATATCGGATATACTCTCTTGATCGCGTTTGTAGTCTTCAGATATTGGATGAATGTTTTTCATATCCAAAAGATTTTACGCCGGCTGAATATTTCCGCGATGTATTCGGAATTATTTCCGGTGTTGAAGGTAAAGTCGAGGATATTGTTATCCGAACCTATGCAGAGTTACCGGGATATCTCCGCTCCCTGCCGATGCATCATAGCCAACGTGAAATAAATTCTAATGACGAGTTTACCGACTTCTCTCTTCGTCTGAGACCAACCTTTGATTTCATTCAGGAATTGCTCCTGCATCGTGATCAACTCGAAGTGCTCCGGCCAAAATCCCTGCGAGATGAAATGGAACGAATAATCCGCAACATGCTGAATCATTATAAATAATTCAGACTCATATTTCGAACTAATGAAAGAAATAAAGACGATTGACATAAATATTAATCTAATGATAGCAGAGAAAAATGTAAAAAACAATTTACCCGTGATGATGTATATCCATGGGTTTCGCTCCGGAGCAAACGGATCGAAGCGAGAGCAGTTGCAAAAACATTTCGAGGGACGATTTCGTGTGATTGCTCCGGAAGTGGATGCTAATCCCGAAGAGTCGCTTGCCTTACTCAATGAGATCATTGCCAATGAGAGGCCTGAGATAATTGTGGGTACATCGCTCGGAGGATGGATGACAATCATGTGCGAAAGCGGTGAGGCAGAGTTGTTTGTGGTAAACCCTTGTATTGATCCAAAACAAACTCTGTCGCAATGGAAAGATGAGGAGCTCCCATACTTCTGTCCCCGATTGGACGGCGTGCTGACCTATACAGTAACCCAACAGATATTGGATAAGTATGATAATTATAATCTAATTGATACTGTAAAGGAAAAATCAACTCGTATTCATGTTTTATGTTCTGAAGCAGACGAATTATTGGGATGCAGTCACATTGATTTCCTACGTCCCTTATTGCCGGATGACAGATTGACGATCGTCAATGACTTTGGCCATCGTTGCTCCGGAGTAGGTATGGATCATCTGTTCAATAACCTGGATAAATATGTAGGCCAGCAAGTGACAGGCGTAATAAGAACAAAGAACCAATTTAACGAATGGATGCGGGAAATAGGTTTGTCAATGTGATGAATA